>DDSA01000239.1:1908-11881 GCA_002343715.1 Phycisphaerales bacterium UBA2402 | reverse complement strand
CCAGAAATCGAGTTCCCAGGCGGCTTCCAGCCCGAGGAAGGCTTCTGAGAACGAGCGGTCCGCCCCTTGGCCGATCACCGAGTTCTGACTCAACTGATTAGCGCCCACAACACCGGTGCCGGCCTGGGTTTGCGGGAAGAACCGGCCGACGGCGATGGAACGCCTGGCGCGGGCCTCGATCACACGAAGGCCGGCGGCGCGGAGCGTCAGGTTCTGGCGTGCCGAGGACTCGATAAGCTTGGTCAGCGTCGGGTCCTCGAATGACTCCCACCAGCGGGGATTGACGGCCGTGGGTGCGGCGTCAGCGAGCCACGAGGCGTTGACCTCGGCTTCAGGAGTTGTGTAGTTGGGCCCGACTTTGCAACCGGACATCGTGACACCCGCGGCGACGACCAGACAAGCTGCGGCAACAGCGGAGCCTGCTCGCGGCGTGGCACGCGAGAACGGGCACGCTGCGAAGAGCGGCCGAGTAGGAGACCATTGATCGACGTGCTGGTTCATCTCTGTATCCGATAGATCATGTGACGCGTCGGGCGCGAACCCAAGACGATTACTGGTATGGAGCGAAGGCATCCCGCACGGCCGCGGCATCCGTCGTTGTGCGCAGGCACAGACCAAGGAGCAGCCGTGCCTTGAGGCCCGAAAGGTACCCCGCCGGGATCGCACCGCGTTTGATCAGGTCGATCTCGGCACCCGGGTAGCCGTAGGTGCTGGTGAAAACCGGTCCTGTCATCGATCGGCTCGCGAGGACAACGGGGACCTTGGCGGCCAACTCTCCGATGAGGGGCGCGACATCGGCGTGAACGTGGCCGGCTCCCATGCCCTCGATGACGACGCCCTTGAAGCCAAGCCCTGGCAAGGCACGGAGGAGTCTTCCGTCGTCCCCCATGGCGACCTTGATCAGCGCGATGGGCACCGGAGGGCCGTCGTTGAGCGGGAGTTTCGGGAGCGGCGCGACTCGCGCGTAGAGACTAACTCGCCGCTCGGCGACCACGCCAAGAGTGCCGACGAGCGGTGACAGGAAGGCCGAGGGGAGGGCCGTGTGCGATTTCTGCACGAATCGGGCGGCGTGGATGTCGTAGTTCAGAACCACGAGCACGCCCGCCTTGTGCGCCTGGGGCGAAGCCGCGACGATGGCGGAAGAGAGCAGATTGGCGGGCCCGTCGGCACCGGGGGCGTCGGCCCCGCGCATGGCACCGGTGATGACGACCGGCTTGTCCGAACCGATGAGCAGATCGAGCAGGAACGCCGATTCCTCGATGGTGTCGGTGCCCTGAATGACCACCGCGCCGTCGAAGCCTGAACGCAGGGCCTCATCGATCGTGCGTGCCACCTCGACGATGATCGCCGGGGTGAGCGATGGGCTGGGGAGCTTGAAGGGCGAGCGGGCCTCGATGGTGGCTAACCCGGCGAGTTCCGGCACGGAAGCGATGAGTTCGGCGGCCCCGAGCTTCGGCGAGATGCCGCCCGAGGCGCTGGGGATCATGGTGATCGTGCCGCCGAGAGAAATGAACAGGAGTTTGGGAAGGCTCATGGAATTGACCTCGGATCCCGTCGGGCTTAGAACGCGATGCGCAATCTGAGAGAAAGGACGGCAATGGCGTCGTCGTCCGGTGCATTGGTGGGGTCGAAGATGCCCTGGACATCGACCGTGAACTGGATATGGGGCGAGACTTGGAAGCGGTGAAAGACCTCGACGACCTTCTCGTCACGCGTGGCGACCGCCGGTTCTGTATACGCAAACGCCGCTCCGGTGAGGTTGTCGGGGCTGCCGAGCATCCCACGAAAACCCATACCGGCCTGGGTCGAACTCTTGATGCTGGTAATCAATCCATCGTCGGCATTGCCATAGCGGGCGAAGACATGGAGACTGTCGTTGAGGTCCTGCTCGAGGATGATCGTGAATCCGGAGTCGCTGGGGCTGTTGATGAGTTCACGCTCGTCCATGTGCCAGAAGAGAACGGCGTAACGACCGGACCCCAGGCCCTCGATGGTGGGCGTGAATCCGATCTCGCCGAAGTAGAAGAACTTCTCTTCGTCGAGGTACGGCATGTCATTGATGGTCGACCGCCCGTAGCCGTTGGCAGCGCCGCCGGTGACGTAGAACCAGTCAACAGGGCGGATCGATGCGCTCGCGGCTGTAACGTGGCCGCCGGGGTAGGCGGTGGTGGAATCGGCGGAAAACGCGCGATTGAGAAAGAAAAGGTTGATGCTCTGCAGACGGTGACCACCGACAAGGTCTGAAACGTCAGCGCGCCCGGCGAGCAGGCGGAGGCGCTCGTCGAAGAGGTGTTGAATGTAGAAAAGATCGCGGAGCACAATGCCACGGTCGTCGAACCCGCCCGTAGTGCGCTGGAGTGTGCCGACATCATCGCGCAGCGAGTTCGGGTTCTCCCAACCTATCTGGTGCCGGTATTCGCCGGAGGCCACGAGCAAGCCACGGTCCTTCGTCCCGCGCCCGATCAAGGTCCAGAAGCCCATGAGGTCGAGATCGCCGGCGAAGCGTGTGCGGTCGCCGGGACCGCCGCTCGCCTGCTGGAAGAGAGCGGTATAGGCGAGGTGGAAGCGAAGGCCGGTTTCGAGCTCGAACTTGTCCGACCATTCGGTGTACGAGCGGATCGGGCTTTCGATGAAGTCGAGTTCAAACATCCCCCGTCGGACCGTCTCGATCTCTTTTTCCATCGAGGGGGGATACTCGACGGTCTCGCCGGGAGAAAACTCAAACTTCGCGGGGTCGATCTTGAGCATGAAGCCGTCGGATGCCGGGTCGGGCGGCGGTTCCGGAGGCTCCGCCGCGGACGACGCAGGTGCTGGTACAGGCTCGGAGGGTGGCGAAGCCGCTGGCGACTGGGCCAAGACCCGCGACGGTTGCGCGAGGAACGCGATCGCCGGGGCCAAGGAAAGCCCGCACAGCACGCCTGCCCTTGCCAGCTTCTGCATCGCGACGTGTGATAACGAGGCGAACGATCGGGGCCTGATTCTGACGTGTCGGTTCACGGTTGACCTCCTTAAGACTTAGGGGCCGGGCGGGGCTTGTCGTCGGGGGGGATCTCGCCGCGCTTGTACGAGGGGAGCATGCTGCACGGGAGCAGGGCCAGAAGCGCTATGCCGGACATGATGATGAAGCCGGTCTTCAAGGCTCGCAGGCGGGCGTTCTCATTGATGCGGACGGCCTTCTCGACCTGCTCGGGCGAGGCCGTTGTTGCTGCCATGGTTTCCCGGAGGCGGTCGTTGCCGACGAAGTTGATGCTGCTCAGATCGACCTGCGCGGCGAGCTCGGGGGTGATGACCGTGCTGCGGTCAACTTCCCTGAGGACGAACGATCCGAGGAGTCCGACGAGCACAGCGCCGACGACCGCCGTGCCGACGGCCGCGGCCATGTTTTGCGTGACGCCACGCAGCGAGCCGACATCCCCGGCGAGTTCTTTGGGGGATGCGGTGACGAGGACATTGAACAGCAGGGTGACGAGCGAACCCTGGCCAACGCCGACGATGACGAGGCCGATGATGACCGGAATGGTGCTCCAGTCATTGTGGATAACGAAGGCAAGCCAGGCCATGCCGATAGAGACCGCGATGTAGGCGATGAAGGCGAGCTGGCGCGGGCTGAGGCGGTTGTACAGGCGGACGACGAGGATGGCGGTAAAGAAGACCGTGAGCATGAAGGGCATCATCGCGAACGATGTCTGCATGCTCGATCGGCCTTGGACGATCTGGATGTAGAGCGGGACGGAGAAGTTGATCGCCCCTTCCATCGCCACGATGAGGAACAGGGCCGCAACAGTCGCCCACTCACGCGGAGAACTGACCACCTGCAGCGCGAGCAGCGGAGTCTTGTTGGCGGCCTCGCGACGGAAGGACCAGAGGAAGAACATGGTCATGGTCACGACCCCCGCGACGATGAACATCGGCGCGGGCGAGACTCCGACCAGATCGAACGGGGCGCCCGGAAGGGCCGTCAGCGCGCCCCAGGACCTGATGTTGTTGAACCCGAAGATAATGAGGATGATGCCGATGGCGGCGAGGAAGACGCCAACAACATCGATCTTCACCTCGGGTTTGGGGGCGGAGGGCTTGAGCTTGAAACTGAGCACAAGGATGGCCGCGGCGTGGAGGATGAGCAGGCCGAACCCGAGGCGCCAGTTGAACGCGGCAACGAAACCGACGGTGACGAAGGCGAGTACGCCGGCGATGGCGCGGGCCGAGCCGAGCCAACCGACCGCCTGGGCCTGCTGATCCCCGCGGTAGTGGTTGGCGATCAGCGCGACAAGCGACGGCACGAGCGCCGCGCCGGCGAGGCCCGCGAGGCCCTGGGCCAGGAGCATGATCTCGGCCCGGGGACTAACGACCATGAGCACCATCGCGCACAAGAACATCAGAACCGCGGCCTGGAAGAAGATCTTCGAGCCGAAACGCTGGCCGAGTTTGGCACCGAGCATGACAAAGCCCGAGACGCCAAGCGAGTACATGATGATCGCCACGCCCACCGTCGTCGGGGGAGTTTCGAAGCTCTTCACCATCCCCGACATGGACACCGGGATGGCCGCGACGTTGAAGGACATCAACGCCTGGCCCATGGCGATCACGATCATGGGTGTCCACGACGAACGGTCGTTCGGGGCGGCAACTGCGGATGGTCCGCTCATGGGGTCTCCCTTCTCGGGTTGGCGAGATCAAGTGTTCACTCGGGCGGCTCGGGCACACCCCGCGGTCTCATTTCTCGGGGTGGATTCGGAAGAAAATGCAGTACAGAGACGGAACCACGATCATGGTCAGGAACGCGGCGAACGCAAGCCCGAACATGATCGTCACGGCCATCGCGGAAAAGAACGGGTCGGACAGCAGCGGGATCATGCCCAGAACGGTGGTGACTACCACGAGCATCACCGGGCGCAAACGCCCGACAGCGCCGTCGATAACGGCGTTGTAGGGCGATTTGCCGAGTTCGAGCTGCGTGCCGAACTCGTCCACAAGCACGATCGCGTTCTTGATCTGCTCCCCGGCGAGTGCGATTGCCCCCAACAGCGCCATGAAGCCGAACGCGGCGTTCGTGAGGAGCATCCCGACCGTAATGCCGATGATGATGAGCGGGACAGTCAGACAGATCGACGCCGCCGACCGCACCGAGTTGAAGATCCACAGCACGATGAACGCCATGAGCACGATCGTCGCGGGAAGAGGTTGCGCGAGGGCGGCCCGGGCGTTGGATGAATCCTCGAACTCCCCGCCCCATTCCAGCCGATAGCCCTCGGGCAGTTCGATGCCTTCGATCTTGGCCCGCACGCGCCCAAGGAGCTCGCTGGGAAGCCCGGCCCGTGGATCGGCGTGGACGGTGACAGTGGGGAACCGGTCGCGACGCATCACGACGGGATCCTCCCACGCCACCTCAACCCCCGATACCACCTGGCTCATCGGGATCATGCGTCCGGCGACCGGACTCCAGATCTGCATGTCCGCGATCGCCGCGGTCTCGGTCCGCTCGTTCGCCGGCGGGCGCGCGATGATGGGGAGGAGCCGCGTTTCCTGCGGGTACACCCCGCCTCCGAGGCTGGCCGGCTCGCGATAGAACCCGACCGTCCGGCCCTCAAGGCTGGTCTGGAGGGCGCGAGAGACATCGACACGCGTGATCCCGTTGCGCCGGGCCGAGAGGTCCTGCAGCACAGGCCGGATGACTTTTTCCTGCTCTCGCCAATCATCACGGATGGCCATGGCCAGCCCGTCCTCGTTCAAGATTTCGCGAGCCCGGGCCGAGATCCCTCGCAGCACCATCGGGTCCGGGCCTTGGAAGCGTGCCTGAACCCGCCCGCCCTTGCCCGGTCCCAGCAGGAACTTCTTCGCGATGGAGTTGGCGTCCGGGTAGTTCGTGTCCAGGTGCGACTGGATGCCCGCGATGAGTCCGTCGAGATAACTCTCGTCGTCGACATTGACCAGGAACTGCACGAACGCGCGGTTCTCCCCTTCCGGGCTGTAGACGAGCAGGAACCGCAGCCCGCCCCCGCCAACGAACGTCGTCACGTTCTTGACGCCTTCTTGCGAGAGAAGGTGCTTCTCGATCTGGTCGGCGAAGGCCTCGGACTGGCGGATGTGTGTCCCCGCGGGCAGGAACGTGTCAATCAGGAACTGCGGGCGTGTCGCTGGAGGAAAGAAGCTCTGACGTACCAGCCCGAACCCGTAGATCGACGCCACAAACATGACCCCGACGACGATGAGCACGACCCATCGCACACGCAGCGCGGCGATGAGCAACGCCCGGTAGGCCTTGAACATCGGCGATTTGTACGGATCGTGGTCCTGCGAGCCGGCAACGGGCTTGAACAGGTAGTACCCCAGCAGCGGCGTCGCCGTAATCGCCGCGATCCACGAGATCGTGAGCGAGATCGCGATCACCCAGAAGAGCGAGTTGCAGTACTCGCCGGTGCTGTCCTCGGAGAGACCGATCGCGGCGAACGCGATCACCGCGATGGCCGTCGCCCCCAGCAGCGGCCACTGGTTCTGGGCGACGACGTCGCGGACGACTTCGAGTTTGTCCTCGCCCGCCTCGATGCGGACCTTCATGCCCTCGGCGATGACGATCGCGTTATCGGTGAGCATGCACAGCGCGATGATAAAGGCGCCCAGCGAGATCCGCTCCATGAGGATCTGCTGGGCGTACATCAACTGCAGGGTCGCGAGGATAGTGATGAGCAGCACGATCCCGATCATCAGCCCGGCGCGCATGCCCATCGCGAAGAGCAGCACGATGACGACGATCGTGACCGCCTTGACAAGGTTGAATACGAACGCATTGGTCGACACGAGCACCGCGTCAGACTGGAAGTTCACCTGCCCGATCTCGATGCCGATGGGCTGATGAATCTTGAGTTCCTCGAGGCGTTTGTGCACCCCGTTGCCCATGACCACGACGTTGCCGCCCTGCACGGTCGAGATACCAAGCCCGATGGCCGGTTTGCCGTCAAACCGCATGATCCGACGCGGCGGCTCTTCGTACGAGCGGTCAATGGTCGCCACGTCTCGAAGGAAGAGTTGGCGGCCCGTGCGGTCCGAGCCGATCACCGTGTCGAGCATCGACTCCGCCGAGTCGAAAGCCCCCTCGGGGTCGACCACGATGTACTCCTCGCCCACGCGGACGCGTCCGCCATCGGCGGCGATGTTCTTCGCCTGAAGCAGCGCATAAATCTCATCCTCATTGATCCCCAGTTGCGACAAGCGCTGCCGCGAAATCTCGAGGTAGACCACCTCGCGATGAACACCGAACAACTGCACACTCTTGACGTCCTGGACCGGGAGAAGCTCTCGACGCAGGAACTCGGCGTATCGTCGAAGTTCGGGCTGTGTGAACCCCTCGCCACTGATCGACAGGAAGATTCCGTACACATCGCCGAAGTCGTCTACCACGACGGACGTGCCGCGCACAGACGGTGGGAGCTGCCCCTGCACATCGGCCACTTTCCGCCGCAGTTCGTCCCATACCTGGGGGATCGCGTCCTTGTGAAACCGGTCCTCGATGATCGCGCTCACGACCGACCGGCCTCGCATCGACATGGACTCGACCCGGCGCAACTGGCCCAGGCGCTGCACGGCGATCTCGATCGGGTTGGTCACCTCCTGCGCCACCTCCTCGGCGCTGGCGCCGGGGTACTCGGTGATGATGAGGGCTTCTTTGATCGTGAACTCGGGGTCCTCCAAGCGTCCCAGGTTCATGTACGAAAGCACGCCGCCGAGCAGGATGAGGAGCAGCGCACACCAGGTGACCCGAGATTTTTTGATCGAAGCAACACCGAGATTCATGGACGAACCCCCAGCCCGTCGCCCAGGTCACGCACGATCATGCCGTCTTTCAGTTGCGTCACCCCGGCCACCGCGATCCGCTCGCCCGGCTTGAGCCCCTCGACCACCTCGATGCTCGGCCCCGCGATCTCACCGAGGCGCACCGTGCGTCGGCGAACCGTGCGGTCCTCCCCGAGAATCCATGCAACAGATTCGCCCGAGCTCTCTCTCATGATCGACGTCACGGGCACGCGGATGAGCCCCGCGGCGGACGTGCTCCGCTTCGTCAGGCGAACCGATGCGGTCATCCCGGGCAGAAGGTTGAGCCCTTCGGGCGCGGCCATCGCGGCCCTCACGCGGAACGTCTGCGTGATCGGGTCGGCTACCTGAGCAACCTCCCGGATTACCACCGGGAACTGACGCCCCGGCGCGGCGTTGAACTCGGCGAACAGCCCAACGATGTCATCAGAACGAAGATCCGATGCCATGACGGCTTCGGGGACATCGATCGCCACCGTCAACTCTTTGGAGTCTTGTATCCGAATCACAGGCTGGCCGACGCCGATGTTCTGGCTCTCCTCCACGAACCGCTTCGCCACAACCCCGTCGAACGGCGCGCGGATCGTGCTGTCATCGAGCTGGATATTGATCTCCTGGAGGCGGGCACGCAGCGCGGCGATGTCCGCTTCCTGCGCCTCGATGTCCTCCTGCCTGCCGATGGCGCTCTGCTCGAAGAGTTGGCGGGCGGACTTCAGATCCTCCTGCGCCACCCGATACTGCGTCTCGCGCAGCTCGAACTCGGTTCGTGCTACCGCGTTCTCTCTGATCAACTCGGAAAAACGGTCAAACTCGGCCTTCGCGTTGGCGAGCCTCGCCTCGGCCGCGCGAACCTGCGACTCCAGACGGAGACGCTCCTCGGGACGCTGCCCCGCACGCAATGCCCGTAGCACCGCTTCGGACTGCGAGAGTTGACTCTGGAGTACGCTCTGGCGAGCCAGGAACTCGTCCTGGCGAAGCACCGCCACCACATCGCCCGTGGTGACGCGCTGTCCCTCTCGTACAGGCAACGAGGCCAAAAGCCCGGAGACCCGGAAGGCAAGATCCGCCTCGCGTGACGCAACCACCCGGCCTGAGAAGAGCCGCGTCTGAGTCGCCTCCGTCGCGGTCACCACCGTCGTCTTGACCGGACGTATCCGATCTGTCTGTACGGGGTCCCCACGCCGACACCCGCCCGCGAGCATCGACAAGGCCAGCAGGGGCAAGACAATCCGGCCCGAGACACTGAGGTTGATATACCGAAGCATCCGATTCCTTAAAACTTTGAGGCGATAGCCGTTCGCTTCTATCAGCACACACGCACACGCATACAGGGCATCTGTAGTGCCTTTTCCCTACGAGCCGCAATCACTTGCCGAATTCCGGGATCCTGTCCAGAAGCCGATACTATCACGTCGCTGGAACGGAAGCAAAGAGGTTGAGGCCCAACTCTTCCGCAAGGAACCTCGCCGCGAGTTGCCCCTTGATGCTGTTCCCCGCGCCGTCGAGCAAGGGGGCGAATGTCCCGAGCCCACCCTTTCCGGGCGCAACGGTCACCATCCCGCCGGCCACCCCGCTCTTGCCGGGCAACCCGGTCGCGTAGAGCCAGTCGCCCGAGTTCTCGTACAGCCCGGCGGTCACCATGACTGCGAGCACGTGCTGACAGTGCACAGGGTCGATCACCCGGTCCTTGGTGACCGGGTTCATCCCGCCGTTGCCGAGTGTTGCGCCCATGATCGCCAAGTCACGGGCGCTCACGTTCAGCGAGCACTGCTTGGTATACACATCGGTCGCCTCGATCGCATCAAAGTAAATGCGTCCGTGGGCCCTGAGCATGTTGGCGATCCCCTCGTTGCGCTGATTCGTCGCGGCCTCGGATTCGTACACCTCGGTGTTGAGCGACAGCTCCCGACCCGCGAACCGCGAGAGCCCCTCACGCACGAATGCCCACTTCGCCTCGGCGGTTTCACCCGGCACGAGGCTGGTCGCCGCGATCGCGCCCGCGTTGACCATCGGGTTGGTCGTCCCGTCGGGGGTGCGTTCGATCGCAATCACCGAGTTGAAGGGCAGGCCGGTGCTGTTGACCCCGAGTTTCTCCCGGGCCTGATCCTCGCCGATCGCCTGACATACAAGCGCGAACACGAACGGCTTGGACACGCTCTGGATCGAG
>DDSA01000239.1:0-1712 GCA_002343715.1 Phycisphaerales bacterium UBA2402 | reverse complement strand
CTTGGACACGCTCTGGATCGAGAACTCGTACCCCGCATCCCCGGCTTCATACACCGCTCCGCCCACCCCCGCCACACACACACCGAAGAGCGGCGCCGGAGTCTTCGCTAGTGCCGGGATGTAGTCGGCGACCTTGCCCTCGGTGTCGGACACGAAACGCCGGTGCGATTCCGAGACCAGTTTCCTGACGATGTCCGCACCGGGGAGATGCCCGGTTGAGACGCTCACCCCGCTGCGGGTGCCGCCGGCCGTTCCCGCATGACCTGATTGACTCACGACAGACATGGTGTGGCTCCGTTGTAGCGTCGATGCCGAAAACCGTACTCCGGCCTTGAACTCCCTTCTTAGGAAGTAAGCAGGATACTAGCGCAGCGGAGCGTCCGGCTCGCTTGCCGCATCTCGGAATGTTGGCCCGCCCATCGGCATCGCGATGTTAATGGACGACCGCGGTCGCTCATGGTTGTGGCTGTCGAAGCGTTCCATGACGGGCGGTGTGGTACCCGACATTCGACTTCTTCACGTCAGGGCACGCGGTGGGTCAACATGGGGCCGCGGTCGCGGCGGAGTGACTGTCACTTATTGCCCGAGTTCGATGTCACTGCCTCCATCACGCGATCCAATGTGAACGAACCGGGCTTCTGCCGCGGCGGAAACTCCTTGAAACTCTGGAGCCAGTTGCCGACATACCCCGCGGCGGGTGCGATGATGAACATGCGGTCCATGTACCATCTCTGATACCCCATGGCGTTCTCGTGCTCGGCCCGCTCGAAGGGGTCCATGCGCAAGTTGGTAATCAAAGGTGCCCGGAGAGCGACAAAGGGTTCCTGCCAGACGCGCAGCCCCTCCGCCTCTTGTTTGAGGAACGTGATTTTCCAGTTACCGTAGCGGAGCGCGGCGACGCTCCCGTCATCAGTCCAGTAGATGAACTCCTCACGGGGGAATGGAGACTCGCCGCGGAGGGCAGGTCCCAGGTCGTAACCGTCGAGGTGTACTTTGTAACTGCGGTCGCCGATGGTTCGACCTTTGAGCAGGTCGGCCTTCGCGGTCTTGTCGCCCGCGGCGGCCACGAGCGTGGTGAGCATGTCCTCGTGAGCGCAGATATCGTTGACGATCGTGCCCGGCTTGATGACTCCCGGCCAACGGATAAGGCACGGAACCCGGTATCCGCCTTCCCATTGGGTGTTTTTTTCACCCCGGAACATGGTCGTGCCGCCGTCCGGCCACGTAAAGGTCTCGGCCCCGTTGTCGGAGGAGTACATCACGATCGTGCTCTCCTCCAGCCCAAGTTCCTTGAGTTTGTCCAGCACCAGACCGACATGCCCATCGTGCTCGACCATGCCGTCGGCGTAAACGCCCAGTCCAGTTTTGCCCTCAGATTCGCTCTTGAGGTGCGTAAAGACGTGCATCCGAGTGGAGTTCCACCAGAGAAAGAAGGGCTTGTCTGCTTTGGCCGCTCGCTCCATGAAATCAAGGGCCTTGACGTTGACCTCCTCATCGATCGTTTCCATTCGCTTACGGGTCAGAGGGCCTGTGTCCGTGATGCGGCCATCCGAAAAACTGTGAATCACGCCGCGTGGTCCGAACTTCTTTTTGAACGCCGGATCCTTCGGGTAATCGGGGTTTTCCGGTTCTTCCTCGGCATTCAGGTGGTACAGATTGCAGAAGAACTCATCGAACCCATGATTGGTTGGGAGCGTGTCATCAGCATCACC
>DDSA01000271.1 GCA_002343715.1 Phycisphaerales bacterium UBA2402 | reverse complement strand
TCGCGGGCGGCGCGCCGGGCCGTGGCCGCGGCGAGGCGGGCGAGCAGGTCACGCTGGCGCTGAGTGAGGGAAGGAATCAACGTCGTGCTCTCCGCCGGCGCGGGGGAGGAGAGTCTAACGCGGTCGCCATCGGCGGGCGCGGGTTCCGTGAACGAATCAACCCGAGACAGCCCTTCCACATCACGCGGCATCGGCAGGCCCCGGTGTTCGGCGGATGCATCAATCATCCGAGCAGTCCCGCCGCACCTGCGCCATCAGTTCCGCGACGTGCTCCATGCCCTTGATCGCGGTCAGGACCTTGGATTCGATGGGGTCGATCACCTCGCGCTCAAATCGGCGGGCGGCTTCGTCCTCCCACGTCTGCTTGATGACGCTGAACCGCTGACGCAACTGCTTGTAGGCGTCGTGGAGATTGGCTTTGGAAACGTTGGCGGACACGGGTTCAATGGAATCGTCATGCAAACGAAAGATACTTACACCGAGACAAACGGCACGCACACGAGACGGGTCATGGGGGCGAAACCCCGCCCTTTCCATCTGCATCGCCCTCACGCCCCACGCCGCCGGCGGTTTCGACTCCCCCACCGCCGTCCGTCGGGGGCGCGAGACGTGAATACGCCTCCAGCGCCGCGAGCATTTTTTCCAGACGCGCGAGCGCGAGGGGGATGTCCCGATGGATCGTTTCGGAAAGTGCCTGGCACGATCCCTTGTACATCATCGCCTCGCGCTCCCAGCGCGGCGCCCAGCGGCGGACGGCCTCGGCGCGGTGCTGGGCCTGGGCCAGGCGCTCCTTGGCCCGCTCCCACGCCTTGCGCTCCTCGACGACGCTGGCCGGCTCGGGAGCGCGGACAAGCCGCTTGCGTTCGATCTCTCCCCGGGCTTTGTTCACGGCGTCCTCACGCCGCCGGACTTCGGCCTTCCAGAACGCGGGCCGATCTGAGGCCAGCCACCCGCTGACACGCTGCACGTCGGCGTCCATCGACGCCAGCGCTGCGCTCGCCTCATCCGCGAACTTGATGAGCGCCGCCTTGGCGTCGGTCAACGCCCGGAAACTATGGATGCGTGCGGACTCGGACATACGGCTACCGCTGCTGCAGGTATTCCTCGATCTTCTCGGCCTTGCGGATCAGGAAGGGGATGTGCTTGTCCGCCGCGGCGGTGAAGCGGGCCAACTGCTTCATCGTCGTCTCGAACTCTTCGGCGAACTTGACGTGTTCCTGGTCGCGCCAGGATTGGCCCAGTTCGTTCATGCGTGCGTTGATGACCGTGGACTGCTGGGCAAGGAAGTCGTTGAACCGCTTGAGTTCGAGGGCAAAACGGCGGACCTCTCCCGGATCGACGACGGCTTTGGACATGACGAAGAGGGTATACGGCCGGCCCGTGCCGCCGGTTGCCGACCGGCGGCACAGCGCTCGGGGCCCGCGCGAGCACACGGACCGATTGAAACCTCACTGGAACGCTCCGCTCCGCCGATGTACAAGGATGGAGGGGTGTTCATCCGGCACATCCGACGCGATACACTGCCCCGCCCCATGGCAACACTCTGTATCACTGCCGATTTCTGGAAGAAACGCCGTGTGTTCCTCACGGGGCACACGGGTTTCAAAGGCGCATGGTTGACGGTCTGGCTTCATGACCTGGGCGCGAAGGTCTTCGGGTTTTCACTCCCGCCCGAGACGACGCCCAGCATGTTTAAGGAACTCCGAATCGCCCGGCTCTGCCGGCACGAAACCGGCGACGTGCGCGATGCGGCACCCCTGGCCCGCGCGGTGCGCCTTGCCAAGCCCGAGATCGTCATCCACATGGCCGCCCAGGCCCTGGTCCGGCGCGGCTACCGCGAACCGCTCGACACGTTCGGCACCAATGTCATGGGCACCGCCAACCTGCTCGACGCATGCCGCGGCGTGCCGAGTGTGCGGGCCATCATCATCGTCACCACCGACAAGACGTACGAGAACCGCGAGTGGGTCCATCCCTACCGCGAATCGGATCGGCTGGGCGGGCGAGACCCCTACTCGGCCAGCAAGGCCGGGGCCGAGTTGGTCACGGCGGCGTACCGACGTTCGTATTTTGATGAGGCCGGTGTGGGCGTCGTTTCTGTCAGGGCGGGCAACGTCATCGGCGGCGGGGATTGGAGCGAGGACCGACTGATCCCCGATGCGGCCAGGGCGTTCGGTGCCGGGCGCGTGCTCCGGGTTCGCAGCCCGAACGCGGTGCGCCCCTGGCAGCACGTGCTGGACCCGCTGGCGGGGTACCTGATGCTGGCTGACGCGTTGACGGACACCCGTGGGCACACCTCGCCCGCGTACAACTTCGGCCCGCCGCCCGATGCCGCGCTGACCGTGGGCGATGTCGTGGCTCGCTTCGCCGACGCATGGGGGGGACGTGCACGCTGGAAAGCCGATCCTCCCAAGCACGCCCCGCACGAGGCGGGGCTGCTGATGCTCGATCCCTCACTGGCCCGCCGCGAACTGGGTTGGTCGCCCCGGTTCTGCACCGCCGAGGCCCTCCGACTCACGGCCGAGTGGTACCGCCGGTTGTACAGCGGCGCGACCGGGGCGGAGATGCTCGCCCTGACACGGTCGCAGATCGCGGAATATACATCCCCCCCCATCCCTTTCTGAACCATGCGCGTGATGATCACCGGAGCCTCGGGTTACATCGGTCATCACCTGACGCGACGGATGCGCACGCTGGGGTGGCACATCACCGCCCTCACGCGGCCCGGCTCCGACCTGCGCGGGCTGGACGCGGACCGCGCGGAGACCGACGGCTCCGCCGCTTCGATCCGCACGGCTCTCGACCGAGCCGGACCGGACATCATCTTTCACCTCGCGGCGGACACTACACCCGGCGCGGGCGAAATCCCACCACGGATGCGGGCGGCCAACATCGACCTGGGCCTTCACCTCCTCGACGCGGCAGCGGAGGTGGGATGCCGCAGGTTCGTCGATGCGGGCACGTTCTGGGAGCACGACCCCGGCCCCGCCAACAGCGCCTACACAGCCAGCAAGCGCGAGTTTCATGCCCGCATCGCGGCCCGTCCACCGGAAGGGGTTTCGGTCACCACCCTGGTCCTCTTCGATGTCTACGGGCCGCGTGACTGGCGGAAGAAACTCGTCCCCGCGCTCCTCGCCGCCGCGCGGGAGGGCCGCGAACTTCCCATGACCCCGGGGGATCAACGCCTGGAACTGGTGCACGTTGACGATGTTGTCGCGGGGTTTCTGCACGCCGCGGCGTGGGCGGGTTCGGGCATCCGCACCCACGCCCTCGACAGCGGCGAGCGTCACACGCTCCGCGAGATCGTGTCGATGCTGGGAGATGCGTTCCCCGATGGGTCGCGGCCGATCCGCGTTCGCTGGGGGGCAATGCCGCACCGGGCAGGCCAGATCATGGAGCCTGTCCGCACCGGGGCCGGCGGCCTCATTCGCCTGCCGGGCTGGAGTCCCCACATACCCTTGAGAGAAGGGCTGCGGCAGGTGGCCGCGGCGGACGCATGACGCTCATCGAATCGGCCAGCACGATCATCGAACCCAGGCCGCAGCGCAAGCGTCGGCTGGTGAGCATCTGCACACCGATGTACAACGAGGCGGAGAATATCGAGCCGTGCTACCGCGCCGTGCGCGAGTTCTTTGAGCGCAGCGCCCCGGGGTACGACTGGGAATGGGTGGTGACAGACAACCACTCGACCGACGGCTCCTTCGACCGCCTTCGCACGCTCGCATCACTCGACCCGCGCGTTCGCGGATTTCGTTTTTCACGCAACTTCGGCTACCAGCGTTCGATCCTGGCGGGCTACCTGCGTGCATCGGGCGACTGCGCGGTGCAACTCGACTGCGACCTCGAAGATCCTCCCGCGCTGATCGCCGAGTTTCTTCGCCTCTGGGAGGCCGGGAACCAGGTGGTATACGGCATACGCCGGTCGCGTCAGGAAGGGGCGCTGGTGCACGCCGCCCGCCGGCTCTTCTACTGGGGGCTTGACAAGATCAGCGAGGACCGGCTCCCCCGTGATGTGGGCGATTTTCGCCTCATCGACCGGCGGATCATCGAGGAACTGCGCTCCGTGCGCGATCCGCACGTCTACCTGCGGGGCCGCATCGCCACGCTGGGCTTTGCACAGGCGGGCGTGCCCTACGACCGCTCGCCCCGGCTGCGGGGCACGACCAAGTTCAACTTCTGGCGATTGTGCGGGCTCGCGCTCGACGCGACGCTCAGCCACTCGGTGCTTCCTCTGCGAATCGCGACGTTCATGGGCCTGGCTCTCTGTCTCGCCACGGTGCTGCTGATCGCCGTCTACGCGGGCGCGAGGCTCTTCTGGCAGAGCCAATGGCCCGCGGGCTTCACCACCACCGTCGTGCTCATTCTTTTCGGCATGGGGATCAACGGCCTCTTCCTGGGCATCATCGGCGAGTACCTCGCGCGCATCTACCAGCACTTGAAAGGCTCGGAGGGGGTCATCGTCATGGAGGAAGTCGGCTGTGGCCGAACTGCAGACCGAGATGAAGGCGTGATGCGCGCTCGAAACGAAGGATCTCGGCAACGCTGACCCCGCAACGCGCGGCTGATGCATGGCGGCCTCAACCTGACCCGACGCGCTCCGGTGACGATCCGGATGACTGCCCCTCACCCGTTCGGCATGGTCACACCCCCGGATCGAAGCCGAGTTGTCGCCCCCTGGGTCAATCCGGATTCCTACCCGCCCCATTTGGCTTTTGACCCCGGCATGTCGATGATTGCCCGATGATCCAGGATTCGACACCCGAGGCAGACCCACCGACCTCCGGCCCGCGCCCCGATCCGGGGACACCGCAGGCGGCTCTCCTCTCGTGGATTCTCTCCATACTCCTTATCGGGGGGGTGGTGTATCTGAATCAGTTTACCCCAAAGGCGCCCCGCAGCGCGGCACAGGGCACCATCTCCGCACCTGTTGATGCGGACCTCTTTACGCTTTACGCGAAGGTGGTGACCAAGATCGCCGCGGCGGGATACACGCCGGACAAGGCCTCACGCGAGAGTCTCATCTCCAACGTGGACGCCTCCGCTCAGACCCCGGTGGAGCGGCTCCGCGCCGCTCTCATCGCGGCTGACATCGGTGGATCGGAGGCGGGTTCCCAACGGCTCGCCCTGCTGGAGGGTGATACGAAACTCCCGGATGATGTCAGGGCGCAGATCCCCCTCTTCCGCCGTGTGGTATCGGGCGAGACGCCGACCCTCACTGCCGAGGAGCGTGAGCAACTGGTGAAGGATCACGGCTGGTTCGGCAAACTGGCCCTGACTCGGGGCAAGCCGGCGACCGACCCGGAGCGAGAACCTCTCGTGCGGGGCGGCTGGAAGTTCCTGGCCCTGGGCGCGGCAGTTTTGATTCTCGCCCTCATCGTGGTGCTCGGCGGATTATCGTGTTTCGTGGCGATGATCGTGCTGTTGGCCACGGGCCGGATCCGCCCCGCGTTTGATCCGCCCGCGCCCGGGGGGAGTGTGTACCTTGAGATGATCCCGGTCTTTGCCGGGGCCTTTCTGGCGATCAAGATCGGCCTCCCCGCGTTGACCGGGGTGCTGACCGGCGGCGGCTCGACGCCTCAGTGGGCCATCCTCGCGATGCTGCTGGTGCAGTGGTCGCTGGTGGTGATCGTCTTCTGGCCGCGGATCAGGGGCGTGCCCTGGTCGCGTGCCCGGCAGGATCTTGGCTGGCACAGCGGTCGAGGCATCGGGCGAGAGATGATGGCCGGGTTGTTCGGCTATTTCGCCGCCCTGCCTCTGCTCTTGGGAGCGATGGCTGTGACAGCCCTCTATGTCATCGCGCGGCAGGCCGCGCAGAAGGCAGCGGGCGAGACGCCCAAGCCGCCCGACAACCCGATCATCGACGTCATCTCCAACAGCAGCACGCTGGAACTGTGCATCCTCTTCACGCTCACCACCCTCTGGGCGCCAATAGTCGAAGAAACCCTGTTTCGCGGCGGTCTCTACAGGCATCTCCGCGGACGGGTCGCTCTGCCGGTCGCGGTGATCGTGTCGGCCTTCGCCTTCGGGGTGATGCACGGGTACGAGTTCTTCACGCTCCTTCCGGTGATGACACTCGGGCTGACGTTCGCGCTACTGCGAGAATGGCGTGGCAGCCTTGTTGGCCCGATGTTCGTACACGGCCTGCACAACGCGACGATCATGGCCCTGGTGCTCAGTGTTTTCTCCCTTGCGCGAGGTTGAGCGGCGGCAGGTTCAATGTCAAAAACATCAACTGTTCGCAAACTGGTCGCTGGTTTTCCTGTTACATCGCGCGAATTTCGATGCAAATTGACTTGATTCGTACCATGAAAAATGAGAGGATGGGGAAGCGGGCGAAGACAGCGGCCCGCCGACGCGAGACCCCCCGTCCACGCCGTGTAAGAACGCGGTGACGGACAAAAGGCCCGCGGAGCGTACCGATTCGTGAAAACTCGAGCACAGCGCCGCCCGTACGGCGCTCCATTCGCGCGGCGAACACGACCGCGCTCTTGGCGTGTACGACGATCGCCCACTGTGGCCGTTCGCGCACGCTGCGCCCGCCCCTCCGCACCGCGGTCGAGCGGGCCTTGATTCTCCACGGGCCGCGCCCCCCACACGCGCGGCCCGGTCAATCCCGCCGCGGCGGGTGGCGGCGCCCGGCAAACGCCAGGGCATAACCCCCACCGCTCTTTCCGCGTCGGGGGCGCCCCGGG
>DDSA01000168.1 GCA_002343715.1 Phycisphaerales bacterium UBA2402 | reverse complement strand
CCACCCCCCCCCCTCCCCCCCCCCCCCCTCCCCCCCCCCCCCCCCCCCCGCCCCCCCCCCGCTCCTCCCCCCTCCCGGCCCCCCCCCCCCGGGGCGGGGGCGGGCCCCCGCCGCCCGCCCGCGGGTGGGGGAAAAAGACCTCCCCCCCCGCCGACCGCGGCCCCCCGCCCGTCATTTCCAGCAGCGACGCCGCCAGCCGGTCCGCCGGAACGTGGCGGAACCACGACTTCTCGTCCCCCGTCCCGGCGATATGCACTGAGTTGGTGAACACCGGACGCTCGCCGTCGAACTTCCTGATCCAGTCGGAACCGAAAGAAAAAAACCCGGGCAACCCTTTCGCCGGCGCCGGCGCCGTGGTAGCCTCGGGAGATGCGTTTCTCCTGGTGAAAGACGCGGCGGCTTCGGTCGCCGCGTCTTTTTCGTTCAGCATCTCGTCGGGAATCGCCGACCACCCCTTGCTCGGCATCTCCACCGTCGGCGGCTTCGCCGGCGTCCGCTGCTTGCCGAACGCCGACTCGATCGCTGTCTGAATCTCGTCCCGGCCCAGCCCGCTCATCGAGGCGGGCGGCTCGAGTTTCGCCCAAGCCTCGTCCGCCGTGTACCCGCAGCCGCACATGTCGCAGGCCGCGTTGAACAGCCGGTGATTCCGCTCGCCCTCCCGCGCCCCGTTCATCACGAAGTCCATCGTCGCGTACGCGAGCTTGGCCCTCTCGCCGCTCAGCATCGCCCGCTCGTGGTGCAGCACGCTCTCGTGCGGGATCTTCTCGACCGGGGGCAGCACCGCCAGAAGATCGTCGATCGGGTAGACGCACTGGCCGGCGTCGGCGCACCGCGCCAGTTCCGCCCGCACCCACGGGTCGCTCTTGGTGTTGGTCGTCCCCGGCAGCCGCATGATGCGGGCCGGGTCCTTGATCCGGTGGTCCGACCGCATCGCGGAGATCAGGCGCCGCTGCGCCGTCGTCCACGCCGCCGCGTCCGTCATCGGCTCGGCCAGCCGCCACCAGCATTGCCAGCCGTGCCCCGACATGACGAGCGCCGTCGGCTCGGGCAGCCCGGCCTTCTCGGCCCGCTCCAGCACCGCCGCCTCGCCCACGTCCTCGTCGATGTCCACGAACAGGCAGCGGAACACCGACACGTCGGCGTCCGTCCCGCCGCGCCGCGCCCTGGGGTTGGCGCCGAAGTACAGGTTGTCACCCTTCGAGTTGACCGCCAGCAGTTCGTCGAGTTGATCGACAAGCGCGAAGTACGACTCAAAGAACCAGCACCGCTTCAGCCGCGGGATCGCGCGGACTTCGATGGTGTCATTCGGCTCGAACAGCGCCGACAGGAACCTCTCGACCGCCGCCTTCACCCGAGTCGTCATCGCCCGTCTCCATTCCGAGTTCGGCCAGCACCGCCGCGAGTTCGTCGTGTCGGTCCTTCTTGTTGGTCAGCACGTCCAGCACCGCCGAGTCGATCGTGTCCTTCGACATGAGCAGGTGATACGAGCAGGCGCTCGTCTGAGTGTACCGATGGATACGGTCGCGGCTCTGCTTGTAGTACTCCCACGACCACGGCAGTGTGTAGTAGATCGCGTCCGACGCCCGCGTCATCGTGACGCCGTGCCCCACCGACTGCGGGTGACACACCAGAACATCCAGCGAACCGTCCTGAAACGCGGCGACGCTCGACTTCACGTCGTCCCCGCCTCCGATCAACATCTTGTGCGTCCGGCCCATCGACTCCAACATCTTGCGGACACGCTCGGCGTCGTGGCGGAAGTCCACCCAGATCAGGACAGGCTTGCGGCCCAGTTCCTCCAGCAGCCCGGAGCACTCGTCGATCTTGGCGCTCCCGTATTCGGTCACGTCCTCGCCGTGATACGCCCAGCCGCCCGCCATCTGCCTGAGTTTGTGAACAAGCGATTGGGCCTTGAGCCGCACCAGCCGCAGAGACCCGGCCTTCTTGACCAGCATCTTCAGTTCCGCCTGCGCCTCGTCGTACGCCCGCCGCTCGGCCTCGCTGAGCCGCACGTCGCGGATCAGGTCCTGCTGGGGCGGCAGGTCCACGCAGTCTTCTTTGCGAAGCACCCAGGTTGACGACGACAGCAGGTCCTCGAAGTGCTGGCGGCGGTCGTTCCTGATCTCCCAGCAGTCCACCACCTTGCGCTCGCCGCCGCCCTTGACGCGGATGCGCCGGTAGGTCGGCGTGAAGTACCTGCTCCAGAACTGAAACGGCGAGGCGGGCACCAGATCGGGGCGCGTCGCCCGCAACACTGCCCAATACTCATGCTCCCCGTTGGGCGCCGGCGTGCCCGACAGCCAGTAGAACCGCTCGCACTTCTCCGCGTGCCGCAGGATCGCCTGGCACTGGACCGCCTTGTGGTTCTTCATCCGCGACGCCTCATCGACGATGAGTTTCCTCCAACCGTTCTTGATGAAGTCCTCGACGTGGCGGGCGTAGATGTCAAAGTTGATGACCAGCACCCCGGCGGGCGTCTTCTCGATCATCCGCACCCGCTCGCCCATCGGCAGACCGGCCAGCGACCAGACGGAGGGGAACCCCATCTGTTTCGCGTCGCGCATCCACGCCGTCTCGATCACCGACAGCGGGCACACCACCACCCACTTGCCCTTTCCGAACGCGCGGATGCCCGCCAGCGCCATGATGGTCTTGCCGGTCCCGCAGTCGTGCTCAAAGCCGTACCGCGCGACCGCCTGCATGATGTCACGCCCACGGCTCTGGTTGGATCGCAGTTCGATGGTCATGTGCTGCCACCAAATAGCAAATCGCCACACTTACGGGTCGCAAATGCGATCCGTCGTGCGGCGATATCCGCGTATTCGGCTTCGAGTTCGGCCCCGATGAACCGGAAGCCCTCAAGGGCGGCGGCCTTGCCGGTTGACCCGGAGCCGGTGAACGGGTCCAGCACGACGCCGCCGGTCGGGGTGACGAGTCGGCAGAGGTAACGCATCAGGTCGGTTGGCTTGACGGTGGGGTGGTGGTTGCGGGCTTTGCTTTGGTTGCGCTGATAGGCGTTCTCGATTGGCACATCGCGCCCGTCGTGGCTGTATTGCCTCGCTTCCAACCCCTCACACCCCTCATCCCGATCCGCCTTGCTCGCCTTGGCGCAGTAGAAGAAGCGGGCGGCGGAGCCGGTCAGCGCTTGGACCTCATCGCTCCCGTCGTGGATCAGGTTCGCGGGCCAGCGGCCTAGCGTCTCGGCTCGCGCAACGTTTTCGACTTGCCTTGCAGCAGACTTCCGGAGCGCTTCTGGGCTGTGTTTCCACGGACGATCCCACGCTTCGGACGTGCTTTCAGACCCGCAGCACGATCCACCGCCGAGTTTGTCGCCATTCGATGGAACCCTACACCCCTCAACGTTCATCCCCCCGCAGCCCCACTTCAGCACGTTTGCCGCAACGGTGCCGTCCAGCGGCTTCCGCGCCACGGTGATCGGCTCCAGTGCGGGCTTCAGGGCCGTGCCCCAGCCAACCCATTCGGACGCGCCCTGCGTGATCGGGCGGCTATCAAGCACGGTTCCTGCGTTGAGCCTTGTCCATTCGTCTTGGGCGTAGCAAGTGCTGACCGATTTGCTACGCACGGTCGTTCTGCCACGCTTCTGACCCGCCTCCCGATCGATCGCCTTGCTCACATCGTGCGACTTTGGGAACCCGCTCCCGTACACCCAGGCGATCATGTCCCGAATCTCGAAACCCGCGTCCTCGATGCGAACGCACATGCGGTGCTGCGTCCGCGTGCCAGCGAACGCCAGCAGGTGGCCGCCCGGCTTCAGCACCCGAAGGCACTCCCGCCAAACGTCCTCCTTCGGCACGTCGTAGTCCCACCGCTTGCCCATGAACGACAGGCCGTAGGGCGGATCAGTGACCACCGAATCGACCGAGTTGTCGGGCAGCAAGCGCATGACTTCAAGGCAGTCGCCAAGCCACAAGGTTGCAACGCTGCATTCAAAAACGACGCTTGCGCTCATCGACCAACTCCATCCGCAACAAAGGCCGCGGCACCCCGTCAGGGAAGCCGCGGCGTCGCACTGAAAGAGGAAGAGAAGAGATCAGATCGGGATGTCGTCGCCACCGCTCTCGCCCTGCACCTTGACGGGCTGCGTGTTCAGGCGACCGAACCACTGGATCACGTCGCGAACCATCTCGTCGCTGGCGTTGCCGGCGTCGCGGATCTCTGGCACGGCGTACACGCCCTTCGCGCCCTTCTCCTTCGAGAACCCGAACTCGAACTTCGCGATCCGCTTCTTGGCCTTCGCCCGCTCGCACAGCTCGAACAGCAGTTGGCCCGCCTTGTAGCCGGTCCGCTTGAAGCGCGCGACGTACGGGAACGCCTCGCCCTCGATCAGCACCATGAACTCGAACGTTTCGGTGGCGAGCGGCGGCTTGCGGCTCTCGCCCTCTCCCGTCCACTCCAGATCCTCGGGCGGCACCTTCGAGCGGTCGTCGTAGTCGTACACCGGCGCCTTCTCGCCGTCGTTCCACCGCTTCCACCGCTTGACGCCCTTGATCACCGCGATGTTGCGGCTGGCCGTCTTGCGCTTCTCCACGGCGTCCAGCAGGTCGCCCATCGCGAACCCCGGCCCGAACTGATCCGCCTCCTTCGACGTGCCCTGGTACAGGTGCAGCGCCGGGATCATGCGGTCCTCGACGCCCGCGTTCGCCACCGTCGGCGCGCTGAAGAAGTCCGCCGCGCCGGCCACGGCCAGCGCGCCGCCGTTGTCGATCTTCTTCTCGATGTCGTTCTTCGCCATTGTCCGATTCTCCGTTGTCCGTTGGCCCGGCGATACAGCCGCCGCCGGGTGCGGCGTTGTTCATGTCACGCCCTGCGCACGCTCACCTTGTCGTACACGCTCAGCTTCACGCCCACGGGCTGCCCCTGCCCCGAGTCGATCAGCGCCTTCACCGCCGTCTCACCCATGCGCCGCTGCACGATCGCGGTGTTCCCGGTTTCGACGGCCCACCGCAGCAGGTCGTCCCACTTCTCCGGGTCGTACGACACGCGGAAATCCTTCTCGACGCTGAGCGTCACGCCGCCCGCGGCCCACTTACCTACGCCGCTTCTGGCGGACTCGTCCGCGGCGAACTTCTCCAGCATCTCCCACTCTTCGTTCGCCTGCTTTTCGAGGTGCTTGATGCGGTCGAGGCGGTCCGACAGCACCCGCAAGCGCTTCAGTGCCTCGCCCATCGTCTTCGGCTGCTGCATTTTCTTCTCCTGGTGGATCTTGCGGGCGTCGCCCACGGGGAGTATACTCTAACCGTGAACCAAGTGCAAGCCCCACCGTGGCCCCTCGCGTCGATTGTTCCTGAGCCGACGTCCGGCGCCGAGGCAATCGACATGCTGGACGCCTTCATCATGAGGATCAACGTGAACGCGCCGATCGACCCGCCGGCCCAGACGCGCAAGCGGCTCCGCGCGCTGGCCGATGCGGCTCTGTGGTGTGAGTCGCGCTTCAGCGAGTTCAAGTCCGACCCGCAACTCCCATCGACCGTCACGACGGCGCGTGTCGTGCTCGGGCCGATGAATCTGTACGAGAAGAACAAGTGAACACCACACGAGTTGAGATGGGCGTCCGGGGCCGCGTCTGGTCCACCAGGTCGCTGCGCATCATGCACGACCTGATCCACACCAACCAGTCGTACTCGGTCATCGCCGAGAAGTACGGCGTCACGAAGTCCTACATCGGCAAACTCCGCGCGAACCTCGACGCCTCCGGCGTCTGGAAAATCCCGCACCGTTCAAAAAGTTGACGGTTTGGGTTGACAGACGCCCGGCGCCGGGGTAGTCTGTTCGCATGGGAGTACGCACCAACCCGGAGCAGCGTCCCACGGGGCGCGGCAGAACGCAGCAGGAAATCAGCCTCATGCTCGGCATCTCGCGTGAACGAGTCCGGCAGATCGAGGATCGCGCACTCACGAAGTTGCGCGTCGCTCTGCTGGACATCGGCATCGAGCGCCGCTGGGCGAAGGAGAAGCGTTGAACTCCAATCGCAAGGGAAAGGTCGGCGAGCGCGAGGCGGCAGCCGCGCTGACGGAAGACCTGGGCCTCGAAGCCCGGCGCGGGGTCCAGTATTCGGGGTCGCCCGACAGCCCCGACGTGGTTCATTCCCTGCCCGGCGTGCATTTCGAGGT
>DDSA01000209.1 GCA_002343715.1 Phycisphaerales bacterium UBA2402 | reverse complement strand
GTGGTCCGACCCTCCGGGTCGGGCTTGAAAGTCATTGCAAACCACCAGTACCCCTTCGGGTTGCGAAGAATTGGGGCCGCGGCGTTCCGGGGGTGTCCCTTCGGGACGACCCCAGGCTACGAACCTGCACCGCCTCGCGGTGCGGGAGCGCGGAGGTTGGTGTCGTGGGTAAGTGTTGAACCCGTCACGCGAACGAGCAAGCCTGCTTCGACGGCGGAGCTGTCGGGGTGAATCTGCGGGGGTCGCCCCGAAGGGGCACATTCGGGGGTATGGTTGGGTGCAAGAAGCACGGACGGGGGCCGTATCGGCCAGAGACCTGACCAGCAGTTGAACAAACGCACGATGCAGACGATGACACCCACCGGAATCGAGACCGCAACGGAACATTCCGGCGATTGGGCCGTCCACCTGACGCATGTATCCAAGGTGTATCGCGGCAAGGTTCACGCTTTGCGCGGCATCGACATGCGTGTGAAGCGGGGAGAGGTTTTCGGCCTGCTCGGACCCAACGGCGCTGGAAAAAGCACGCTGGTGAAGATACTCCTGACGGTGATTTCTTCCACGCGGGCCGATGGGGTGATGCTGGGGCGGCCGATCGGCGACAAGTCGGCGCTGGCGAGGGTCGGCTACCTGCCCGAGCACCATCGTTTCCCGGAGTACCTCACGGGGGCCCAGGTTCTGGATTTCTACGCGGCGATGTCGCGGGTGCCGCGGCGGCAGAGACGGGAGCGGTCGGGGAGGCTTCTGGACCTGGTGGGGATGAAGGACTGGGCGAACAAGGCGGTGCGCGGCTATTCAAAGGGGATGCGCCAGCGGATCGGGATCGCGCAGGCGTTGATGAATGACCCGGAACTGGTCGTGCTCGACGAGCCGACGGATGGTGTAGACCCGGTGGGGCGGCGCGACATCCGGGTGATGCTCCAACAACTGCGGGACGAGGGAAAGACGGTGTTCCTGAACTCGCACCTGTTGAGCGAGTTGGAAATGGTCTGCGACCGGGTGGCGATTCTGGTGCAAGGGAGGGTGGTGTCGCAGGGGACGATCGGGGAACTGACGGACCACCGCAAGTACTACGAGATCGAAGCGCTGGCGGGATCGCAGCCGGCACAGATCGAGGTGTTGTCGAACGCCGTGTCGGGCGTGCTTGGTCCGCGGGCCGACCCCGGGCCTCCGCTGGTCTCACCGCACCCCGGCGTCGCGGTTCCCGAGACAGACATCGGTGCTTTGGCGGGCGGCGAGCGGGTGTTCGTGCGATCCGGTGCGCTTCGGATCTTGACCACGGAGGCGGCGGCGGTGCAGCCGGTGCTCGATGCGCTGCGGTCGAGAGGGCTGGTGATCCGCGCGGTTCGGGAATATCGGCCAAGCCTTGAGGATCTGTTCATGGAGGCGGTGACGGACCCGACCACGGGCAAGGCGCTGGTGCCCGGTGCCGCGAAAGACGGGAAGAACGGGGGTGGGCGTTGATCCAGACGTGGGCCTTGCTGGTGGATGCGTACCGGGAGTTGTCGGCCAAGCGCCTCTTCTGGATTACGTTGATTCTGTCGGGGCTGGTGGTGGCGGTCTTCGGCGCGTTCGGCATCAACTCGAAGGGGCTGACGTTCCTGTGGTGGGAGTTTCCGTTGCCGCTGTTCAACTCGGACACGGTGCCCCCCGCGACGTTCTACAAGTTCGTCTTCGCGAACTTCGGGGTGCCGATCTGGCTGGCGTGGGTGGCGGGGGTTCTGGCGCTGATCTCGACGGCGAGCATCATCCCGGACTTCATCGCCGGCGGGGCGGTCGAACTGACGCTGAGCAAACCGATCTCGCGGGTGCGGCTCTTCCTGATCAAGTTCGTGTCGGGCCTGCTCTTCGTGACCTTGCAGGTGGGGTTGTTCACCGGGGCGTGCTTTGTGGTGATCGGCTTTCGGGGCGGGTCGTGGGAGTGGGGGCTGTGGCTGGCGGTGCCGATCGTGGTGCTGATGTTCAGTTACCTCTTCTCGGTGTGCGCGCTCGTGGGGCTGCTGACGCGATCGACGATCGCGGCGCTGCTCATCACGCTCCTGGTCTGGTTCGCGGTCTGGATCGTGAACGCCGGCGATGCGGTGATGATCCTCCAGCGTGAGACGGCGATCATGGATCTGGAATCTCGGGAAAAACTGCTGTCGCAACGGCTGGAGACGGCCCGCAAGCAGGCGGAGAAGACAGCGGCGGAAGGGCAGACGCCCGTGGAACCCGACAAGAACCCGCTCGTGGTCTTTGCCCGGGGGCAGGTGAAGGAAGCCGAAGAGTCGGTCAAGACATGGACGAAATGGGCGAGTATTGCCTTCGGCATCAAGACGGTGCTTCCTAAGACGGGCGAGACGGTGGCGCTCCTGGATCGGCACCTGCTCTCGCTCGAGGACCGCAAGAAGTTCCGGCCCGAAACGGTCCAGCCCGATGAACTGGAAGAGGAGGAACGCCCACGCCGCGGCAGGAGAGGCCGGGTACGGGTGGAGGAGCGCGTGGATGAGGTCATCAGGGCGAGGTCGGTGTGGTGGGTCGTGGGTACGTCGGTCGCGTTCGAGGGCGTGATGCTCGGACTCGCGTGCCTGATCTTCGCGAGGCGGGATTTCTAAGGTTGTGTGCCGCGGCGGGGTGGGGGGATCACGCCGATGTGTTTTCCGGCCTCGCGGATGGAAAGCGGTGAGAGCGTGGTGAGGTTGGAGAGAAGAAATACCCGGACATCGCCTGGGGCGGTGCGGGCGTGCTGCCGCAATGCCCAGCCGATGGCCTTGCGGATGAAAAAATCCTTCTCGTGGGCGCACGCGAGGCAGAACCGGGTGAGTGTCTCCCAGTCCGTCTTGTCCTTGTGATTAAAGTGCGACAAAATGGCCGCGCGGCGCACCCAGAGGTTCGAGTCTTCGATCCAACGGTGAATGACGGGAGCCGCTGTGGTGCGGTGGTTCAGGTGAATCGGCGCGATGAGTTTGGTCGAGATCCAATCGACACTGTCCCACCAGGCACCGGCGATGATGAGACGGCGGAAGAATGGGAGGAACGCCGGGGTGTGGAACGCGCGGAACTCAACAGCGTAATGGATCGCCGCGTAACGGCATTCGCGCTGAGGCATGGCCCAGAGTTGCATGACGACGCGGCGGTACTCCGCGGGAGTAGTCGGGACGAACCGCTCGCAGAGTTCACGAAACACAGGGCGACGCATGGGTTCGGAGACGCCGAAGAACGGGTCCGCGGTTTTCATGTACGCGGCCATGCCGGCGGCCCGGCGCGTATCGGCAAGGGGCGAAAGTGCGGATCGAAGAAAACGTGCGGGGTCATTAGGTCGCGGCACACGCCAGCGTACGTTACCCGCAGCATGAAGTGCATTGTTCAACGGGTCTTGAAAGCCGAGGTGGTGGTGGCGGGTGAGGTCACGGGGTCGGTGGATCGGGGTCTGCTCGTCCTTGCGGGAGTCCATAAAGACGATACCGATGCGGACAGACGCTGGATGGGTGAACGCCTCGTCGGACTACGAGTCTTTCCAGATGCCGAGGGAAAAATGAATCTCTCGGTCGCGCAGGCGGGTGGTGGGGTGTTGCTGATCCCGAACTTCACACTCTGCGCCCAGACCGGCAAGGGGCACCGGCCCAGTTTCATCGACGCGATGCCGCCGGCACAGGCCGAGTTGGTCTTCACGGGGTTGTGCGATGCGGTCGCGGCGGCGGGGGTGCCCACCGCCCGGGGCGTCTTTGGCGCTCATATGGAGGTATCGCTGGTGAACGATGGGCCGATCACGATCGTGCTGGACTCGCTCGAGCACAAAGCACGCTGCTAGCGTGCAGCGTCAGGACTTCTCGGTCTTGTCTTCGGGTTGGGTGGTGGGCCGGGGGGCGGATCGGATCACCACGGCGTTGGAGAGGTCGGCTTTGCGTGCCGCCTGCTTGCGGCGGTACAAGGAGTTCCAGAGGTTGCCCAGAGAGGCGAAGAACGTCACTGTGATAATCGCGATGACCATGATGGCCACATCGCTGGCGGTGCCGGTCCTGGAAACCCAATAGAGAAGGCCCGCGGCGGTGAGAAGGATACCGGCGATGGTGTATTTCACGAGAGATTCTAGTGGCCGGCATGCAAGCGGGGCCTTCGCTATGGTTCCTGTCCACGCATGCCCCATTTCCGTGCCGATGTTCCTCTCTCCGACCGTCTCGCCTGGCTCGGTCGGTTTCAGCGTCTGATCGCGGCCCATGAACCGGCCCTCTCCGCCGCCATCGAGGCCGACACCGGCAAATCCCGCTACGAGGCGTTGATGACCGATGTTGCGCCGCTCCTTGCGGCCTGCCGATGGACACGGCGCCGGGCGGCGCGCCTGCTCGGTGAGCGCCGGGTTGGAGGCTCACCGTGGTGGATGGGGTTGCTCCGTGGTCCGATGGTCGTGGAGAGGCGAGTGCCCATCGGACGGGTCCTGCTCATCGGCGTGTGGAACTACCCCGTCCAGATTCTGGGCATTCAACTTGTTCAGGCGCTGGTCGCGGGAAATCGTGTCGTGGTCAAGCCCAGCGAACGCAGCCCGAAGTCGCAGGAACTGCTTGTGCAACTCGCGCTCGAGGCGGCGCTCCCAGAAGGGACAGTTTCGCTTGCACCAGCCACCCGAGAGGAAGGCGAGCGGCTTGTGCGAGATAAGCGATTCGATCACATCGTCTTCACCGGCTCCACCAAGACAGGCGAAGCCGTCGCGGCCGCCGCCGCCGCGCGCTTCACGCCGGCGACACTCGAGCTCTCCGGGCGGGATTCCGCCTTTGTGCTCGATGATGCCGATCCTGTGCTCGCGGCGGAGAGCATCTGGGCGGCGGTCTGCATGAACGCGGGTCAGACGTGCATGGGGCCCCGGCGTGCCTTGGTCCACAGCGCCGTGTACAAGCCGTTCGTGGAAAGACTATCGCGCCTGGCACGAAGAACACCCGCGCGTCAACTGATCGACGAGCAGGCCGCCGCCAACGCGTACGAACTGGTCGTGAAGGCGCTGGAGATGGGGGGGCGTGATGCAGCCGCGGAGCCCTACGGCAGTCCAGCGCCAAGCGAGCCGGTTCCCCGGCCCATCGGTCGCTTATGGAGGCCGACAGCCGTGATCGATTGTCCCGGCATGGCAACGCTGGTCGAGGGGCGGCACTTCGGCCCTGCGCTCGCCGTTGTCCGCGTGGAGCGCATGGAGGATGCGCTGGAAGTTCACGAACGGTGCGATCAACACTTGTCGGCGAGCATTTTCACCGGCACGCCGTCGCGAGCCCGCCGGCTCGCCGTGCTCCTGGGGGCCACCGTCATCACGGTCAACGACTGTGTCGCCCCCAGTGCTCACCCCGGGGTGAGCATCGGCGGTCGCGGCGAATCCGGGCTTGGCCTCAGCCGGGGGGAAGAGGGCTTACTCTCCATGACCCGGCCGGTGTACATCACCGAATCCCGAGGCCAGGTTCGTAAGATTCTGAAGGAGCCTGGGCGTCCGGGGGTGTCGATGCTGGCGAAAATGGTGTCGTGGTCCTATCGGTGGTGAGCGCGGAGGGGGTGCCAACCTGCGGGGCAGAGGCCGCCGATTCGGTCACTCCTGCATCGCCCGTCGATCTCATCTCGGATCATCATTCTGCGTCTCACTGAACTGTGAACGATCTCCCCAACCCGATTCGCTGCGTCTGAACTGCTTCGAGAAACTCTTGCACACAAACCCTATGTCTCAATCCAAAGTCATCATCATCGGCGGCGGTCTCGCCGGTCTTTCCTGCGCGGTCGAGTTGAGCACGCTGGGTTGCCGCGTCACGCTTATCGAGCGCAACGAGCACCTGGGCGGCAAGATGAACGTACTCAGCGAAGGGGGCTACACCTTCGACATGGGGCCGACGATCCTGACACTCCCGCAGGTGCTCCGCGGGATTCTCCGACGGGCCGGGCGACGAGTCGAGGACTACATCACGCTGGTGAATCTCTCACCGCAATGGCGCTGCCACTACGAGGACGGCGTGGTCATCGACCTGTTGGCCGAGGTGGCGGACCTCTCCGCGGCGCTCGATGCTCAGTTCCCCGAGCACAGGCCCGGCGCGGGGTATGCGAAGTTTGTCGAGTTTTCCCGCCGGATGATGCGGCTTTCGGAGAAGGTCTTTTTCTACCGCGACCTGGGCGGCGTCATGGACATGATGAAAAAACCGCCGAAGGACCCCGGCGTGATGCGCGACGCCCTGGCGATGCGGATGCACAGCACGGTGGGCGCGACTGTCCACAAGTCCATCACCGAGCCGCATGTTCGGCAGATGTGCGAGCACTTTCTTCAGTATGTCGGAAGCAGCCCGTTCCTGGCCCCGGCCATCCTGTCGCTGATTGCCTCGGCACAGGTGGATCATGGGTGCTGGTACTCGATGCCCCCCGCGGGCGCACCGGCGGGTGAGCGTGGCGGCACGCGCTGCGTCGCGCGGGCCCTGGAGAGGGTTGCGAGAGAGAGCGAGGTCGAGATCATCACCGGGGTTGGCGTGAAGCGCATCCGCATCAAGTCGGGCCGGGCCGAAGGGGTGGAACTGGAGGACGGCCGGGTGTTGCTCGCCGATGCCGTGGTCTCCAACTGCGATGTGCAACGCACCTACAGCGACCTCATCGCCACCCCCGAGGCCGTCACACAGCGCCGGGCGATCAGCGCGAGGTACACCCCCGCGTGCAGCGGTGTGGTGCTGTACCTGGGGCTGTCGCGTCGGTATGAACACCTGGCTCACCATAACTTTCTGTTCTCACGGGATTCCGAGCAGGAGTTCGGAGACATCTACACCAGGGGCATCCCCGCGCGAGACCCCACGCTCTACCTGGCGGTTCCCAGTCGGACGGATCCGACGCAGGCCCCGGAAGGGTGCGAGGCGCTGTACGTGCTGGTGCATACGGCCTTCATACGGGAAGGTCAGACCTGGGATGGCCGGGGCGGGTTGTTTGAGAAGTACCGCCCGGTCATCATGGACAAACTCCGTCGCTTCGGCATGAGCGACATTGACAAGCACATCGTGGTCGACCGGTTTCTGTCACCCGCCGGGATCGAGCGCCTCTACAACGCCGAGGGTGGAGCGATCTACGGACTGGCCAGTCATGGGCGCCTGCTCGGCGGTTTCAAGCCCCGCAACCGCAGCCCTCTCTACCCGAATCTCTACCTTGCGGGGGGGTCGGCCAATCCCGGTCCGGGTGTACCGATGGTGTTGATGAGCGGCGTCACCGCGGCCAGGGCCGCCGCCGCGGACTTAGGGGTCAAGCCCGAGGAGTACATCCCGTTCGGGATGGGTGTTGAGTCCGTCTGAAACGAGTTGGTCACACAGGTGAATTCGCCTACAAACGGAGAGCGAATCCGGACTCTGTTCCGCGACGAACTCTCACCCCGACCGCCAGATGTCCGACGCGAACGTCATACCCGGTGCCTACTCCTCCCGCTTCGCCGCGGGGTTCGGGTGGTATGTGCGTCGATTGCTCCGACGCTCGTTTCACGCCGTTCGATTGGCACGTGGTTCGGGCGAGATTCTCTCCGCCGCGGCGGACCACGAAGGCCCTTTGATCCTGTGCATGTCGCATTCATCGTGGTGGGATCCGCTCGTGGGCGTCTTGCTGGGCCGTACGTACTTTCCGCAGAGGTCTGCCTGCGCACCGATGGATCGTGAGCAACTCCGCAAGTTTGCCTTTTTCAGACGGCTCGGGCTTTTCGGAATCGAACCGGATGACCCCGCGAGTTTGCCGGCGATGAAGTCGTATGTCGCCGCGAGATTCGCCGCCGAACCACGCCCGACGCTGTACCTCACCCCTCAGGGAAGATTCGTGGACCCGCGGGCCCCGATCGAACTCCGTCCCGGCGCGGCGGCCGTCGCCTCGGCAACCCCCGGATGCCGCGTTCTCGCGGTAGCCTTCGAGTACGCCTTCTGGCTTGATCAAAGGCCCGAGGTCTTTATCCGATGTGAGGCTGTTCCATCGGGAGAGTCGGGGAGCACCGCCTCCTGGCAACGTGGGATGATCTCGGCGATGCGGCGCAATGGTTCGGCGTTGAGTGAACTGGTCATCGCACGGGATCCGAGTGCGTTCACAATCCTGATCGGGGGGGGCGGACGCATCAACCCGTTCTATGACGCGTGGCTTCGGCTGCGGGGTCGTTCGGTGTCGATCGATTCGGCCCGCGTCAACACGCCGCCCCCATCACGAAAGGCCGCTGCATGAGCGGTGTCGCGTATGTGCTCATGTCGGGCGCGTTGATCGCCGTGCTCGCGCTGGCCATGACATTCATCAACCTCGCGGTCCTGGGGCGTGTTCGGCCCGGCCCGCGCCGCGGCCCCTTGGTTTCCGTGTGTATCCCGGCCCGCAACGAGCAGGAAAACATCGGAGGGTGCATCGACTCGGTCCTCTCCGCGGGGTATACCGATCTCGAGGTGCTGGTGTACGACGATCAGAGCACCGACGACACGCCCCGCATCCTTGCCGAAATGGCCGGGCGTGATCCGCGAGTTCGCCGTGTCGCCACCCAACCGCTCCCGGACGGGTGGAACGGCAAGCAGCACGCCTGCCATCGAATGGCCGGCGAGGCACGGGGCGAATGGCTGTTGTTCACCGATGCCGATGTCCGTTTCCATCAGAACGCCATCGGCGCTTCGCTCGAGGCCGCCGGGCGCCTGGGGGCGGGCCTGATCAGCGCGTTCCCGCGACAGATCGTCAAGACACCGGGCGAGGCGCTGCTCGTCCCCATGATCTTCTTTGTTCTGCTCAGTTACCTGCCGTTCCCGAGGATGCGCCGTACGAACGATCCGGCGTCCAGCGCCGGGTGCGGGCAGTTCCTGTTCGTGTCACGGTCCGCCTACGACGCTTCAGGGGGGCACGCCGGGTTTCGAGAATCGATGCACGACGGGATCCGACTGCCCAGGGCCGTGCGACGCGCGGGCATGCACTCCGACCTCATCGATGGCACGGCGATCGCCGAGTGCCGCATGTACCGCGACCTCGCTACGGCGTGGCGCGGCTTTGCCAAGAACGCCTACGAAGGTCTTGGGTCTGTTTCCCTGTTGGTCTTCGCCACAGGGTTGCACCTGATAGGGCACATCGTCCCCTGGTTGGCACTCTTTCTCTGGCTCACGGGCGTGCGAGAGGCCGACCTGATCGAGCGTGTCGCGGCGAGCATCGCGGTATTGACGGGAGTGGCACAACGCGCGGTGATCAGCGCCCGTTTCCGGCTTCCGATGTGGATCGCGGTCGCCCACCCGGTTGGAGTATCGCTCATGGTAGCTGTGCAGTGGTGGAGTTGGTGGATCGCACTTCGCGGGCGACGCGAATGGCGGGGGCGGGCCGCGACAGCGGCATAGGATCGGCCCGCATGCGCTGGCGGATCACCCGGTTCTGGACTTCACGCGACATCCTCGAAGCGGGGGAGTTGGCCCGACGCGTTCACGAGCGGTGGCTCGCACGGGCGCTTGAACGGGGGACTCCTTACCCCAGAATCCCGGTGCGTCCGATGATCACGGGCGGGTTTGCGCCGATGATGAGCCGCGAGAACGGCGTGAAGCGAGCCGAGCAATGGTGGGCCGCCGCGTTCAAGCGCATGGATGAACTCGACCGAGAGGATCGGGACCACTGAACGCACGTGTGTTCGCCGATGACACACCGCACGGATTGACGCATGACCGACACGAACTCGCCGGACCAGACCCCGATTGAACAGGAAACAACCGACGCCACGGAATCGCCGCCGGAGGTTATTCGCTCCGACGCGACCGTGACGAGCCTCAACCGCAAGTGGCTCGTCAAGATGGTCATCATCATCCTGGTGCTGGTCGGTTTCGGGTTCTGGGCGTTGTACGATGCCAAAGTCGCCTACCCGGCGCGTGGAGCGAATGCCTCCGAGTATTACGAGTATCAGTACCTGGACCTGATCGCCAAGACCAGACCGCCGCTGTCGAATGATGCCGGCATCCCGGACCCGGTTGAGCGGCTTGCCCAGATCCGCGAGCGGCAGAAGCAGACCGGTTCACTTGATCCAATCGAGACGGCCCGCCTTCGCTGGCTCGAGAGCCTCGAACTGATCGATCGTCTCACCCCCGACGCGACCGCCCTTCCCCGCGCCGATTTTCGAGGCGTAGATGTTCCCACCGCCGCGGACCGCTATACGGCCGTGACGAAAAAATGGACCACCGCCGAGGGAGGGGCGATCAATGCGCCCAAGCCCCTCTCCGGCTTTGACATCCCGAGCCAATGGGCCATCCTCGCCATCTGCTGGGCCATTGCCGTTTGGATTCTGCTTACGGTCGTCCGGGCGAGCATCAAGGTCTATCGATGGGAGCCTTCGAACCAAACGCTTCGGCTCCCTGACGGAGGTTCGATCACACCTGGTGATATCGCCGAGTTTGATAAACGCAAATGGCACAAGTTCTACGTCGTGCTTCGAGTACGGGATGGACACCCGACTCATGCCGGCCGGAGTATCGAAGTCGATCTTCTCAGGCATGTTCCGCTCGAACAGTGGATTCTGGATATGGAGAAGACCGCCAACCCGGACTCGACCGACGCTCCGCAACCCGCGGCGTAGTTTTCCTAATCAGGCACACGAATGAACTGGACCTGGCAGGAGATCACCGCCGCGTCGAGCGTGAGTCTTCTCTCGCTGATCGGCGTGGCCCTGACGGCCGTCACGCTGCCGGGAAACTGGCTCATGCTTCTCGCCGCCGTGGCCGTCAAGGCGTGGCAGCCGCAGATGTTCTCGTGGTGGACGCTCGGCATCGCCGGCGGATTGGCCGTGCTTGGTGAGTTGGTTGAGTTTGCCGCATCGGCGGCGGGCGCGGCGAAGGGCGGCGCGAGCAGGAAAGGCGCCCTCGGCGCTGTGGTGGGTGCGCTGCTCGGGGCCGTCTTCGGCTCGCCATTTATTTTCCCGCTTGGAAGCATCGTCGGCGCAGCGGTTGGGGCCGGTTTCGGTGCGATTCTTGTTGAAAGAGGCATCAGCAAACGCACCTGGACCGAGTCCGCCCAGGCCGGCGCTGGCGCCGCCGCCGGGCGGTTCGCCGCGACGATTGCGAAAACATTTCTGTCGGCGTTGATCGCATCGCTCCTCATCGGTGCGGTGTGGATCGCCTGACATCATCCGCGACCGACCAGGTTGGCGGCGAAGGCCGCGGCCTTGGCCAACCCGGCATCGTCCACGCGGCATTCGTATCCCGCGCTTCGGATGGTCCTTACCAGTGTTTCAGTGGAAATGTTCCCGGGCGCGTGTTTGTCCGGCGTGCTCGCGTACGGGCAGCCGCCCAGCCCCGACGCCGATCCGTCGAAGGAACGCACCCCAAGCGCAAGTGCCCGCGAGATGCAGGATGAAGCGCGACCGAACGTGTCGTGCAAGTGAAGCGTGATCGCGGGGCCGACGCCATTCAAGTGCCAGCGTTCGCCGACCGCCCCGAGCAACGCGGCGACCGAATCCGCTGTCCCGGCGCCGATGGTGTCGCCGAGGTCGAGTTCATCCACACCCAGGTCCGCCAACCCCCGGCAGACCCGCACGACCGCTTCGGGAGAGATCGGTCCTTCGAAGGGGCAGGCGATCGCACACGAGATGTACCCCCGTACCAGGAGCCCCGCCTCGCGTGCGCGCCGAACCACGGGCACAAAGCGTGCGAGTGTCTCGGCGATGGTCGCGTTCGTATTTCTGCGGGTGAAGGATTCCGACGCCGCGGTAAAGACCGACACTTTCCCGAGAATCGCGCGGCCCGCTTGCCGGTTCACGTCGAGGGCCGCCTCCAGCCCCTTCTCGTTGGGCACAAGCGCCGACAGCAACGGAGCGTCTGTTGCTTCGCTCAGCAGCGCAAAGACTTCCGCCGCATCGCCCAGTTGAGGTACCCACTTGGCGCTGACGAAACTGCTGACTTCGACCTCATCCACTCCCGAAGCGAAGAGAAGTCGGCAGAGGGCGGCCTTCTGGGTCGCGGGGATGACCGCGGGCTCGTTCTGCAGACCGTCTCGCGGCGAGACGTCGGTGATGCGGACACGGTCGGGCATGGGGGTGATCCGTTGCCTCGTTATTCCGGGGAGGCCGCGAAGGGGTCACCGGCGACGTTGGCAATCCACAACTGACTGGAAGAGCGGGCCTCGCCCGGTGCCTTGGGGCCTCGCTGGCTGGTCCACATCATCACCGAACCATCGGCGGAAAAGACGGGTAGTACGTCCGCGCCCGGTGCGTGCGTGATACGGACGGTACGCAGGCCGGGAACAACGATGGATCCCGTTGCGGCGGTTGCGGGGGCCTTGTCCATCCGTTCCTGATCAAGTTCCACCGCGAAGACCTCGTAGTTATCGTGCCCGGCTTCACTCGATCCGTACACCAGGTACCTGCCCGATGGATGAAAGTAAGGTGCCCAGTTCACGTGCGTGTTGTCCGTCACCTGATACTCGCGGGAGATACCCACCGGCACACCATTCTCGAACTTCAGGTCCGCGACGAATATCTGCAGCAGGTCGTTGCCTTTGCGGTCGGAGCGGTAGGTGATGCGCTTGCCATCGGGTGAAAAGAATGGGCCGCCGTCGTACCCCGGCGCGACGACAATCGGATAATGCTTCGCCGAGACGGTATCGTAAATGTAGATATTCGCATCCGGGCGTTCGCCTTCCTTGCCGTCCTCCACGTGAGCGTACAGGATGAATCTTCCGTCCTCGGAATACGAACATTCCGCGTCGTAGTTGGGGCGGGTGAAGACAGGTGTCGCCGCGGACTCGTGTGGAGCGAGTTCCTCCAGGTGCGCCAGGTCGAGGTTGAGCATTTCCAGCCGCGACTTGAGTTCCACAGCGCGCGGGTTGAACCCGCCCGGGAGCGAAGAGGACTGATCGACCCTGGCCCGTAGTTGTGCGATCTGCTCCCGCAGCAAGCCCATCGCCTGGCCCGTGCTGGTCGCGGTACCTCCCTCTACGGGAAGGCCGAGCATCGGGACCACGGCACGCTGCACGATCTCCATTTCCGCGGGGAACATCCAGACGTATCTGCGTGTGCCTACCTGAAACCCCGACTTCTGGTCATCGGCGGGGCGGCCGAGCGTGCTGCCGAAAAGCACCATTCCCGGGCGGGCGGGATCGAACCACCCGCAGGTGTTGGCCGACCCCGGCGGGCTGACGCGGATCGGTTCATCGATCCCCGTGATCCGACCGGCATCGTCCCGGAGAAGTCTGGCCACGAACATGGCGTAGAAGGGATCAGGTTCGGCTCCCTCTCGCGGCGACTCAATCGCCTGGAAGATGATCCACCCGCCGTTGGGCGAGAAGTAGGCTTCGCCCGCGCGGGTGTAGCGGTCACGGAACGTCAGTTGAACGTGACCGGAGAGAAAAGGAGCCTCGGTTTCAGCCCAATCGGCTGTGGGGGCGGGTTGTGCGAGCGCAAGCAGGACCAATGGCAGCATATCCACAGGGTAAGCACCGACGACTCGGGTGATTCAGCCTTTCCAAGTACGTTGGAACAGATGCGGCCGATGCCCCGCCGATGCCATACCGTGACCCGACGAATGACGCACCTCTCCATCGAACCCAACGACCGCATCACGTTCCGGGTGAGGTACGAAGATGCGCACCTCGCAGTGGTTGTGAAGCCCCCCGGCATCGTCACCGCTCCGGGGAAGAGCCACGATCGAACGAGTCTGCTCAACGGGTTGTTCGCCCGTTACGGCACCGCCATGCAGAACCTGGGCCGCGAGCGGGACTTCGGGCTGCTGCACCGGCTGGATAAAGCCACGAGCGGCTTGGTGATGGCGGCCCTCTCGATCCCCGCGTACGAGTCCATGCGGGCGGCCTTCGAAACACGGCGGGTGGCGAAGTTCTACTGGGCTGTGGTCCGCGACCCCCCGAACAAGCCCTCGGGCGTGATCAATCGACCCATCGCCGAGTACGAAGGAACGGTCAAAGGGGAGTCCCGAGTGAAGAAACTGGCGAAAGTGAGCAGCGCCGGAAAGCCCGCTTTGACGGCGTACCGGGTCGTGGCTCAATCAAACTCGGGCGCGATCCTGGAATGTCGCGCCGTGACAGGCAGGCTGCATCAGGTCCGGGTGCATCTGGATTCCATCGGGTGCCCGATTCTGGGCGATGACATGTACGGACCAACCGCGGTACGCAAAGCCGCCGTGCGTCTGGCCCTGCATGCACACCGCATCAAGTTCGATCATCCTGTGACGGGGGTCGGGTTGGACGTGCGTGCACCCTGGCCCACCGACCTGCGCAGCCTGCTGAAGCGCCTTGGATTGGAGCGTCCTGATGGAATGGGCGACGGGAACAAGCTTCCCGCATCTCATGATGAATAGCCGTATGACATGATCGACAAGATTCATCACGCGGGCGGTCACTCCGAGCAGGATGGACGTGACCCGAGTTCAGATCGAAGTGCCGGATCTCGGCGGCAACAGACGGAAGTGGAGAGTCCGGGGCGAGCGGGCCGGAAGGCCTCAATAGGGTTATTGCCCATGGGCTTGGTTTCTCACTAACCTCATCTCATTTCACTCCATCTACCCTCCATGTGAACCAATTGGGCCTGCTTGTCCGTACACTGTATGAGTGCGAGACCAGTCCATCCTGATTGACCCTCATCGTTTGTGAATGTCCCGGTCTATACCAGATTGATGATGACAAAGTCCACCATCCATCAACTACCGGATTCAGTAGAAGCGCATCCCGGCGGGGAGGATCGTTCCGTGCTTGGTGGCACGGCGTGGAAGTGGTTGTGGCGGCGTCGTGCGGCGTGGCCCGCGTTCGTCATCTCGGCGGTGACGCACTTGCTGTTCATCGCCCTCGCCGCGGTGCTGATCGTCGGCCGCGCGGCAGGAGACGGCCACGGCCCCGGGTTCTCCGGCCCGGTGGAGATGGCGGTGATTTCTGAGGCGGATCTGGCGAGCCTGGGCGCTGACACATCGCTCGGTGCGCTCCCGGCGATTCCCGATGCGCCCGAGAGGGATGATCAACTCCCGGAGATCGGGGACGCTTCGCCGGGTGATGCCGTGGCGAGTGATGCCGCCGCGATTTCCGATCTGGGGTCGTTGGCGGGCGGGGGGGAGCTCAGCGCCGGCGGCGGGTTGGGACTCGGTGGGGCTTGGGGTGGCGGCACGAGTTTCTTCGGAGTCGAAGCGACG
>DDSA01000241.1:6948-8277 GCA_002343715.1 Phycisphaerales bacterium UBA2402 | reverse complement strand
GCAGATGCCCGCGCCGTTGCACATCTCCACCGCGCCGTCGAAACCGTGGGCATCGGCGTAGTCGAAGTACGTGCCGAGATCGGCGGGAACGACGGCGGGCCTTCCCCCGGGCGTGATGCGGAGGTTCTCGGCGATGCTCTCGATCGGCCCCGGTGCCACGATGTTGCCGGGGTTGAGCAGGTTCCGCGGATCGAAGATCGCCTTCACCTCGCGGAACGCGCCCATGAGTTCCGGGCCGTAGAAGCGCTCCAGCAGCGGCCCGCGGGCACGCCCATCGCCGTGCTCGCCGCTCATGACCCCGCCCAGCGAGCGGGCCAGGTCCGCTGTTTCCTGCGCGATCCGAACCATGCGGGCGCGGTCGGCCACTTCATGGATGTCGAGCAGCGGGCGGACGTGCAGCACGCCCACCGAGGCGTGGGCCCAGAAGGCGGCGCGGGTGCCGTGGCGCGTGACGATGCCGCGCAACTCCCGGACAAAGCGCCCGAGGTTCTCCACGGGGATCGCGTTGTCCTCGATGAAGGTGATGGGCTTGCGATGCCCCGGGATGCCGTGCAGGAGCGGCTCGCCCGCCTTGCGGAGTTTCCAGGCGCTGAGCATCGCCTGCGCATCGGTGTGGCGGTGACAGGGCACCCCCGGCACGGTCTCCTCGAGGGCCGCGAAGCGGTCGCGCACCTCATCGGCGCTCGCGCCGAAGTATTCGACATACAGCACGGCCTTCAGGTCGCCGCGCGCCGGCGCGGGCATCAGGTCCACGTAGTGGCGGTACTCGAGGTTCGCCTTCGCCAGGTCGATGATGGTGTCGTCGAGCAGTTCGACCGCGCTGGGCCGCGTGCCCAGGATCGGCACGACCTGCGCGATGGCCTCATCCAGGTCCGCGAAGCCCAGAACGGCCAGTCCCTTCGCCGCGGGGCGCGGGTGCAGCATCAACTCGGCCCCGATGGTCACCGCGAGCGTCCCCTCGCTGCCGCAGATCAGGTGCGCGAGGTTCACGGCCCGCAGCGCCTCCTCGGTTGGGGGCCCCTCGCGCCACCCGGCGGATTCCATCGCCCGCAGCACCATGTCCAGCCCGTAGCCGGCGTTGCGCCGCACGGTTCTGGGGAAGCGCTCGCGGATGAGCGGGGCGAAGCGCGACACCACCCCGCAGACCCGCCGCGCCAGGTCGAGCGCGACCGGGTCCGATGCGCCGCGCTCCAGGCGCACCATACCCGGCAGGGCCGGATCGGCCAGGAGCACATCGACCCCCAGCACGCTCTCGCTCGTGCGCCCGTACAGGATCGACCTCGCCCCCGCGGCGTTGTTGCCGATGCACCCGCCGATGTTCGCGTGCCG
>DDSA01000241.1:6330-6708 GCA_002343715.1 Phycisphaerales bacterium UBA2402 | reverse complement strand
CCCGCCGATGTTCGCGTGCCGGCTCGTCGCCGGATCGGGCGCGAAGAAGAGGCCGTCTTTGGCGATGGCGTCGTTGAGGTCATCGACCGTGATCCCCGGCTCCACGCGCACGCGCCGGCCCGCCGCATCGAACTCGAGGATGCCCCGGCAGTTCACCGAGCAATCGATCACCACCGCGCGGTTCACGCACTGCCCGGCGAGGCTCGTGCCCCCGCCGCGCGGCAGGATCGGCAGGCACTTCTCGCGGCAGAAGGCGACCGCCCGCGCCGCATCCTCGATCGAGGCGGGGATCACCACCGCCATCGGCTCGACCTGATAGAGCGAGGCATCGGTCGCGTACAGAAGCCGGTTGTGGATGTCGGTGCGAACCTCACCCTC
>DDSA01000241.1:2126-6043 GCA_002343715.1 Phycisphaerales bacterium UBA2402 | reverse complement strand
GGGCATCGGCCCGTGAGGGTACAACCGGCGTGGATCAGTCGGCGTGCCGAGTTCGCCGGATCAATCGGCCACAGTACCGAAACTGCCGGCCTCTCAAAACAAGCGCATGGGATGGAGACTGCTGGGTATCTGGTGATCCCGATGCCTGCCGAACCAGTACACCCTCAAGCCCTCCGACGCCGCGATGCGAACATCCCGCACGCGATGAACGCGCCGAGCACACCGGGGCCGGGAACGCGCGCCACAAAGCCCCGCGATGAGCCGTCGGTCAGGATCGCTGTGCCGCAGATCGTCAGGCCATCGTCCGAGACCCCGGTGGCGTGCGTCAACCTCACGACCTCCGGAGGGATCGGCACGCCGCGGAGGGCGAGATACTCGGAGAGTTGCATGTTTCCGGTGTCGCGCGTCCAGATCAGAGCGCGATGCACATAATCCTGAATGTACCCCGTGCCGACCATGACTGTGCCATCGGCGTTCACATCGTTCGCGTAAGCGGAGAAGTAGTCACCGTTCGTTGGGTTCGGGATGAGTTCCAGAACACCATCGGTCCATAACGCAAAGTGCCCGCGGGCGCGGATCGGATCAGACGTTCGCCCGGCGATATATCGACCATCGGTGCTTATTCCGAATGCTATGTTAGCAAGATGCGGATATTGCGGAGTCGCGCTCGGTAGGATAATCGTCCCCACGCCCTCGCGCCAGACAAAGGCATCCACGCCACCGAACAGGTTTTCCGCGGACCCGGCGATGGTCCGCCCGTCGCCGGAAATGGCCCACGCCTTGCTGTAGAAACTCGTGAACGGCAGTGGAATCTGATTCACCTCGCCCGATGCCGACCACCAGACGGCTGTAGCATCGTGATTGCCCGCCTCGCGCTGGGCGAAGCCCACGGATCGCTGACCCGTGAAGTCCGTGGCCAGCGCCGCGGCACGGTCGTGCTGAGCAGGGATGGCCATCACTTGAACGCCGCCGGTATCAAACATCCGGACTGGAACAGCTGGACCGAGTTCGTTCACGTAGTAGCCGGCACCAACCGCGGTGCGTCCATCACCAGAAAGACCCAAGCCCCGGACATCAACAGGCGAAGAAAACGTGAGGCTGATGTCGGCGCGACCGTTGGGGGGTTCAAAGATGGATGAGTACACACGGAAGGAAGGCGCGGCCCGATACCCGTACGCCAAAGCCTTCAGCCCGTCCGCCGAGATCGAACTACAACCTGAGTTTCCATCCGCTTGACCGCGGGGAAACAACCAAACCTGTGCGGGCGCTGAGGCTACACATGTCGTCACCGCAACGACGGCCCATCGGTACCCCGATGAACTCGATGCCACGGATGACACGCTCCAATCAGTTCGCCTCACCAACATCATCAGGAGCGGGGAGCACTTCATTGGCTGCCTCCTGACAACTGTTCAATGAAGAGTACCGCGTCATCGCCGGTGACCGTTTCATCCCCGTCGAAATCCGCCGCGGATGCGTTCTGTGACAAGGCCTCGGCGAACAGGATCAGGTCGAGTTCATCGACCGCGCCGTCGGCGTTGAGATCCGCGCCGTAGGGCTGACCGCCCGCCAGCAGGCAGCCCCCGCACTCGCCATCGCCATTGCCCTCCAACTCTCCCCCGCCGGTGACGGTGCAGTTCGTCGTCCGCAGGAAGTAGACCTGCACCAGATCGTACGAAGAGGTGAACCGCAGCCCCTGCTCGACCGCCGCCGCCGAATGGATCAGGCGAACCGACACTTTCCCCGATGGTCCGATGAAGCGGGCCGCATCGTCCACATCGAACTGCCGACGGGTGTACCCGTCGGGCGTCGTGATCGCGTAGTGCGCTGCGCGGTACGGAACCTCGCCGATGATCAGCGGCACCCACTGGCCGCCGCCCGTGGCGGTGTAATCCCACAGGTTGACCTCACCTTCGATCGGTTGAAGGTCGAATACCGCGCCGTCCACCGGCGCGGCCCGGCACTCGACGCGGATCCGGAGCCTGTCACCGCAGACCGCCGGGAGCAGTTTGTGGAACCTGACTTCGAGTTGAGTGGAGTACAGGTGGCCCACGACCAGGGGCGTGGATGCGCTCAACGCGTGCGTCATGGTCGGCAGCGGGTTGGCGCCCGTTGTGGGGAGCGTGAAGAAGAGATCCCGCGGCGGCGGCAGCGTGTACGTCCAGGTGGACAGCGGCCACCACTCGAACGAATCGACGCGGAAGGCGTAGACGCGCTCGAAGACGCTCTTGGCCGCCTGCCACTGCGGCAGCGCGCTCGGCCTGGGCGTGGAGCAGGTCGGAGCCGGGCACTCGATCGGGGGCCGCTCCGTGAACCACGCCCACTCGGTCAGGTCTTTGGCTCGCACCATCGCCGTGTGCGCCAGCATGAAATCATCGGTGATGGGGATGCCGTGCGGCTCGACCATGTCGATCGTGGCCATGAACGGGAAGGCGAAGGGGGGACGCTGGCTCGATGTCCGCGGCGTCTCCAGCGTGCTCTCGATCCGGCAGCGGTTCAAACGCTCACACATCTCGACATCGGTCTCGACCGGGTCGCCGGGCTTGTAGAGGTTCCGCTGGCGGTGGTGGTACGAGTTGGCGCCACCGGACCTCCACGTATAGAGGGAGACCGCATCCCGGTCACCCCACGTGTGATTAGCGCCGCACGCCCAGCGGGCGAGGGCGTCGTACTCACCGCCGCCGAGGCTTTGGATGTACGTGTGGCCGTACTTGCCGCCCTCGTTGAAGGTGTCCACCAGGTTGCGCCGCCATGTCCGGGTCTTGATGCCCCAGGGAGCGGCGTAGTTGAACAACTCGAAGTAATGGACGGGTTGGCCCCCCGTGAGGATGATCCGCGGGCGCTTGTCCTCGAACCAGCCGAAGGTCTGTTCTTCGCCGTCCATCGCGGCCTCGCCGTAGTTGAATACGATCGGCTCGGGTGCCTCGATCGCCGCGTAGGCCTGGCGGATGACGGACCTGACAGACTCCTCGATGATCGCCGCTTTCACGATGCGCAGCGAGTCGGCATAGAACTGGTGCAGGGGACGGTTTCCGATGGATTGGACTCCACTCATCCCCAATGCGGCTTCAAAGGGCGGATGCAAGGACGGCAGCGGCGGGTTTCCGTTGAGCGGAGCGCCGGTCAAGAGATCGTACCCGACCTCCGCGCTCTTCTCGGCGAACAGGTCGGCCATCGTCGTCCCGCTCGGGTAGCCGGGCACCTGCTCGGTGGACCAGCGGACATCGGCCATGCAGTTGAGCACCATGTAGGGCCAATCGTCATCGCAGCAATAAAAGAGCTGCGTCTCGCTGTCCAGGACATACCTGGTCGGCAGGGGTATGCCCTGCGTCTGGTGCAGGTGGATGATGCGGTTCACGAACGTCGTGGTCCATGCCGTCAACCGTTCACGGGAGAGGTTCATCCACGGGTGCAGGAGAGCGAACTTGTTCCAACGCGGTGATCCCACATCCGGAGGCCCCGTGGTGGACCATTGAAGTTGAAGCGGCGGGTTGTTGAGACGGCCGATGAAATCATCGGGATGGTGAAGACAGGTTGGGAACTCGGGGTGGACCTCATTCTGATAGAGACAATGGGCCAGACTCGATACAACAACTGGAATGTTGTCAGGCGGGAGCGTGGGGGCGGGTTCGGCCCGACGTAGTTGGATGTACTGCATCAGAACGTTGGCCGCGACGACAGGGTCCGATTCGTTGGGAGGCGTGCTCGGCGGGAGAGAGACGTTGATCTTCGGCATGGCGAGAAACCGCGGGTCGTGAACCACGCCCGGCGGATCGCCGATCCACCGCTGGGTCACCTGCGATGTGATGCCCTGGTCCATGTAGAACTGGGGAAGCGTCGTCTGGCTGATGGATACGCCGGCGAGTACCGACATCGCAATTACGGCGCTAAGTGAGCGTGCGAGCGTGCGAGCGTGC
>DDSA01000241.1:1683-1926 GCA_002343715.1 Phycisphaerales bacterium UBA2402 | reverse complement strand
CGAGCGTGCGAGCGTGCGAGCGTGTTTGAAATCATGGACATCTCCTTATGAGGATAAGTCTTGCCTGCTCCTGCCACCAGCATATCAATCTCGCAAGGGGAACGCAATGACAAAACAGGAACGAATATATTATTTGTCGCAGCGATCAAGACGGTTCTCGGACGGTTTCTGCGGCCCCCGGAGCGCATCGGCGGGCGTGGAACTGAGAACGGGCAGCGTGGGCATCGGCCCGTGAGGGTACAA
>DDSA01000241.1:954-1468 GCA_002343715.1 Phycisphaerales bacterium UBA2402 | reverse complement strand
GGCATCGGCCCGTGAGGGTACAACACGCAGGGGCCGCTCGCGGGGTTCGCTACGGACGCCTGGCTTCCTGCTCCGCCCATCGGTTCACGCGTGCTTCGAGGGCCGGCATGGGCAGCGCCCCGCCCAGCAGCACGGCGTCGTGAAAGGCGCGGAGGTCGAACTTCGGCCCCAGCCGCTCCTCGGCCCGCGCGCGCAGGCGCGAGATGGTGAGTTCGCCGATCTTGTACGCGCACGCCTGCCCCGGCCAGGAGATGTACCGGTCCACCTCGCTCACGCTGTCGGCCTCGGTGCCCGCGGTGTTCTCGAGCATATAGGCGATGGCCCGTTCGCGCGTCCAGTCTTTCGCGTGCAGCCCGGTGTCCACGACGAGGCGGCAGGCCCGCCAGATCTCGTCCGACAGCCGCCCGAAGTTGTCGTACGGGTCGGCGTAGAAGCCGCGCTGTGGGTTCGCATGCTCCGCGTCCAGCCGACGCAGGCCCGGGCCGGGGTTCATCTCCAGCCCGAGTTTCTCGGC
>DDSA01000241.1:0-637 GCA_002343715.1 Phycisphaerales bacterium UBA2402 | reverse complement strand
GTGGTGCCCCGGCACCGCCTCGTGGATCGTCAGCGACACCATGCCGTACCGGGGCCGCTGGTCCAGACGCCCGGCGTTCACCATGAAGTACCCCGGCACGCCCGACCGCGCCGACCCGGGGTAGTAATACGCCGCGGGGCTGGTGGAAGAGGCGAACCGCGGGATCGCCCGCACGCCGTACGTGTTCCGCGGCAGCGTCCTGAAGAGCCTGGGCAACTCGGGGTCGAGGCGCTTGCAGATGTCGCGGTAGCCCGTCAGCATCTCCTCTTCGTTCGTGAAATAGAACCGCTGCTCGCTCCGCAGGTACGCGAGGAAGGCGGCGAAGAGGGCATCCCCCGAGAGCGAGCCTTTCTCAGGGAAGTCCGTCTCCGCGATCAGGCCGATCATCTCCGACCGAAGGCGCGCCACCTCGCGCAGGCCGATCTCGTGGATCTCGTCCGCCGTCAGGTTGGTGGTCGTGTAGAAGCGCAGCCGCTGGGCGTAGGCCGCGGCCCCGTCGATCCCGCGCGACAACCCGATCGTCTCGCGGCACGCGGGGATGTACTCATCCTTCAGAAACGCCGCCAGCGAACGGAAGGCGGGCACGATGCCCGACGCGATCGCGACCCTCGCCCGCGCCGCCGCGGCGTCGTCGGCC
>DDSA01000129.1:2718-3112 GCA_002343715.1 Phycisphaerales bacterium UBA2402 | reverse complement strand
CGCGAAGTCGGGCGGGTGCTGCGGCGGCGGTGCCCGCAGCACGGCGGCCAACCAGGCGCCCGATGCCAAGGCTTCCGGCGGCTGCTGCGGGTGAGTGCGGGTGCGAGCGATCAACCAAGGAGCGAAGTCGATGGCCAGGAGCAAGACGAGCACACACAGCGCCCGGCGCGCCGCTCGCCCGGCGCTGAACGGCGCGGCGTGCGGGTGCAATCCCGGGGCGGGTTCTGTTGCAGGTCAGACCCGCGATGGGGTCGGCCCCGGGGCGCACGCGGTCGGAGTGGATGCGGCCATCAAGGCCGCGAACCTGAAGCACCTCAAGCGGATCGAGGGGCAGGTGCGCGGCATCGCTCAGATGATCGAGGAAGACCGCTACTGCACCGACATCATCCAGCAG
>DDSA01000129.1:0-2486 GCA_002343715.1 Phycisphaerales bacterium UBA2402 | reverse complement strand
GCCAAGAACCTGCTGCGCAACCACCTCACGCACTGCGCCGCGGCCGCGATGAGCGAGGATGGGCCTAAGCGCGATGACATGATCGAGGAACTGCTGGAACTGGTCGGCAGGGTGGCGCGGTAGGTCGATGCGAAGGCGAGGTCAACATGAGTTGCAACTGTGGATGCCATCATGACCAACCGCCGGCGACGGGTTGGCGGAAGTACATGCCCTTGATCGTCGGCGCGGTGGTGGTCGTGGCGCTCATTGCCGGGGCGGTGCTCCAGCGCGAGAGCCCGGAGAAGTCGGTGTCGAGCTCGCCCGCGGGGCGGACGACGCCCGCGGCCGCGCCCTGAGATCGGCCCGGAAGATGAAGGACGACGAATGACGAACCTCCACGAACACCACCACGCCGGCGAGGCAGCACCGACGGAGACCACGGCCCCGAAGCCCATAGAGCGGGCCGACCTGCCCATCGAGGGGATGACATGCGCCTCGTGCGCGAACCGGATCGAGAAGCGGCTGGGCAAGCAGCCCGGGGTCGAGTCGGCGAGCGTCAACTTTGCCACCAGGGTGGCCACCGTGAAGTACGACCCGGCGGCGACCGGGCCTGAGGCACTCGCCAAGGCCGTGGACGACATCGGGTACAAGGCGGTTGTGCCCCCGGTCAGACTCGGTACGGTGAATCCCGCCCACGGTCACGCGGGCCACGATCACGCAGCGATGCTCGCGGCACAGACAACGGGGGAGCACGCGGGGCACGCGATGAGCGGTGGTGCGGAAGGCGAGGATCACTCGGCCCACATGAATGTGGGCGAAGCGGAGACGAGGCGACTTCTGATCAAGATGGTTGTGGGCGCGGTGCTGTCGCTCCCGGTGCTGGTCATCGCCATGTCGCACGGAAAGATCGAGGCGTTCAACGTCCCGTGGATCAACTGGCTCCAGCTCGCGCTCACGACGCCGGTCTTGTTCTGGTGCGGGTGGCAGTTCTTCCGCTCTGCATGGAAGGGCCTGCTTCACTTCAGCGCCAACATGGACACGCTTGTGGCTTTGGGCACCGGCGCGGCGTACCTCTACTCGCTTGCGGCGACGATCTGGCCGGGGTTCTTCGCGGGAGTAGGAGGGACCGCGGCGCACGGCGAAGTGGCGATGGGCGGCATGACGATGGTCCCGGTCTACTACGAGGCCGCGGCGGTCATCATCGTCCTGATCCTGCTGGGCAAGTACTTCGAGGCCCGGGCGACGGGCCGGACGAGCGCGGCCATCAAGCGGCTCATCGGGATGCAGGCCAGAACGGCTCGCGTCATGCGAGACGGCACCGAGCAGGATGTGCTGATCGAATCCGTGGTCGTGGGCGACCGCGTGCTGGTGCGCCCCGGCGAGAAAATCCCCGTTGATGGGAACGTTGAGAGCGGCCAGTCCGCAGTGGATGAGTCCATGCTCACCGGCGAGAGTGTGCCGGTCGAGAAGGCGGCGGGAGACAATGTCTTCGGCGCGACGATGAACACCACCGGCGCTCTTCGGCTGGTCGCGACCAAGGTCGGGGCCGACTCGGCACTACAGCAGATCGTGCGGCTGGTGCAGGAGGCCCAGGGCAGCAAGGCCCCGATCGCCCGCCTGGCCGACAAGATCAGCGGCGTGTTTGTTCCCATCGTGATCGCCATCGCACTCGTGACGTTTGTGGTCTGGTGGTTTGCCTCACCGGCAGAGTCGCGCCTAAGCATGGCGCTGGTCACGGCCGTCTCCGTGCTCATCATCGCGTGCCCGTGCGCCCTGGGGCTGGCAACGCCGACGGCGATCATGGTCGGCACGGGCCGTGGCGCGGAGAAGGGCATTCTCATCAAGGGTGGCGAGGCTCTGGAGACCGCCCACAAGCTCACCGCCATCGTGCTCGACAAGACGGGCACCATCACTCACGGCAAGCCCGCCGTGACCGACATCATCCCGGCACCCGGGGGGACGCTCGATGAACGCGAGTTGCTGCGATTGGCCGCATCAGCGGAGCAGCACAGCGAGCACCCGCTTGCAGCGGCGATCGTGCGTGAGGCCACGGCACGCGGTCTGTCGCTCGCCGAGCCCATCGGCTTCCAGGCCGTGGTCGGGCACGGCGTCGAGGCCACGGTTGACGGGCACGCGGTGCTGGTCGGCAAGGCGGCGTTGCTGGCTCAGCGCAGTATCCCGTCCGCACTGGCGGAGAAGGCCGCTGCTCTGGCGGGGATGGGGCGCACGCCCATGTTCGTCGCCGTAGACGGCCGCGAAGCCGGGGTCGTGGCCGTCGCCGACACGGTGCGGCCGGAGTCGAAGGAGGCCATCGCCACGATGCACGCGCTCGGGCTCCGCGTGGTCATGATGACCGGCGACAACCAACGAACGGCCGAAGCGGTCGCCTCGCAGGTCGGCGTCGATGTGGTCTTCGCCGACGTCCTGCCCAAGGACAAGGCGGACAAGGTCAAGGCCCTCCAGGCCGAGGGTCACGTCGTGGGCATGGTCGGCGACGGCATCAACGA
>DDSA01000100.1:3333-3561 GCA_002343715.1 Phycisphaerales bacterium UBA2402 | reverse complement strand
GCGCACGCGGAGGAGGCCGCGGCGGCGTGGGAGCGCGAAGGCCGCCCGCGACTCCTGCTCCTGTCGCGCGACCAGTTGGGCATGATCGAGGAGTGGACGGCCTCGCCCGAGGCCGAGCGCGTGGGGTACACGCCCGCGCTCAAGGCGCTGGAAGCCGCCAGTCGCGCGGCCCTCAACGACCTCGAGCAGCGACTGCCCGAACTGGTACGGCTGGAGGGACGAGCGAAG
>DDSA01000100.1:514-3066 GCA_002343715.1 Phycisphaerales bacterium UBA2402 | reverse complement strand
CCGAGCACCTGACTTACGAGCAACTGCTGGAGGCCGAGCGGATCGAGCGGGATGAGGATGCCGCCAGCATCGGTCTCTCGGCGGTCGCGAAGGAACTCATCGCCGTCAGCCGCGAGGCGCGCGAGGAGATCGAGCGCACCGTGCCGATGGTGCAGGTCTGGGAGCAGAAGGCCCAGTCCTGGCACGCCGCGGGCCGGACCCGCGACCATCTGGCCCGGGGCAGGGAACTCGAACAACTCTCATCGTGGGTGGCCACACCCGCGGCCCGGGGGCTGGGCGCCACGCGCCTGATGGTGGCCTGGGAGACGGCCTCGCGTCAGCACATCGAGGCGCTGCAGGCCAAACACCCCGACGCGGCGTACTGGGCGACCAAGGCGCTGGAGTGGGACAGGAAAGGGCGGAACTTCCGCGACCTGATCCCGATCAAGCACGTCGCGCGGGCCAACCGCTGGCTGGGCGAGGACGATGCCCGCGAGTTGGGGGTCGCCGACATCACGCGGGATTACATCGTGGCCTCGGCGACATGGGCGAAGTTCGGCGTGTCGTTCGGGTTCTTTGTGCTGCTGTGCGTGGGCCTGATCGCGTGGCTGGGGTACTCACGCTACGAGTCCAAGGCCGAGGCGGTGCGCCAGGCCCGGATCGCCGAGGCGAAAGCCGTGGAGACCGCGAAGGCCAACCAGGAGGCGGCCCTCGCGGGCGGGCGCATCCGCAACATGGTGCAGCGTCTGAGCAACGACCGCGCCGCGAAGGCGGTGCAGGTGCTCAACGAGGGCGGCAACCCTTACGAAGCGCTCGCCTCGGCGCTGCTGAGCGTCGCCGATCCCATCCTGGGCGACGATGCACCGCCGGAGTCGGAGAAAGTCCTGCGCCTGGCGTACGAGTCCATCGTCGGTCCTACCCCGCTGCGCGACCTGGGCGGCGAGGAGCCACTCTCGGTCCACGTCTCCGTGGGTGGCACCTACGGCATGGTGGTCTGCCCGCGCGGGCTGTACATCTACGAGTGCAAGACGGGCCGCCGCATGGGCGAACCTGTACGCCCCAGTTCGGCCCAGCTGCGATGGGTTCGGGCACACTTCACGCCCGATGACGGCGTGGTGCTGGCGGTCGAGGCCCCGCTGATCGTGGGGCGTTCTTCGTGGTCCGGCGATGCCCCCGCCGCCAACGCGCCCATGGTGCAGCAGATGCCCAACATGGCGGCCCAGGCCGCGCCGAGCATCGATCCCGGGAAGGAACGCCGTCTCGACACAGCCAGGATCCGCCGCATCCGGATCAGCCCAACCGACCTCGCCCGCGCGGACTACGGCAAGGGTGATCCCGGACGCGCGGCCCCCGTTCGCGGCATCGACATCTTCGATCCCGGCGTTGCCGATGCCGAAATGCTCGGCGCTTCGGTAGACATGAAGTTCTGCTTCGCCGTGCTCGGCGAAGAAGTTCGCCTCTGGCCTGATTGGCCCAAGTCGCGGTTTGTCATTCTCCACGACGAGACCGGCATGGCCAGGTTCCCCGAGAGCGGCGTGCGGGTCCTCATCGCGCCGACAGGGGCACTCGTCGCGACGATGGCGCTGGGTCGCGGCGTGGAAATCTGGACCAGCGATGGGATGTTCAAAGCCCGGCTCGAGCCGGATATCGCCCGTCGATCCGAGCACATCCTCCCGACGGTCATGTGGATGCCCGACGGCGAGGCGCTCTTCTGCATCATCCCCGCACCCGACGGTTTCACGCCGGATCGTTTCGTGGTCTGTGATGCTTCCTCGGGTCGCGTCGTCATCGAGAGAGAGGCGACCATCAAAGTCGAGACGGTGAGCATCATCAACGGGGGCAAAGCCGCGGCGGTCATCGGACGATTGTCCGCCGCCGAGCGGGTCGCCCTCACGGTCGGCACCGACACGCTCAAGCCTCTCGCGCCCCCGGCGCCGATCCCCGTCACGGAACTCATCGGCACCCGCGTGCTGATCGACGGGCGGCCCATCGCCATCGGCGCCCGCATACTGAACGGGGGCGAGCCGTTCGCCGCCGCGGAGGTGGTGCCCGTGCCGGGGCAGTCGGGTGTGCCGCTCCTGCCGGCGGAGTTCGCGGGGGTGTGCCTGAGCGCCGATACCGACAGCCACCTGAAGTACACCATGTGCATCCGCGCGTTGAGCGATTTCGACGGGGCCGAGGCCTTCCTGTGGGACCGCAAGCCCGAGCAGGGGCCGACCGATCTCTCCAACCGCGAGGCGCTGGTGCAGGCCGCCTGCCGCATCATCAACACGCAGCCCGAGCGCGTGCAGGTCGAGGAAATTCTGCGCTTGCGGCTGGTCGAGGCTCAGGCGAAATAGGAGCCGCCCTGCCGGAGCGCGCACCGCAAAGCCCGGCCCGGCGCCGCCCTTCTCAGCGCGTTCCAGGCCGGGCTTTTGACACGATTCGACCGAGCAGAAAACCCGCGGCAGGGGTCAGCAACCACCGGCTTCCCACACGCGGAAGAACCGTTCAACATCGCCACCGTCCACGCCGCCATCGCCGTTGACGTCGGAGCGCGGGTCCGCCGATTCCCATGCGAGGAAGAAGGCCTC
>DDSA01000100.1:0-182 GCA_002343715.1 Phycisphaerales bacterium UBA2402 | reverse complement strand
CATCGACGCCACCGGAGTGGTCGAAGTCCGCGGGGCAGGGAACGGGTGCGGGCGTGAGGTTCGTGAAAATGCTCAGTGTGTTGCCGTCCCGGTTGACCGTGACGATGTCCTTCGTGGCGCTCCCGCCGACATCGCCGGCGGCCAGTGCGCATTTTCACGAACAGATCGGAAGAGAACATGTC
>DDSA01000221.1 GCA_002343715.1 Phycisphaerales bacterium UBA2402 | reverse complement strand
GAGGGGCCCCGAAAAGCCCAGTGGGCCGGCTTTAACAAAGCTAGCGACCCCGCGCGCCCCGCCGTGGCGCTCGATGGTCCGGGGCGCATCCACCCGCACCGACCCGAGTTCGCAGACACGGCCCAGGTCGTTGCGCATCAGGTCCACGATCATGTTCAGTTCGGCCCGTTCCTTGCCGTTCTCGAGCAGTTCCCGCGCATCCCCGCCCGCGCTGCGCGTGCCCTTCATCGGGCGCGTCGAGAGCCGGCGGGTCGCCGCATCGAACGACAGAAACAACTCCGGGCTGCACGAAGCAGCCGCGAAGCGTCGCCCATTATGATCAAACTCCACGTACGCCCCGTGCCGCGGCTCGGCGATTCTTGCGAAGTCGGCGAAGAAGGCCCGCGCGCTGCCCTCGAAGTCCGCGCTCAGCCGGTGCGCCAGATTGACCTGATAGACATCGCCGGCGCGGATGTACTCCAGCACGCGCTCCACCGCCCGCTGGTACACTGATTCCTCGATCTCCCGCCGCAGCGCGCCGACCCGCCATGATCCCGCCGTCTTGGATGAATGGGCCGCCTCCACTCCCAGGGCCTTCAGCACGCCGGATTCCGAACGCCATCCGCGATCAAGTCGAAGGCAGACGCACGCGGGCCAGGCTCGATCCGCCGCCGCACGACCGCCCCCCGCCCTGGGTTCCAACGCCCTTCCAAGGTCATACGAGATGACGACAACCCAGCCGCCGCCACCCCCGGCATCATCGCGTGCAAGCCCCCGGATGGTGTCGATCGCGCCTCGCGAATCCGTGATGACAACTCGTGATGCAGGACCTGCGACAGGCGCGCTGCCATCCGTTCCGCACGCCACCGCCGCCATCGCCTCGTTCCACGGGGCGGACGCGACAACATCCCAATGTGTGGGCACAACGCACACGCCCGATGAGCGTAGTCGATCGGGCCGCGACAGTCGGGAGCGGCGACGAAACGGGCCTTGGTTGTCCGAGCCTGCATATCCTCACAAGACGATGAAGTGCGACCTGTGCGAGAACGAGGCCACGGTACGCGAGACCTCCCGCCGCAACGGTGTGACCATCGAAAAGCACTTATGCGAGGCCTGCGCCGCGGCCCAGGGGATCGATACCGGCGGCGGTGCGTTTCAGAAAATGATCGAGCAGATCGCCTCCGGACCCGCGTCGGTCAACATCTCCATCGTGACGGGGGGGACCAAGGGCGGCGCGGCCCGGCTTTCCGTCTGTCCCTCCTGCAGACTCACGTTCAATGAGTTCAAACAGTCGGGGCTTCTCGGGTGCGCTGATTGCTATCGCGCGTTCGAGGGTCAACTCGGCCCGCTCGTCGAGCGAGCCCATCAGGGCGGCGTGGCCCACTGCGGCAAGGTGCCCAGGCGACAGAGCGCCGGCAAGCCCGCATCTCCCGTGGCCACTTCTTCGGGCCTGTCGCTCGAGGAGCGAGCCGCACGTCTCCGCGCCCTGCAACTCCAACTCGAGCAGGCCGTGAAGAGCGAGCAATACGAAGTCGCCGCGAAGGTCCGCGACCAGATCCGCAAACTGGGCGGGAGCGAAGCGTGACCAAGCCCAAGCCGGATGGATCGAACGGCGAAGGGCCGGCGGCCTTCAACCCGCTGCCCGAGTGGCTCCGCAACGAGGGTGAAGCCGCGGACGTCGTTCTGTCCTCCCGCGTCCGTCTCGCCCGCAATCTCGCCGGCCACCTCTTCATTGTCAAGGCGACCCGCAAGGACCGCCAGCGAACGCTCGAAGTCTGCCGCGACACCATACTCCACTGTTCCCTGGCCCCGCATATCGCCTGGTATGACCTCCACGCGGCCAACCCCGCCGATCGCACCCTCCTGGTCGAGCGGCACCTGATCTCCAAGCAGTTGGCCAAGGGTCGTGCCGGCGGCCCGGGCGCGGCCGAGGATCCCCGGGCTGTCGCGATCGGCCTGCCCGATGAACGACTCTCGATCATGGTCAACGAAGAGGATCACCTCCGGATCCAGACGGTGCGCAGCGGCCTCTCCCTCGCCGCCGCGTGGAAAGAGATCGACGCCGTGGACGACCGCATCGAGGCGGGGTTGGAGTATGCCTTCTCACCACGTTTCGGTTATCTCACCGCCTGCCCGACCAATGTCGGCACGGGCCTGCGCATGAGCGTGATGCTCCACCTGCCCGGCCTGCGACTCACCGGGGACATCGACAAGGTCAAGCGCGCGGCCGCCGACATGGGCCTGGCCGTTCGCGGGTTTTATGGCGAAGGGTCCGACGCCGTGGGCGACCTCTATCAGTTGAGCAACCAGACCACCCTCGGAAAGAGCGAGGCCTCCATCCTGCACGACATGGAGCACGAGATCGTGCCCCGCATCGTCGAGTATGAGCGCCTCTCCCGCCGGGAACTCATCACCCGCCGCCGCGTAGGCGTTGAAGATCAGGTCATGCGGGCCTGGGGTCTGCTCACCCATGCGCGCCTCCTGACCACCGACGAAGCCATGGGCGCACTCAGCCTCGCGCGCCTGGGCATCCTGACGGGCATCCTCAAGGCTACGGGCGGCGCGGCCATCGACGTGCGCACCGTCAATCAACTGATCCTGCTTGTTCAACCGGCCCACCTGCAGCGCGTCGTGGGCCGCGAGCTCGACCAGGAGCAGCGCCGAGTCGCGCGCGCCACCTTTGTCCGCGGCAGGGTGTGCACCGCATCCTGATTCGGTCGTGGTCGTCAACCCGGGGTAACGTTCACCACACGCTCCACCGCATCCTCCACGCGCTCGAGCGTGATCCGATCCATCCGGCAGCGCTCCGGGTGGTCGTTCGCCGATTCGTGATCAGGCAGGGTCGGGTCCGCCGTCACGATCACCTCCGGGCCGTGCGGGCGGTGGGGGATGGTGGTCCAACGATGATCCGTCGGCCCGAAGAGCGACACCAGCGGCACCCCGAAGGCCGCCGCGATGTGCCGCGGCCCCGTGTCGTTGGTCACCATGAGCGCGGCCCCGCGCACAATCCCCTTGAGCGATCCCAGCGTCATGCCCAGCCCCGGCAGCGAGACACCCCCGCACGCCGAGGCGATCCGATCCGTCAGGTCCGTCTCCGCCGGCGAGCCGTTCACCAGCACGCGCAGGCCGTGCCGATTCAACAGATACTCGCCCAGCGCTGCGAACCGATCCGCGGGCCAGCGCTTGGCCTCGTTGTTCCCCCCGGGGTTCAGGACCGCGTAACGGCCCCGCACCTCCGCTCGCTCCAGGATGATCGATGCGTTTTCATCCTGAGCGGGAGTCAACCCGAGTTCCATGTGAACGCCCTGCGGCAACCCGTGTTCGGCCTCGCCGATGATCGCGCACGCCGCCCGCCAGTAGTACAGGCACGCGGGCACGATCGCCCACGAACCATCCGCCCGGCGCGGCGCCGCCAGCCGATCGGTGAGCAAGAGGCCCCGGCAATCCCGGTCGTACCCCACACGGCGCGGTATCCCGGCGATACGCGCGATCAGCGCCGTCGAAAACGAGTTCGTGAACAAGAGCGCCGTGTCGTACCGCCTCGGTCGCACCTTCGCCGCGGCGTGCTTGGGGCCCATGACACCCGCCGCGCGGTCGACGTGAAACTCATCGGGCATGTCCATGCCCGCGAGCAGTTCATCGATCCCCGGACGGCAGAGCGCCCCGATGAAAGCCCCCGGCAGGTTCCGCCGCAGCAGGCGCAGCGCGGGCGTGGCCATCACCGCATCGCCGACCCAGCCGGGCATCACCACCAGCAGCCGCAGGGGACGGCCGCTCATGCCCACTCCTCGTGGCCCGGCGGCGGCGTTCCCCACAGGGGGCCATCCCGGTACTTGCCTTCGTACCAGGCGTTGGTATGTCGGCGCAACTCCGCCAGGAAGCCCATGGCCGCCAGTTTGTCCAGCCCCAGCGTGAGCGTGATGGAGTCCTTGGTCAGCATCAGGCCCGAGACTTCGACCCCTTCCCTCTCCGCCAGCGCACGCGCGGCCGCCTCCACCATCTCGCGAACCACGAGTTCATCGAGTGGCGTACCGGACACCGCGCGCAGCCGAACAGTCGAAGTCTCCATGCCGGCGCATCGTAGAAATGCCGCCCGAAGCAAGCCCCGGTGGGATCACCGCACGCCCGACGTGCGGCGCATCCCCCCACCCCCCTCTACGGTTGCCCATGCCCAACCGCCTGGCCGGCGAATCCAGCCCCTATCTCCTGCAGCACGCCGGGAATCCTGTCGATTGGTGGCCCTGGTGTGATGAGGCCTTCGAGGAGGCCCGCCGGCGCGATGTCCCGGTCTTTCTCTCGATCGGCTACTCCACCTGCTACTGGTGCCACGTCATGGAGCGCGAGAGTTTCGAGAACCCCCGCATCGCCGGGGCTCTCAATCCGCGCTTCGTGTGCATCAAGCTCGACCGCGAGGAGCGGCCCGATGTCGATGAAGCCTACATGGCCGCGACGGTCTCGATGACCGGGCACGGCGGCTGGCCCATGAGCGTCTTTCTCGAGCCCGAGCGGCGGCGGCCCTTCTACTGCGGCACCTACTTCCCGCCCGAAGCGCACCCACGGCTCGGCCGCCCCGGCTTTGTGCAGGTGCTCGACGCGATGCACGAGGCCTGGACCACCAGGCGGAACGATGTCATCGAGCAGGCCGCCGAAGTCGCCCGCGCCGTGGCCGAGACATTCGACGCTCCCGCCGCGACCGGCGACCTCTCCTCCTCCACGGTGAGCGATGCGGTTTCGATGCTCCTGCGCGCGTTCGATCAGGTGCACGGCGGCTTCGGCAAGGCGCCGAAGTTCCCGCAGCCCGAGTACATCGAGTTTCTGCTCGATGTCCGCGCGGTGGCCGATGAGGCCACGGCCGATGCCGTCGATCACGCCGTCAAGCGGACCCTCGGGGCGATGATGTCGGGCGGGCTGTTCGACCAGGTGGGCGGGGGCTTTCACCGCTACAGCGTCGATGAGTCCTGGACCGTGCCGCACTTTGAGAAGATGCTCTACGACAACGCGCAACTCGCGGCGGTCTTCGCCCGGGCGGCCCGGCATTACGGCGAGCCGGCCTTCGCCCGCGCGGCGCACCGCACGCTCGGGTACATCCTCCGCGAGATGACCGCTCCCGATGGGGGGTTCTATTCCGCCCAGGATGCGGAGGTGGACCATCGGGAGGGCCTTAACTACCTCTGGACGCCCGACCAGATCCGCGCAGCCCTCGGCCCGGAGAACGCCGATGATGCCGACCTCGCCATCGCGGTCTACGGCTTGGCCGATGGACCCAATTTTCGCGACCCGCACCACCCCGAAGCCCCGCCCCTCAACATCCCGCGATTGACCGATCTTCCCGAGCGCACCGCCGCGGGGTTCAACCTCCTGCCGCCCACCCTGCTCGACCGACTCGACCGCATCAACGCCGCGCTCCTCGCCGCACGCGACCGCCGACCCCAGCCCGCGCGCGATGACAAGATCATCGCCTCGTGGAACGGGCTTGCCATCTCCGCCTTTGCCCGTGCCGCGGCGGACCTCGATGAACCCCGCTACCTCGACGCCGCGGTACGCGCCGCGGCGTGGATCGAACGCGAGATGATCGTTGACGGGCGGCTCTGCCGCACGCGCCGCGGCGACCGCACCACACCCCACGCCGTGCTCGAGGATTTCGCGTGCGTGATGCGCGGCCTGATCGACATCCACCGCGCCGCCTCGGACCTGGGCCGGGATGATGCCTCGGCGCTGCCCGCCGCGGTGCGTTTGCTCGGTGTGGTGCGGCGCGAGTACCTCGAGGAGGACGGCCGACTCTTCGACGCTCCGCGTGGCGCGAGCGATCTCTTTGTCCGCACCCGCTCGACCCACGACGGCGCGATGCCCTGCGGTCTGTCCGTGATGCTCCGGAACCTGCTCGACCTCGCCGAGATCACCGCCGATCCAGACTACGCCGAGGAGGCGGTGCGTAGCCTCTCGGCCGCGAGCGGGCGCATCGCCGACAACCCAACAGGCGCGGTCGGCTCCGTGCGGGCCTTGCTGCGCCTGCTCCTGCACGGTCGTTCCCTTCCCCGGTCCGACGGCGGCTCCGAATCCGCACCGCCCGCGATGCACGAACCCGATCCGGTGCAGGTGCTCGCCGCGGACGAGCGGATCGTTGTTTCTCCGGAATCACCCGCGACGCTCTCGCTGGTGATCCGCATCGCGGATGGGTGGCACATCGCCGCGGCGAGAGATCGGAAGAGGCGCGGG
>DDSA01000052.1:1294-20937 GCA_002343715.1 Phycisphaerales bacterium UBA2402 | reverse complement strand
ACAGCCCGGCGAGGGTCTTGCCGGGGGCGAGTTCGATGTATTCGGGTTGGACGCCCGAGGGGAGGAAGGTTCCCAGATTGAGGCAGGATTGTGACCAGCGAACCGGGCTTGTCAACTGCTCGACCAGCCGTCGGCGGATGGAGGTCGGATCGGGTTCGTGCGGTTGGGCGGTGACGTTGGAGATCACCGTGCAGCGCGGGGGCTGGATCGGAGTTTTTTCGAGAGCCGCGGCGAGGCGCTCGGCGGCCTGGGCCATCAGCGGCGAGTGAAACGCCCCCGCCACGGGGAGCATCGTGGCCCGCAGCCCCATCCCGCCGGCGACGGCGGCGGCTCGTTCGCAGGCTTGCCTGTGGCCGGAGAGAACGATCTGCCCCTGTGCGTTGAAGTTCGCGCAGACCAGAACTTGACCCGCGCGGGCCTGATCGCAGATGGACAAGGCCTGCTCCTCGCTGGCACCGATCAGGGCGAGCATCGCGCCGCCCCCGCCCTCACGGGCCTGGGGGCTATCGGCGGCGTCCTGCATGGCCCGCCCGCGCAGGGTGACGAGTTCGAGCCCGTCCTCAAAGGTGATCGCTCCGGCGAGGTGCAACGCGGTGTACTCGCCCAGAGAGAGGCCCAGCGTGGCGGCCAGAAAACCGTCGTTGGCTCCGAGGTTTCGCTTGGCGAGCAAGGCGCGGTAACTCGCGACCGAAGCGGTATAGATGGCCGGTTGCGATGCGTCGGTCTGATTGAGCCGATCCGCCGGACCCTCGAAGCAGAGCGTGGAGAGGCGCAGGCCAAGCCGGTCGCCCAGGTGTCGATCCGCGGCATCAAATACGGTCCTGGCTTCGGTCGATGCCGCGGCCCAGGCCTGACCCATGCCGACGGCCTGCGCGCCCTGTCCGGGGCAGAGAATCACGAGCGAGGGGTTCATGGGCGATGGTACGGGGGTTGAACTGGGCATGGGGCGTGCTGTCCCGAATCCATGAGTGCCACGGTGCCCCCCCGGGCTTGACGATGTTGCGCCGGTGCCGCGGCGTGTCCGATGTTCGCGCGAAGCCTTCTACACTTGGCCCCCCCATGCCACTCCTGACCGTGACCAATATCGCCCATCGCTTTGGGACCGACATCATCCTCGACGGAGTGTCGATGACGATCGAGGCGGGCGACCGCATCGGCATGGTGGGACGCAACGGGTGCGGCAAATCCACGCTTCTCAAGATCATGAGCGGCATCATCAGGCCTGATGCCGGCGATGTGGTCGTGCAGCGAGGCAGTCGGGTGGGCTACCTCAAGCAGGATCCCGATCTCGACCCGAACGAATCGTTGCGGGACTCGGCGGAGCGCGCCTTCGCCACGCTCCACGCGCTGCACAAGGAACTGCACGACGGCTATCACGCGATGGAGACCGCCGCCGGCGAGGAGCTCGACCGGTTGATGAAGCGTCAGGCGAAGCTCGAGGAGGAGATCGAGGCCGCGGGCGGCTACGCCGTGGAGCACAAGATCGAGGAAGTCCTGCACGGCCTGGGTTTCACCGATGCGCAGTTCGGCCTGCCGGTGGGGAAGTTGAGCGGCGGGCAGAAGGGGCGGCTGGCCCTCGCCACGCTGCTGCTCGAAAACCCCGATGTGCTCCTGCTCGACGAGCCGACGAACCACCTCGACATCGAGGGGCGGATCTGGCTCGAACACTTCCTCAGCGATGAGTACCGCGGGGCGGTGCTCATGGTCAGCCACGACCGCTACCTGCTCGACAACGTGGTGAAAAAAATCGTGGAAGTGGAGCAGGGCCGTCTCATTGATTACCCCGGCAACTACGCCGCGTTCCGTGAACTCCGCGTCGAGCGCCGCACCGTCATGCTCCGCGCCTACGAGGCGCAGCAGGACAAAATCAAGAAAGAGGAGGAGTACATCCGCCGCTTCAAGGCCGGGCAGCGCGCCCGTCAGGCCCGCGGCCGAGAGACACGTCTGGAGCGGGAGAAGGCCGACAACCTGCTCGAGAAGCCGATGGAGATGGCGGTCTTCAAACTCCAACTGCCCAAGGCCGAGCGCACCGGCGATATCGTGGTCTCGGCCAGAGAGGTCACGAAGACCTATACCGCCGATGACGGCACGCCCAAAAGGCTCTTCACCAACCTGGACCTGAGCATCAAGCGCGGCGAGCGGTGGGGGATCATCGGCCCCAACGGCGCGGGAAAAACCACGCTGGTCCGTTGTCTCCTGGGTGAACTCTCACCCGATGCAGGGGTGGTGCGGCTTGGTTCCAACGTCAAGGTCGGCTACTACAAGCAGACACACGAGGGTCTTGATACCGATCAATCCGTCTGCCGCTACCTGCAGGGGGTCATCCTGAAGGAAGCCCCGCAGCAGGCCATGAGCGAGCAGCAGGCCCGCGACCTGGCCGGCGCGTTCCTGTTCAGCGGCGATGAGCAGGAGAAGCAACTCTGGCAACTCTCCGGGGGCGAGCGCAGCCGCGCGGTCCTCGCGGGGCTGCTCGCGAGCGCCAAGAACCTGATCGTCCTCGACGAGCCGACCAACCACCTCGACATCCCCAGCGCCGAGAGACTCGAGGAAGCCCTCAGCCCCGATGCCGGGTACGAGGGCACGATGATTCTCATCTCTCACGACCGCGCCCTCATCGATCACACCTGCGAACACCTCCTGATCCTCGACGGGCGCGGCGGGGCCGAGATCTTCACCGGCACCTACACCGAGTGGCACAGGAAGGACGAAGCAAGGAAGAAACAGGCCCAGGCCGCCGCCGAGGCCGAGAAGTTCCGCAAGGAAACCGCTGACAAACAGCGCCGCGAGGCAGAGGAACGGAAGAAGGCCGCGAAACCGGCCCAGAAGCCCGCCCCCGGTTCGGACAAGTACGCCCGCATGAAGACCGAGCAGCTCGAGGCCCAGATCGAGCGATGCCAGGCGCGCATCAGGGAGATCGACGCCGAGTTGTTGGATGCCTGGCGCGATGCGGCACGGGCCAACCGCCTCGGTGCCGAGCGACAGAAACTCGTCGCCGACCTTGAACCGCTGGAGTTTGAGTGGATGCGGCGCGCCGATACCGAGTCGTCAGATTGAAGGTGCCCGCCGGCCGCGATGCTCACTTTCGGGAGGTGAGCGTGACGAGAGCCGCGAGGATCAGGCACGTCAGCACCAGCGTGAGGGCAACCCAAAGCAGCGCTGAGGAGAGCGCCCCGCGCGGTCGTACCACGCTTTGAACCCGAACCAGGTGAGCGCGCGGCCCCCGGTCATCGGTCCCCTGCCTCACCGAATCCTGCACCAGCGCGATGACGAGGTTGGCCTCGAAAGGGCGCAGGCCCATGCGCACACCCGCCGCCACCAACTGCCGCCGGATCTGAGGACGCAGAATTGCCGCTCGGCCGCCGTCGAGCGCGCTCACCACCCTGGCCGCGAAGACATCACCCACATCCCCCACGCTCAGGTTCCCCGCGGCGTGGTTTTCGAGGGCCACCTCGCGCCGCAGCGCTCGGGAATCTGGCGCGGCATCGGCAGCGCCGACAAGGCGCAGGTTCGGCGCGGCGTTGGTGGGGCTGAGGTTCACGTGTGGCTGAAGGGGCGGTTCGGCGTGACCACAGCAATCAACGGGCCGGGGCGGATTCCCGTGCACGGCCTCCCCGGAACGGAGGTCGCCCCCGCACGGAAAAGGTTGAACCGAACAAGGGCGCTACCTACCCTTCCTCCCGCCGGATGACGGCACGGATCGCGGAAACGATCCGCAGGATAGTGAAAGCGGGTAGGTAGCTCAGTTGGTAGAGCACCGCACTGAAAATGCGGGTGTCGCCGGTTCAAGTCCGGCCCTGCCCATTAGTTCGGTTTGCAGCGGATCGCGCTCGTTCGCGTCCGCTTGCGGAACCCCAGCAAAACAAGGCGCTTCAGATGAATCCCGCGAACGCCCGCGATCGGGAGCGGTCGGGTGCTGCGCCGCTTTTTGCGCCGCTTTCTCCGCACCCCCCAGCCGTACCCGTGGCGCGGGTCCAATCGGCGTCGGTGACGTGCAGGGAGTGCCCCGCCGCGACCGCCTTCGTGTTGCCGATCCACGCGCAAACGGTGTGCAGGAGGAACATCGGCCCGCTCCGGTCGCCGCGTGGATACACGCCCCGCCGCGCAGCGCCCTCCAGAGCATCAGCCCCGCCGCGATGATGAGCGACCATTCCACGATGACCACGAACGCGTGCCGGCTGAGGCGTTCAACCAGGCGCTTGCCCAGGTACGCTCCGCCGATCATCAGCGGCGAGAGGGCGAGGCCGAGCCAGAGCACGCGCGGCGAAAGGTTGCCCGCCCCCCCACGAGCGCCAGGGGCCAGGGCGAGAGATCGGCGATGTGAGGCACAGCGCGGGCATGGTACAACAGCCTGTACTCACCATGGCCGCCGCGGCCGCTCCCGCGTGTGGCGGTTTGCGCGGCGCCGCTCGGCTACGACTTGACGCCCTTGACGCGCTGCGTATCCGTGTACTTTTCGAGCGCCTTCTCCAGGTCAACCCCGTTGATGTTGGCGAGGGTCGTGAGCCAGGCGATGACGTCGGCGAACTCTTCGGAGAGGTTGGCCCGCTGCTCGGGGGTCGGGTTCTTGCCCGGCGCGTTGTCCTGCAGGGCGGTCGCCAACTCGCCGAACTCCTCGACGAGCCACATGAAGGTGCCGGGAGTCCCCCGGGCCGAATCCGTGGCGAAGTAGCGGTCGCGGATCAACTGCTGAAACTCGCGGAAGGTCAGACTCATGCGCGAGCGTAGCCGCGTTCCGCGGCATCCTCACTCTCGCACGCCGGGGAGTGCCGCTATCGCGGCATCCAGTTGATGGCGGTACGGCGAGTCGCGGTCGGTCGTCCCGATGTACTGGATGGCGCGATGGAGCACGCTCCTGGCTTCTTCCGGCTGGTGTTCGGCGGCGAGATAGTTCGCCAATCGCCGCGACAGGGCCGCGACCGATTCCGGTGATGTGCGTGTGTCGCCCGGGGCATCGAGCAAGGCCAGGGCGCTGCGCAGCCCGGCGATGGCGCGGCCCCGTTCGCCCCGGTCCCACGCGACCGATGCCGCCCGCGCCAAGGCGCCTCTCCCGTATCCGTCGATGTATCCCTGAAACGCGATCATCTCCGCGGCGGCCCGCTCCATGAGCAGGAGGCCCTCCTCGCTCGTCGTATCCGCCGCGAGAAGATACTGACCCGTCAACATCATGGCCCTGATCGTCTCGAAGTGGGCATCGCCGTACATGTCGCGGAAGAGCATCCACGCTTCCCGCTGTGTGATGGCGGCTTCGGAGCTTCGCCCGAGCCTGTCGCGGATCGAGGCAAGCCGCGCCAGGCCCATGGCGTGTGAGTATCCGCCGGAGCCGAACTGAGCGATCCGAACTTCGAGCGCATCCGCGGCCCAACGCTCGGCTCGTTCGTGGTAAGCGGGGAAGTCCATCAGCGCGTTGGTCACGTTCTCGAGCACGCGCATGGTGTGGACGCTCCTCGCACCGGTCAACTCGGTGATGTCCCGAACGCTCCGCTCGGCCATGGGTCCGACTTCATCGAGCCGCAGCCGTCCCGAAGCGAGGATAAAGGCCAGATGAGCGCGGGTTTCCAACACGGGCACAGCGTCAACGTTGCGCGACTCGCCCGCCTCACGCAACGAAGTCTCGATGAGCGCAGCCGCTTCTTCGGTGCGGTCCACGTGGGCCATGAGATAGTACGAATACGCACGCACGATCGCGAGCGTGCGCGCATCACCGGGGCCGAAGGCCCGCCCGCACGATGCCAGCGCCCGCTGGTACTGCGGTTCGGCCTCGGCGTGGTGGCCGGCCTTGTTCTGCAGAAACTCCGCCAGGTGCAGGACCGATTGGATTGTTCGGCTTTCATCATCGCCCAGTTCACGCCGGTGCAACTCGACCGCCCGGCGGAGCAGGGGCTCGGCCCGCGCCTGCTGTCCGAGTCGAAAGAGCGTCCATCCCAGGCCATCGGCCAGCGACGCGTGCGCCAGCGGGTCATCGGCGAACGAGGACTCAAGCCTTGCGCCCGCGGCGATGAGCAGGTCCACGACGCTCGCCGTTTGCCCGGGCCTTCCGGCGAACGGCCACGGGCTTTCGCGCCAATCACCCCACGGATCGAACGCCCCTGCGTCGATGTGCTCGACGATCCGAGCGGGAAGCATGGGGTTCGCGGAGGCGAGCGTGGCCCGCAGGAACTCCGCCGCTCGCTCGGCGCTGTTCCTCGCCGCATCGGCCCGGCGCGCCTGTCGCTCGGCCTTCACCGCGAACCAGGTGCTTACGCCCGCTCCCGCGGCGAGCGTGACCACCACCAAACCCGCCGCGGCGACCGCGGCACGGTGCCGCCCGGCGAACATGCGCACCTGATAGCGGAGCGTGATCGGTCGGGCATCGACGGGGAGTCGCAGCGAGTACCGCTCGATATCGCGTGCCAGTTCGGCCGCGGATTGGTACCTCCGCTGGGGATCTTTTTCCAGCGCCTTGAGGATGATGGCTTCCAGATCACCCCGCACCGGACGTGGAGCGGCGCTCGGGCGTTTGGGCGGGTGCAGCGCGATGATCTCGCAGGCTTCGTGCAGGGGGCACGAACCGACGTCGTACGGCAGTTCGCCGCACAGGAGTTGGTACAGGATGACGCCGAGGGAATAGACATCGGCCGTGGTGTCCGCCGGCCGACCGGCGCGGCACTGCTCCGGCGCCATGTAGGCGAGCGTGCCGCTGAACGCGAACGTCTCGGCCCCGGGCCGCTGCGTCTCGTCGCCCGCGGCGAGGCGTGCGATGCCGAAGTCGATGAGCTTGAGGTGTCCGTTCCCGTCGATCAGTATGTTCGCGGGCTTGAGGTCACGATGAATCACCCCGTGCTGATGCCCGTGGTGAACCGCCTCGCAGACCCGACGGAACAGGTCCAGCCTCGCCGCCGTGTCGAGGCGATGCTCCTCGGCGTAGGCGGTGATGGTGGCCGCGCCCTCGATCAGTTCCATGGCGAAGTACGGGATCGATCCGCGAGGATCGTGGTGAATGCCGGCCTCGTACACCTGGGCGATGGCGGGATGCCGAAGCCGGGCCAGAACCTGGCTCTCGAACTCGAAACGGCGAGCTTGCGACGGCGACCCGGCACGCAGCACTTTCACGGCGACTTTTCGAGCCGGTCGATCCTGCGATGCCTCGTAGATCGTGCCCATCCCGCCCGTGGCAATGACCCCGTGGACCAGGTACGACCCGATGCGGCGGAACTCCGGTTCGGAATGCTCCTGAGATCGGAGCGACGGCGGGGAAAGAAACTCATCCTCCACGGTGTGGGCCAGCAATGCCTCGACCCTCGCCCGCAGGCAGTGATCTTCGCCGCACTGCGAATCGAGCACACTGCCGCGAGATTCTCGCGGCGCGCTCGCCGCGAGGTGAAAGACCTCCCGGACCCGGCGGAACTCCGCGGCGTTCACGCGACCCCCTCGTCGGAGAGTTTGGCACGGAGATACGCCCTGGCGAAGTTCCAATCGCGTTCCGCCGAGCGCAGGGGCAGCCCCAGCGCCGTGGCGGCCTCCTCCATCGACAAACCCCCGAAGAATCGGACTTCGACGAGTTTCGCCATCCGGGCATCGAGGGCCGCGAGGCCGTCGAGCGCCGCGTCGAGGCCCAGCAGATCCACCGCGCGATCATTGAACGCGCAGACGGCGTCGGTGAGTTCGATGCGTTGTGCGTGACCCCCGCGCTTGCGTGCCCCGCCGGCGCGGGCGTGGTCCACGAGGATGCGGCGCATGGCTTGCGAAGCGACCCCGATGAACGCCCCGCGGTCGGCCCAGCCGTGAGTTCGCTGGGCGGCGAGTTTCATGTACGCCTCGTGGACCAACGCGGTGGGGTTGAGGGTGTGCCCAGCGCGCTCGCGGGACAGCATCGCCGCGGCGAGACGCCGCAACTCCCCGTACAACACGGGGAAGAGCGCCGCCGGATCGCTGAAGGCCGGATCGCCGCGGGTCTCGCGGCGGTCAGCTTCACCGGGTTGTGTCGGCTGATCGCGCATCGTGCCTCGGTTCAATTATCGTCGTGGCGGGGTCGGAGAGCGCGGGCAGTGTGACCGCAAAGTCCGTTCCGCGGCCCACCTCGGTGAAGACCGCGATCGTTCCCTGGTGAGCCTCGATGATGCGGCGTGTGGTGGGCAGGCCGAGGCCGGTTCCACCCGTTTTCGTCGTGAAATAAGGCTGAAATAACTTCGCTCGCACTCCCGGCGCCATGCCCGGCCCCGTGTCGATTACGTGCAGTCGGATGATCGGCTGCTTGTCGGCGCCCTTGTCCGTACGGGTGCGGAGGATCAGTTCTCGGGCCTGGGTGTTGTCGGTCGCGGTCATGGCCTGCACCGCGTTGAGCATGAGATTCAGGACGGCCTGCTTGAGGAGCGGGGCATCGATCGAGGCGAGAAGCGGCCCGGGTGAAAGATCGGTGCGAAGCCTCACACCCGCCTGTTCCGCCTGCGGCAGAAAGAAATCCGCGAGTTCTTCGACAACCGAGTTGACATCCGCGCTCCGCAGATCGAGCCGGAGTTCTCCGGCGTACGAAAGGAAGTCCTGCAGAATACCCCGCAAACGCTCGACTTCGCGCCGCAGCGAACCGAGGCGGCGCGTCAGTCGCGATTTGACTTCGGGCTCGATGGGGCGGTCCTGCGGGAGTTCCTCGATGCCTTCGGCGAGCAGTTGGGCGTTGAGGCCTATGGTCGAGAGTGGGTTCTTGATCTCGTGGGCCAGGCCGCCGGTCATGGCGCCGATCTCGGCGAGGCGTTCCGCGCTGCGGGCCCGCTGCTCGGCCTCTCGAAGTCGATCCAGCGCGCGGATCGTCCGCCAGCGGGCCACCACACCGATCACGGCGGCACCGATACACAAGCCCGAAACCGCGCTGACCACGATCCACATCACGGAGGCGAGTATACCGGTTATGACGCCCGACGCGGTGTGCGCGAATAGCCCTTCTTCGCCGCCTGGGTCACTTCGATCACTTCGCGTCGAACGACGCGAGTCGCCTTCCAGCCTTTGGGGGTTTGGTGCGCATCGTACGTGATGGCCGCGCCATCAGACAGCGCCCTGAAGCCCTCTCCTTGGATGACGGAGTAATGAGCGAAGATGTCCTGCCCCTCGGGGCCGGTAATGAAGCCGTACCCCTTCCGCGGATCGAACCACTTCACGATGCCTTCGACACCTTCGAGAGTTGTGCCGGGCGTTCGCGCCGCGGGGGGAGGAGCGATAACCGGCCTTACAGGTTCGGCTGCGCCGAGACGATCTTCGCCTGAATCACACATCCGGCGACCTCCCGGTCGTGATGAGTTACATCACGAACACAAGCACACAGCCCCGGCAAACTACGCCGTGACTCTGAGCCACACTTGACCACCGCGCGATTTCTGTGTGCGGTGTGGTCGATCCGATTCCGTGAGCCGCCCACGAGAATCGGCTCGTACGTCTTACCTAGATTACCAACTTTGGTATAGGTTCGTCAAGATAACTTGAAGATTCATGCGCCTGCATCGTCGCGCTAATGCCGCAAGTCATTGAAGTCAAGCGACTTACAGAGCCTGAATAAGGGATGGAATTTCTGCTCGGATGGTCCAAGCGATGACCCGAGAGCGACTTAATACGGGCTATTGCTCCGTGACGTGATTCCCCGGAGACCGAACCCGATCCCGGAAGAGCGCAATAAACAAGAGGAGCACGAGGAAGGCAAAAACCGCCGGGATTGTCCAGAACAACTGCCAATCGAGTGTTTCCACGCCTTCTTCTGACTTTGTGGTGGCGTACGACTTCAAGAGGCCGAAGGCCTGCGCCCCCAGCCCAAGTCCCAGTCCCTGCGTGATGAGCACCAGGAAGCCCTGCGCCTGTCCGCGCAGTTCCTTGGGCGCGACGCGGTCCACGTAGATGAACCCGGTGACGAAAAAGAAGTCGTAGCAGATGCCGTGCAAGAGAATACCCCCAAGCGTCATCCACTGCACCAGGCCGGGGGCCGCGGCGGCGAAGAGGTAGTAGCGCACGACCCACGCGAACATGCCGACCGCCAGCATCCACTTCACGCCGAGCCGGGCGAAGAACGCCGGCATGAGGATCATGAAGATGATCTCCGACATCTGGCCGAACGACATGGTGGTGGTCGGTTTCGCGAAGCCCACATGCTCAACAAAGTTGCGGGCAAAGGCGTAGTACCCCGCGAGCGGGATGCAGATCAGCAGCGAGCAGACGGCGAAAACGGCGTAACTGGGTTGAGCAAGTAGTTTCAGGGAGCGAAGCCCCAGCGCTTCGGCGACGGAGAAGTTCTTGCCCGCCGCGGGCGGGGGTGTGTGCGGCAGCGAGAGCGAATACAGGCCCAGCAGCAAACCCGCTCCCCCCGCGAGGTAGAACTGGTGCGGGCTTTTATCACCTTCCGGGAGCAGACTGACGGCGAGATTGCCCGCGATCCAACCGATGGTCCCGAAGACACGCACGATGGGGAACTGTTTCTCCGGGTTGGACATGTGATGGAAGGAGAGGGAGTTGGTCAGCCCCAGCGTGGGCATGTAGCAGAGCATGTGCGCCAGCGCGAGCAGCACGAAGGGGTGCATGAAGCCCTGCGGCGTGTCGGACGCGAGGCCGCCCACGACATGGGGAATGGCGATCAGAAAGACACCGCCGAGCAGGTGCATGGCCGACAGCACGCGCTGGGTGGCGAAAAAGCGGTCGGCGATGGCGCCGAGGAAAAAGGGTGAGATGACCGCGGCGATGGGGCCGACGGTGTAGGCCCAACTGATGAGGCCGCTGATGCCGGCGACGCTCATCCAGCCGGTCATCGAGACATACCACGCGCCCCACACGAAGAACTGCAGGAACATCATGACCGACAGGCGGATGCCGACGAGCGTCGAGGTGCCCTCGGGCTGTAGCCCTGGATAGGGAGAGGTCGAGTTCATGGGCCACAACCTAGCGGCCCTGCGGGCAGGAAGCAAGCGGAACTCCCGGATTCAGCGCGATAAGCCCTCCGAGACCCAACGCACCTGCCGCGAGTCGCCGATGACTTCAAAGCGTGCACCCTGCTCGGGGGCGAAGATCGCAGCGACATCGGGGAACTCAGCGAGCATCCGGCTCGTCTGCTCCGGTCCGAGGAGAAACGCGGCGGTCGAGAGGGCGTCCGCCGCGGCGCCGTCGGGAGCGATGACCGTGACGATGCCGCGGTTCGTGCTGCCCAGACCCGTCCGGGGGTCCACGATGTGTGCGAATCTCACTCCGTCGATCTCGATGAACTGTTCGCACGCGCCGGAGGTCGAAACGCTCGCATCGGCCAGCCAGATCATCGGTGCGGATCGGCCGGTATCGCACGACCCCAGGGCCACTTTCCAGCCCGTCGCGCCCGGCGGGGGGCGGCCGGCGCTGATGTCGCCGGCCAGCGATACCAGAGACTGCGGAAATCCCTTCGCGCGTAGGTGTTCGACAGCACGCTGCGCGGCGTACCCCTTGGCGATGCCCCCGAGGTCGAGGCGAGTGCCGGGCGTAGCTATCCGCACGGATCGCGTTCCGTGCGTCAGACTGATGGAATGCCGGCCGATCCGGGAACGGGCCGCGGAGAGTTCGCTGTCGTCCGGAAGCCTGTGGGTTCGGCGAGAATCTCGCCAGAGCCTGACCGCCGTGCCCGTCGTCGGATCGAACGCGCCGCCGCTCGCGGCGGAGTACGCCAGTCCTGATTCCAGCACGCGGAACAGATCGTCACTCACCGAAACGGGCGGCCCTCCGGCCGAGTCGGAGAGCCGGTTGAGTTCTGAATCGACGCGGTAATCACTCATGCAGGCATCGAGAGTGGCCAGCAGTCGGAACGTGGATTCCGCGGACTTCGTCACCTCCTCGGAATTCTCTCCAAAAACAAGCAGGCGGGCTTGAACCCCCATGCACACTCTTGTAAACTCAAAACGCTGGAGCGAGTCGCGGCCTGCGCAGCCGATGCTTCCGATCATGGTTGCCGCGAGGACCGCCGCATTCAGCAGCGCCCGCACCCGCTCGAGGCGTGTCCGGCAGGAAGGGAAGACGTTCGACTTTCGAGTGTGAAGTATGAGCAAGTGTGCCAAGCGTCCGCTCTGCGGGTGTGCTGTCGTGGTGTCCGGAAGCCGTGCTGCTTCTTTTGTTCACATCGTACCGGCGATCGTTGCCGCGATGATGATCATCACAGAGTCTCCGGGTCAATCGGCGGCCTTGACCGAAGCCGCGCCAAAGACCATCATCCAGGAGATTCCCACCGCGGCGTACAAGATCGAACTGGTGCCGATCCCGGGTGATCCGGGGAAAGGAATCGCGCCGTTTCATTTGTCGAAGACCGAGGTGACGTGGGATGCGTTCGATGTCTATGTCTACAGCCTCGATGCCGCGCCCCACGAGGGGGAAGCCGGGGCAGCGAGCGCCGATGCCGTCACCAGACCGAGCAAGCCGTACCTGCCGCCGGATCGGGGTTTCGGGCACGAGGGGTACGCCGCGATCTGTCTGTCCTACAAGAACGCGTCGGAGTTCTGCAAGTGGCTCAGCGCCAAGTCGGGCCGCCATTACCGTTTGCCCACGGCGGCGGAATGGGAGCACGCCTGCAGGGCCGGCACAACCACTGTGTACTCCTTCGGCGATGACCCCCAGAAACTGGGCGAGTACGCGTGGTTCGATGCCAATGCTGACGGTAAGACCCAGCCGGTAGGGAGTAAAAAGCCCAATGCCTGGGGCCTCTTTGACATGCACGGCAACGTGTCCGAATGGGTGACCGGGCCTGACGGCAAGCCGCTGACCAAGGGCGGGTCGTACCGCGACAGCGCCGAGCACCTCACCGCGGCGTCCTCTCGCCCGCAATCCTCGGCGTGGAACGCCAGCGACCCGCAGATTCCCAAAAGTCCGTGGTGGCTTTCCGACGGGCCGTTTGTCGGCTTCCGCATTGTGCTTGATCCATCCCCGATGCCGTCGGAAGCCAATGATCCGCCTCGGGACGCTGCACCGGGCGCGAATGGGTTGCCCGCCTCGTCCGATGGGGATACCAAGAAATGACGGATTCACGCGCCATAGACACGAACCAACGAACCAACACCACCCCCGGCGTGTCGCGTAGGGAGTTTGTTCTGGCGGCCAGCGCGGCGGCCGCCCTCCCGAGCCTCGCCGGGGGGTTTTTGTCGAACGCGGTCCCGGAACGCCGTCGAGAGTCTGCCACGCTCCGCATCGGCCTGATCGGATGCGGAGGCCGCGGCACCGGGGCGGCGGTTCAGGCCCTCCGAGCGGACTCGAACTGCGAACTCGTCGCGATGGGCGATGTCTTCACTGACCGGCTTGAAAACTGCCTCAAGGGTGTGACGGCCGAGATGGGTGATGAAGCCCCCGCGAAGGTCAAGGTCGATCCCGACCGGCGGTTCGTCGGCTTCGACTCGTACCAGAAAGTCATCGACAGCGGTGTCGATGTCGTGCTCCTGTGCTCGTACCCGGCGTTTCGGCCGGCGCACCTGAAGGCCGCGGTTCAGGCCGGGAAGCACATCTTTGCCGAGAAGCCGTTGGCGGTCGATGGGCCCGGCCTGCGCAGCGTCCTGGAGTCCGCGGCGGAAGCAAAGCGGAAGAATCTGGGAGTTGTCGTCGGGTTCTGCTGGCGGTACAACGACGGGATGAAGGCGACGTTCGGGGAACTCGCCAGGGGCACCATCGGCGACATCGTGAACGTGCAGACCACGTACCTGACGGGCACGCTGGGCAAGCGCCCCCGCAAGCCTGAGTGGACCGACCTTGAGTTTCAGATGCGCAACTGGTGGCATTTCCCGTGGATCAGCGGCGATCACATCGTCGAACAGGCGGTGCACAGCATCGACCGACTTTCCTGGGCCGTGGGCGACCGTCTGCCGAAACGCGTGATCTGCCTGGGCGGGTGCGCCGCCCGGACGGGGCCCGAGTCCGGCGCTTCGTACGACCACTTCGCCGCGGTGTACGAGTACGACGGCGGGATGCGGACCTTCCATACCTGCCGCCAGATCGACTCGTGCCCCAACGACAACACCGACTACGTGTGGGGGCTGAAAGGCTCGGCGGTGATCAACGGGTGGGCACCGACGTACTCGCTGCGCGATGTGTCGGGCAGGGAGGTGTGGAAATACACCGGCCCCAACGACCGCGACATGTACCAGACCGAGCACAATGAGTTGTTCGCCAGTATCCGTGCCGGCACGCCCATCAACGACTGCGAACGCGGCGCCAACAGCACGCTCATGGCCGTCATGGCCCGCATGGCGGCCTACACGGGGCAGACGATCTCGTGGGAACAGGCCCTCAACTCGAAAGAGTCATTGGTTCCCGAGCACCTCGAGTTCGGTCCTTTCCCCTTCGCGGAACTCGCTGTTCCCGGGAAGACGAAGTTTGTGTGAGCGCGTGGCATATGTTCCGTGGGTCGGCGTCCGCGTGAACTCCGTTTTCTCCGAAATCTCGAAACTACGACCATGACTCATCCGATCAACCGTCGCGCATTTCTTGCCGGGCTGGCCGCCGCTCCTCTGGCGGCGCGGGCGTGGCCACGCACCGCTCCGGCCCGCACTCTGAAAAAAGCCGTGATGTACGGCATGATCGGCGAGGGAGAGACGGTGCTGGACCGTTTCAACATTCTCAAGGAATGCGGGTTCGCGGGCGTGGAGATGGACAGCCCGACCAAGATCCCGATGGACGAGATCGCGGAGGCTCAGGAGAAGACCGGGATCACGGTCCACGGGCTGGTGGACAGCGAGCATTGGCGCATGCATCTCAACTCGCCGGACGCCGCGGTGCGGGCCAAGGGGGTCGCGGCGCTCGAGACGGCCGTGCGCGATGCCAAACGCCTGGGGTCCACGAGCATCCTGCTTGTGCCGTGCGTGGTCAACGAGCGACAGCCGTACGACGATGCCTACCGGCTGTCGATGGACGAAATCCGCAAGGTGCTGCCCCTCGCCAGAGAGTTCGGTGTGGTGATCGCGATCGAGAACGTGTGGAACAACTTCCTTCTCAGCCCGTTGGAGGCCGCCCGCTACGTGGACGACTTTGATGATCCGCATGTCGCGTTCCACTTCGACATCGGCAACGTCATCAACTTCGGCTACCCCGACCAATGGATCCGGATCCTCGGCAAGCGCACCGTGAAACTGCACATCAAGGACTTTTCCCGCAAGAAGCGGGACAACGAAGGCCTGTGGAAGGGCTTTGATGTCGAACTCGGCGAGGGTGATGCCAGCTGGCCCCGCGTCATGGCCGCGCTCGACGAGGTCGGCTATTCGACCGCGCCCGAGGGCCGGTGGGCCACCGCCGAGGTCCGCGGCGGCGACCGCGCGCGACTCCGGCAGGTCTCGGAGCAGATGGACCGAATTTTTGCGATGTGAACTCGCCACCCGCCGCATGTTGAAGGCTCCGCCGAGCCGTGTTGGTCTCGGTGCCGGGGTGACGCCGAGATACGGGTTCATCCGTTCCCGGATCGGGACTTCACCCTCTCAATCCTGCTCACCGGGGCTTCGGGAGGACGATAATTCGTCATGCCCTGTCCGTGGCCCATTCTCGTCCCCCTCGTCTGTTCGTATACGGAGGTGGCGTACGCGCCGGACACTGTGCTCGAAGATGCCCGGCTGCAGGCTTCGCTGGCCAGAGCCGGCTTTTCGCCAGGCCTGATCGACGGCAAGGCGGGCCGAAAAACGCGTCTCGCCACGGAGCAGTTCCAGCGATCTGCGGGCCTTGCGCCAACCGGCAAAGTTGATCCGGCGACTCGCGCCGCCCTCGTCAAATACATGCCCGCCGAATGGACACGTGAGTACCGGATCACACGCCAGGATGCGGACCTCATCACCGGTCCGGTCCCCTCGGATTGGAACGAGCGGGCCGCGCTCTCCCTGAGCGGGTACGAGAGTCTTCACGAACTCCTTGCCGAGCGGGGGTGGTGCTCGTTGGGCATGGTGACCCTGCTCAACCCCGGGACGGAACTTAGCGCGGTGGCTGTCGGGGATGTGGTCCGCCTGCCCGATGTGCCCGATCCGCGCGATCCAAAGCATGCTCTGCCAACTCCCGACTACCTGGTCATCGATCTCGACGAGAAACTTGTGCGCGGCCTGAGTGACTCCGGTATTGAACTGTTCCTGCTCCACTGCTCCGTCGCGCAGCACGCGGAGAAACGCCCGAAGGGTGAACTGCGCGTGAAGGTCGTCGTCACCGACCCCGACTACACATTCAACCCGGAGCAGTGGCCCGAGGTTGAAGGTGTCACCCGCAAGTTGCGCATCGCCCCCGGCCCGCGCAACCCCGTCGGGTCGGCGTGGATCGGGCTGGACAAGCCCGGGTACGGCATCCACGGTTCCCCACGGCCGCAGGACATCGGCAAGACCGGCAGCCACGGGTGCTTCCGGCTGACGAACTGGGATGCACTCCGGCTTGTCCACGCGGTGCGCCCCGGCATGCGGGTGGTGGTGAGCGGGTCCGGCTCCGATGAGTAGAGCGGGTTACTTGGCCCCTCGGAGCACCGCGTCCGCCGCGGCAACCCTCACGAGAGACACGGGGTCGTTGAGAAGAGCATCAAGCCGCTGGTTGTTCTGTGGCCCCTTTGTGGCCCCGTAGACCGCCGCGGCCTGGGCACGGTGCACGGGGTTGGTGCTGTTCACGTACTGATCGGCGATGAAATACCCCTGCGGCTTTCCGAGTTTGGCCAGCGTCTGAGCCGCGGCGAGGCGCACCTCGGCCGGGTATTGCTGCCCCGCCTTGTCGCGGTACTCGGTCAGGTAGATCAGTTGTGCGACCGCTTCACGGTCCTGGATCGCGCCGATGATGGTCACGGCGAGAGCAGCGGCTTCGAGTTCATCCGGCGTCGCGGGGTACAGGGCCGCGCGGATCACGGGCCTTTGGCTGTCATCCCCCAGACGGATCATCGCCTCGGCCAGGAGCAGGCTCAGGATCTTGCTCTGTTCCGGGCCGAGGGTGGGAAACTTCTGGCGTGCGGCGGTTTTCAGGATCGGCATCGCCGACTTATCACCCAGCAGCCCCAGCACGTCCGCCGCCTGCCGTTTCACCCAGGGGCTGGGGTCATTGAGCAACCAACTCGCCAACGGCGACCGGTCAACATCGACCCCCGTGCGGATCAGCGCGAAGGTCGCCGCGACCTGGGTGATGGTCTCGGGGTCCTGGAGGAGCGGTGTCAGACGGTTGGCATACCCCTTGATCTGGCCTCGCCCGATCGCCATCGCCGTCACGCCCCGCACGCCCGAGTTCGTGTCGCTCAGGCCCTTTTCGATGATGTGGCCAAGACGTGCCGGGGTGAGGGCGGCGGCCGCCGCGGCGGCTGCGCGGATGGAGGCGTCCGGGTCCTTAATTTCGGCCTCGATGACCTCGATCGCGCGTTCCCGCAGAACCGAAGCAGCGATCGGGGTTGTGGCGGTGGGGGTTGACGCGTCGGTCGTGGATTTGGGAGCGGCGTCCGGCTTGGACTTCGAAGGAGATTCACACCCGGTGAGCACAGGTGGCGCAAGGGCAACCAACGAGCAGATGGAGACTGAAACGAGCGGGAAGGGCCTGTTGAGCATTCGGGTGGACCTCGTATCGGGTTCGTCAGGCTAGGCGCGGGTGCGGGCCGTGGTTGGTACGTTCATGTCGGGACGAGTAAACGACCAAGCGAGGAGCAATAGCAGAGCGGCGAGCGTTGTCCACGGCAGGACATCCCCCGCCCGTCCGTAGATCGTCGGGGCTGAACGAAGTTCGACCGTGCCCGACAAGGTGCCTTCCGCACGGCTGTCTCCGCCGTCGTCAACGCCGCGGCGGATCAATCGGCCGGTGGTATCGACCAACGCACTGATGCCGGTGTTCGCGGCACGGACCATGGGGGTTCCGAGTTCGAGGCAGCGCCAGCGGGCGATCTGCAGATGCTGCTCGCGGATCACGTCCCAATCGCCGAACCACCCGTCGTTAGTGACATTCACGATCAGGTCGGCGCGGCGTCCTTCGGGTCCGTAGACCAGCCGGCGGCAGTGGGGGCCGACGGTGATCTCGAAACAGATAGGCGTCACGGCCCGCACCGGGGCGGCGCCCGGTGCTGTGCGAGGAATCTCGAAGACGTCAAGATTCCTGCCGCGGCTGAGGTCGAAGGTCATCCCGCGGGCCGCGACATCGAGGAGTTGTCTCTCCAACCAGGGCCAGTTCGAGATATACGGCATTGTCTCGCCGAAGGGTGTGAGGCAGACCTTGTCGTACCGGGTCGGCTCGACCTCGCCGTTGTGGAGAAGGTAGACGCTGTTGTACCGGTCGCTGTGGCCGATGTCGTAGCCGTCGTCCGTGCGTGTGATGGTTAGACCCTCGACGGCATCCTCTCCCACCAGCATGGGCACACCGAGATCACGAGAGAGTGTCCGGAGCCGATCGGCGAAGTAATCGACCGGGATCGCAGCGCTCCCCGGCACGCGCCGCACCAGCCCGCGCTGCGACATGGCGGCGAGGGCTTCGGCTTCGAGCGTCAGGCCCGGCAGCATCGTCTCGGGCCAGATCAGCAGATCGGGGGTGCGGCCGCCGGCAAGGGCCCGGCGCGAGAGGCGCTCGAATCGTTCGTAGTCTTCGATTTCGCGCTCGATGGTCCAACCGATCTTGTTGCTCTGGGGAACGTTGGTCTGGAGCACCACGGCCGACACGGGACCCGTGTGCATCGCCGCGGGTTGCAGGGATGCCCCGAGCGTGACCAACACCCACACCGCCAGCCCGATGAGCGATGCGGCACGTCTGCGCATCCTGGTCGGCAGGGCATCCGCCAGACTTCCCGTCAGCAAGGCCGTCAGGAACCCCACACCGTAGACGCCTGTGATGGTGGCCGGCGCGGCCAGGGCAGGTGAGTCGATGAGCGGGTAGGCGATCAGCGACCAGGCGAAACCATCGGCGAAGAGTTCGCCCCGGATGAACTCGATGCCGGTCCACGCGAGTGGTACCGCCAGCGTCAATGCAACACCCCGTCGTGAGAGACGTCGAAGGCACCAGACAAAGATCGGGGCCCATACGGATTGAATCGCGGCCAGACAGGGGTACCCGGGCCCCGCCACTTCAAAGGTCCATGCCACGGTGTACAGCCAGAAGGTGAGCACCCCGACGAAGAGCGCCGTGTAATGGAGAAACTTGAGACGCGTCACGTCCTTGGCGAGCCACACCAACGGGATCGGCGCCGCGAGAGCCAGCGGCCACCATCCGACCGGCGGAAACGCGAGTGCGAGCAGGAGCGAGTGCGTCAGCCCCGCCAGCAGACAGCGTAACACGGCGCCCCTGGCGGCGAAGGTGTGCTGCGTTGCTGGAGTGGGAGTGTGCATCGCGCGGGCGTGGGTGAAAGAAAAGGCACACGCGCCGCGTGTGCCTCGGAGATTGTACGGTGCTGGTTCCGTCGCCCTACTTGCCGACGTAGTCGATGACGCGAGCGATTTCGGTGCGCAGGTGCTGACGATGCACCACGCGGTCCACAAGCCCCGCCTTCTTCAGAAACTCGGATCGCTGGAAGCCCTCGGGCAACTCCTGCCGGATGGTCTGTTGGATCACCCGCGGGCCGGCGAAACCGATGAGTGCGTCCGGCTCGGCGAGGATGATGTCGCCCAGCATGGCGAAACTCGCTGTCACGCCGCCGGTGGTGGGGTCGGTCAGAACGGAGATGAACAATCCTCCGGCATCGTCGTAGCGGGCGAGGGCCGCGCTGGTCTTGGCCATCTGCATGAGCGACA
>DDSA01000052.1:0-1079 GCA_002343715.1 Phycisphaerales bacterium UBA2402 | reverse complement strand
TCTTGGCCATCTGCATGAGCGACAAGCCGGACTCCTGCATCCGAGCGCCGCCCGAGCAGGAAACGATCACCAACGACAGCCGTGACTCGGTGGCGGCCTCGATCGCCCGCGTGATGGTCTCCCCGACCACACTGCCCATCGACCCCATCATGAAGGTCAGGTCGAGACAAACGAGCATTGTTTCGCGGCCCTTGATGAAGCAGCGGCCGGCCTTGACGGCGTCTTTGTGGCCGGTCTTGATCTGTTCCGCCAGAAGACGGTCTTTATACGTTTTCAAATCCCGGAAGTGCAGGGGATCGCACGGGATCAGCCCGGAAGCCATTACCTGGAATGAGCCGGGGTCAGCCAGTTGTGCGATGCGTTCCGATGCGCCGATGCGATGATGGAAATCGCACTCAGGGCAGACATGAAGGTTGGATTCGAGATGCCTGCGGTACACCATCTTTCCGCAGGATGGGCAGCGAAGCCACAACCCCTCGGGGATGGCGGTCTTACGCTGCGGGCGAACTTCGTTCCACGTCCGTGTGGGTTGTTCCGCCGTTGTTCGTGCCATGCGTGACACCTTGTACCACTCTTGGGAGTCGGTCACCAAGACTTTCAGCCCACGAGTAGAAGGGAGTGTGAAGGCAGAGTTTAGCCGGGTGAAGAGGACGATGAAGGTTGGTTACGCGACATCCTAACAAATAAATAACCTATAGGAACCTGCTTGAGTTCGAGTTTTCAATACCGGGCCTCATCAGACACGGGTAGTACAAGTAACGAGGTCGAAATTCGCCGGGCATTTGTACTCCGGTACGTCATCCGATAATTATGGCGATTGATGCACATTTTGTGGAGCTTACATGCACACAGCCGGTGATGTTCTGATCAACTGGGCTTGTGACAACAGTGTGATTCAAAAAGCAATCGGTCTTGTGCTGGGCAGCGAGGTGGTTTCCCCAGATCCGCATGAAAAACGCGGGGGGGCCCCCCCCGGCAACACCGCGCCCTCCCATGGGGGTGGAAAGAAAATTCTCTGGGCAATAGAATAACCCCGCGACCCCCAACCCCACAAAAAACACGAAACTGCCGACAGCACC
>DDSA01000247.1:17475-18058 GCA_002343715.1 Phycisphaerales bacterium UBA2402 | reverse complement strand
CGCTCCGGCGACGATGCCACAGGCCAACGGTTCTTCCGACTACGCTTCAAAACACCGACGGCCGCGCATCGCTGCGCGGCCGCCTGGAGGGAGAAAGAGAGAGAATGTCGGGCCGGCGCGTCCGTGCGCGCGGCCCGTGGCTTGTCAGCCCAGGAGCGTGCCGAGGTTCGCGGCGTCCGCTGCCAACTGGGCCTTGAGTTCGTTGACTTTCTCCTGCGTCAGGCGCAGCGTGTCGAGCACGCCGGGGTCCTGCGCTGTGTCCATGAGGTCCTGCCGGAAGCCGATGCCCAGGTCCGCCGCGATGCGGTCGGCGACGTGGACGATCGCGGTGAGGGTCCGCTGCTCGAAGGCCAGTTCCATCGGCTTGTGATGGAAGCCGGTCACGAGGATCAGGCTCTTGGGGAACTTCCACTTGTCGCACAGGGCCGCGCCGAACTCCTGGTGCGTGGCACCGAAGTGCGTCTCCTCGGCCGCGAGGAAGTTGTTGGCGGGCACGCCCTTGGCGTCGGCCCCCACCTCGGCCAGCACCCGCACCAGTTTCGCACGGTCCGCCTGCATCTCGACCATGATGCCGATGTCGTGG
>DDSA01000247.1:17084-17279 GCA_002343715.1 Phycisphaerales bacterium UBA2402 | reverse complement strand
TCGACCATGATGCCGATGTCGTGGATCAGCCCGGCGAGGAAGGCCTCGTCCGACAGGCCCAGTTTCAGCGTGTTGGCGATGAGTTTGCACGCCGCGGCGGTCACGCCGCTGTGCGCCCACAGGTCCTTGGCCGAGAAGGTCGGCGTGAGGTCGCCGCCCTTGAAGAGTTTGGCGAGGCTCGCGGCGATGGCGATG
>DDSA01000247.1:7340-16870 GCA_002343715.1 Phycisphaerales bacterium UBA2402 | reverse complement strand
GCTCGCGGCGATGGCGATGTTCTTCACCGCGTTGAGGCCCAGCATGACGATCGCGCGGTTGATGCTGGCGATCTGCCCCGGCAGGCCGTAGAACGAGGAGTTCACGACCTTCAGGATGCGGGCGCACAGCGCGGGGTCCGTCGAGATGACCTTGTTCAGGTCCTGCGCTGTGCTCTTGGGGCTTTCCACGAGTTCCACGATCTTCATCGTGATCTCGGGGAGCGTGGCGATGTGGCTGATCTCGCGGATCGCCGCGGCGACCACCGCCTCGCGCCCGGTGGGCGCCTGGGTCGGGATCGGGTTTGTCGTTGTGGCCGCGCTCATTGGGAATAGCCCCCTCAACGATGGGAGTTGCAGACAGGAACGGATATGCCATCGGCGCTTCCGGTCCCGGACTTGTGTTTCACCCGCTCGAACCGCGATCATCCGGGTGGAGACATCACCCGCTCGGGCGGAACATGGTTCGCGCCGAGTCCGTCCGGAAACACGGCACCCCGGCTTCACACCCGAACTCCAAACTGAAAGACTCTTATGCCTACACCGTACCACCTCGGCCGGCGGCTGCGGGCCGACCGGAATCGAGCCGTATGCGCGCCAGTCATCCTCCGCCTCCTCACCTACGTTTCACTCCCAACACGACACACCGATCTTCTCGCTCCCTCATCCAACGAACGCCGAATAAACCGTGACCCCCGCCATCGAACTCAACCTCGTCACCAAGACGTTCGGCTCCAAGCTCGCCGTGGACCGGCTCGACCTGGCCATCCCCACCGGCAGCGTCTACGGCTTCATCGGGCCCAACGGCGCGGGCAAAACCACCACCATCCGGATGATCATGTCGATCATCTTCCCGGATTCGGGGCGCGTCCACGTCCTGGGCAAGGATTCCGCCGTCGAGAGCAAGGACCGCATCGGCTACCTCCCCGAGGAGCGGGGCGTCTACCGCAAGATGAAGGTCGGGGCCTTCCTCAACTTCATGGGCCGCCTCAAGGGGCTTGACGGCGCCGGCCTCGACCGCAAGGTCCGTGAGTTCCTCGCCCGCGTGGGCCTCGCCGAGGTCTATCGAAAAAAGTGCGAGGAACTCAGCAAGGGCATGCAGCAGAAGGTCCAGTTCATCGCCGCCGTCCTCCACGAGCCGGACCTCATCATCCTCGATGAACCCTTCAGCGGCCTCGACCCCGTCAACCGCCGCCTCCTGCGGCAACTGATCGAGGAGCAGCGCGCCGCGGGCCGCACCATCATCTTCTCCACCCACGCGATGTTCGAGGCCGAGCAACTCTGCACCCACCTCTTCATGATCCACCGCGGGAGAAAGGTCCTCGACATGCCCATGGCCGAAGTCTGGCGTCGGCACGACCCCCGCACCATCCTCGTCGAGCCACTCGCCCCAGATCGCGCACGCGATGACCGCCCCTGGTCTTCGCTCCGCGGCATCGCCGCCGCCCGCCCCGCCGCCAGCGGGATCGAACTCAGCCTCGCCGACGGCGCCGATGTCGCCGACATCATGCAGGAAGCCGCCCGCCTCATGCCCCTCCGCCGCATGGAACTCAAACGCGCCAACCTCGAGGAGATCTTCATCGGCCTGGTCGGCGGTGATGCCGCCGCCCTCCGCGCCGAGCACGACGACGACCAGCCCGCCCGCACCAGCGCCCAGAGCGGGGGTGACGCGTGATCAAGATGCTGCACGTCGCCTGGCGGGAGTTCACCTCCACCGTCTTCACCAAGGCCTTCCTGCTGGGCATCCTCCTGCCGCCGGCCATCGGCGGCCTCATGCTCATCCTGCTGCCGATCCTGATGAACCAGGCCTCGCCCAAGGTCCGGGGACACATCGCCGTCATCGACCACACCGGCAAGGTCGGCCCCAAGGTCGCCGACGCCTTCTCCGCCGAGCGCTACGCCAAGCGCACGGCCGACAAGGCCGCGAAGGAACTCGAGAACCTCCCCGCGCCCCAGGCCGTGAAGGACATGGCCAACGCCAACGCCGGCGCCATCGCCGCGGCGGCGGCGGCCAACGCGCCCACGCTCACGGTGCGCGTCCTCCCCGCCGATGCCGACCCCGAGGCCGTGAAGGACGAGATCCGCAAGACCGGCGACAAGGCCAAGGACGCGGGCGATTCCGATCCCTGCCTCGCGCTCGCCGTGGTTCCCGCGTCGGCCCTCACGCCCGATGCGGACGGGAAGTACGGTGTGTACGACCTGTTCGTCGCGCCCAAGCTCGATGTCGAGGTGCAGAAGGACATGGAGGCCGAGTTCGGCCGCGCCATCATCGATTCGCGGCTGGAGATGAGCGGCCTGGACGTGAAGAAGGTCCGCGCCATGACCGACCGCGTCCGCATCGAGGCCAAGAGCGTCACGAGCACCGGCGAGAAGCGGGTGAACGAGGTCGCCAAGATCCTGATCCCTGGCGCGTTCATGTTCCTCCTCTGGATCGCCACCTTCGCGTGCGGCCAACAGCTGCTCACCTCGACCATCGAGGAGAAGTCCAGCCGCGTGATGGAGGTGCTGCTCAGCGCCGTCAGCCCCATGCAGCTGCTGACCGGGAAGATCGTGGGGCAGATGTCCGTCGGACTGCTCATGCTGGTCATGTACGGCGGGCTGGGCATCGCCGCGCTGATCTACAAGAACATGGGCGACATGGTCGTCCTGCTCAACCTGCTCTACTTCGCCCTCTACTTCTTCATCGCCTTCTTCACCATCGCCAGCCTCATGGCCGCCATCGGCAGCGCGGTCTCCGACATCCGCGAGGCCCAGAACCTGCTCGGCCCCATCATGATCGTGCTGATCATCCCCATGATGCTCTGGCTGCCCCTGCTGCGCAACCCCAACAGCACCTTCGCCCAGATCGTGAGTTTCATCCCGCCCGTCTCCCCCTTCGTCATGGTCCTGCGCATCTCCGGCAGCGAGCCTGTCCCCTTCTGGCAGATCCCCGCCACGCTGGTGCTGGGCGCGCTCTCCGTGCTGGTCTGCCTCTGGGCCGCGGCCAAGGTCTTCCGCATCGGCGTGCTCATGTACGGCAAGCCGCCGAACTTCAGGACGCTGCTGCGGTGGGTGCGGATGGCGTGAACGGCTGTCCGGATTCGAGGGACAACAGGACCCAGAGAACGCTACGCTGTCGGACCAACGCCCACGGAGGTCCGCCATGTGCCGCCTGCTGCTCTACATCGGTCAGCCCGTCGTTCTCTCCAAACTTCTCGTCGAGCCCGCCAACTCCCTGATCAACCAGTCCGTTCATTGCACATCCGCGGACACACCGGTCAACGGCGACGGCTTCGGCGTGGCGTGGTACGCGCCCGATGTCACCCCCGAGCCGGGTCTGTTCCGCTCCCTCCTGCCCGCCTGGAGCAACATCAACCTGCACCGCCTCGCCTCCGTCACGCGCAGCGGTGCCATCCTCGCGCACGTGCGTGCCGCCTCGCCGGGCCTCGCCTCCGCTGAAGCCAACTGCCACCCCTTCACCTTCCGCGAACTCGCCTTCGCGCACAACGGCGATCTGGGCGGCTTCCGACGGATCCGGAGGGCCATCGAGCACACGCTGGGAGATCAGGCTTTCCACCTCATCGGCGGCAACACCGACTCGGAGCACCTCTTCGCCATGCTGGTTGACCGGGTGCTCGACGGAAAGAAAGCCGCGGGCGTCACGGGGACCGCCGCGATCACGCTCCCGCAACTCGCCGGCGCGATGCGCGGCATGATCGCCGACACCGTGCGCATCGCCGCGGAGGAGGGGATCAAGGAACATTCATACATCAACGCCGCCGTGACCAACGGCTCCATCGGCGTCGCCTGCCGCTACAGCACCGACCTCCCGGAGCACACGCCCACGCTCCACACCTGCCGCGGCATGAGGTACGTGTACGAAGCCGGCATCGCGCGCATGGAACAAAGCCCCGAGACGCGAGGTTCGGTCGCGGTCGCCTCCGAACCGCTGGGCGAGAAGCACATCTGGACCGAGGTGCCCCACAATCACATCGTGCTGATCGACGGCGAGGGCGGGTTGGCCGTCGAAGCGGTGTGAGGCGCGCGGATCATCTGGCAGCCGCGGCGGCTGGCGCCGCCGCGCTCACCGTCACCCGCACCTTCGCCGCCTTGGGCGCTTCCTGGTGCATCTTCCTCGCCCGGTGCAGGCTCCAGTCCGTGACGCGCAGGTCCGGCGAGCCGGGCCCGTCGTGCAGGCGCAGGACGTCGTAGGTGTTGTTGCGCTGCGCCGGGGTGAAGCCGGCATCGCGGATCAGGCGGCAGATCACCGGCTCGTCGAGACAGTACGTGGTGCCGGCGGAACTGACCACGTTCTCCTCCATCATCACGCTGCCCATGTCGTTGGCGCCGTAGGCCAGCGCCACCTGGCCGATGTGCGGGCCCATCGTCACCCACGAGGCCCCGATCGAGTAGATGTTGTCGAGGAAGAGACGGCTGATCGCCTGCGTCCGCAGGTACTCGCTCGCCCCCGCCATGCGCACGCGCCGGCCGAACTCCGCCGCGCCGGGCACCGCGCGGTAGTCAATCTCCGGGTTTCTTCCCCAGTCAAAGGCCCGTGCCAGCGCATCGCCTGGGAACTCCCGGCCCAGTTCGGCATCGTCGGCGCCCCAGTCCTTCACGCGTCCCAGCGGCGTGTTCTCCCGCTGGAAGGGCCACGAGATAAAGGCCTTGTAGTGGCCCCGCCGGTCGCCCGAGCCGCCCGACCCGGCCAGCACACGGTCCTGCCACTCTCGCACCAGGTGCATGTGATGAATGCGGTCGGCGCGCCCCTCGATGTGCCCGAACATCATCGTCGCGCTGGTGAACATGCCCAGCGTGTGGGCCACGTACATCACCGTCAGCCAACTCTCCGCATCGCACTTGCCCAGGCCGATCTTCCGCCGCACGGGCGCCGCGAAGATCTCACCCCCGCCGCCGGGCAGGCTGTCCATCCCCGCCTCGCGCAGCCGCACCATCACCCAGCGCACCTTTTCCTCGAACGTCGCGCCGGGGGGGTCGAAGAAGTGGACGAACTCGACAAACTCCGGCGGGCTGAAGGCGTGAACGTGAACGCGCGGGTAACGCTCCTTGATCGCCCGCAGCAGCGTCAGGTACCAGTCCAGGGGCAGGTCCGGGTTCATCCCCCCCTGCATCAGGATCTGCGTCCCGCCGATGGCCGCCAACTCCCCCACTTTGTCGAGGATCTTCGTGTGCTCCAGCGTGTACGCGTCCGACTCGGTTCCATCACGCCGGAAAGCGCAGAACGTGCATTTCGCGTTGCACACATTCGTGTAGTTGATGTTCCGGTCGATCACGTAGGTCCGCACGTGATCCCCGTGCAGCACGCGGCACCGCGCATCCGCCCAACGGCCCACCTCGGGCAGCGGAAGCGCCTCGAAGAGCGCCAATCCCTGCTCCACTGTGAGCCGCGCCTCTCCCCGCGCCGCCGCGGCCAAAAATCCCGGATCGGTCACGGAGGCGTGCGGTACTTCGGGGGGGTGAATGGGTCTCATGGAGCGTGAAGGTTCGGTTGTGGTTTCAATACTTCCTGAAAACTGTGTACATCATAGCGGTGACGCGGATCCTCCGTGGAGCCGATGCTCGCGCGCAAGACGTCCGGATAATGAAAAGAACGGGTAGTGAACAACTTGACCTGTGTGCGGGCGCGGGTGTCCGCGCTTGCGGCACATTCATGGCGTGTGTACGCTCTGTCCGGCTGTAATTTGCCGGGCGCACGTCCCGGCACTGTTCCGCTGGAGGAGAGAAGAATGATCAAGTGGTTTGCGTGTGCGGCAGCGACCTTCATGAGCGCCGCCGCGGCACTGGGGGATGGGTGCATCCCCGCGCCGACGGGTGTGAATGCCTCGGACAACGACGGATGCTCGCCGGTCCAGGTGGAATGGAACTGGGAAGCCGGCGCGGACTTTCGCGTGGTCCGCGCCCCGGTGAGCAACCCTGGCGCGGCTGTGGATGTGGGCAACGGATTCCCTCCTTTATACGACTATTCGGCGCAACCCGGCGAGTTGTATTACTACCGGGTCATCGCGATCGACGCGTGCGGGGAGAGCGACCCCAGCGCCCCGGATATCGGCGGCACGGGGCTTGGCACCCCGCCCCCGCCGTCATGGGTCTTTGCCTCGGACAACCAGTACTGCGACCTGATCGTGGTCGAGTGGGACACGAGCTCCGGGGCGGGCGGGTACGACGTGTACCGCAGCGAAAATCCTGACTTCAACTCGGCGACACTGGTCGCCTCGGGCATCTACCCCGCGTACATGGATTATGCCGTCTCGGGCAACGTCGGGTACTACTACTGGGTCGTCGCCAACGACAGTTGCGGACAATCCGGCCCGAGCCAGCCGGACATCGGGTATTCCAACTTCGGTCTGTACATCACCGGGCATCCGGGCGACGCGTATGCCACGGAGAACGGTTCGGCCGGTTTCGGCGTCGGCATCTCGGGGTTCGGAGCGTTCCAATGGTACAAGGACGGCTCCCCCTTGTACGACGATGGACGCATCTCCGGGGCGCAGTCGAGCAGCCTGAGCATCTTCCCCGTCTATTCATTCGACGAGGGGAACTATTACTGCGAGGTCTACGGCGGCTGCGGAACGCAGACGTCCAACAGCGCACATTTGTATGTCCTTCCCGAGCCGTGCACGCCGCCCAACTGGGTCAGCGGATCGAGCTCCCTCTGCGATCTGATCGTGGTCGAGTGGGATACATCGCAGTCCGCCTGGTCCTACGACCTGTACCGCGGCACCACGCCCGATTTCGGCACGGCCCAGCTCATCGCCAACTTCACGATGCCGCCGTTCCATGACACCGGCGTGCAGGGCAACATCGCCTATTACTACTGGGTCTCGGCCAACCTGCCCTGCGGCGTCACCCCCCCGGGCGGTCCGGGCATCGGGATTGCGATCACCGGCCCGAACCTCACAGGCGAACCTTCCGACGTGAACGGCATCGAGGGCGACACCGTCACCTTCTCCATCGAAGCGTCAGACTACGACGGCGTGCGGTGGTACAAGGACGGCCAACCGATGGTCGAGGGCGGCCGCATCGGCGGCGTCAACTCCACCACGCTCACCATCACCGGCATCACGACCGCCGATGAGGGCGACTACCACGCCGAGGTCGAGGGCGGCTGCGGCACCGTGACCACCGGCAGCGCCCGCCTGTTCGTCGAAGGCCTTCCCTGCCCCGCCGACTTCAACGGCGATGGAGGGATCGACGGCGGTGATGTCGGGGCCTTTTTCGCCGCGTGGGAAGCCGGAGATGCCGATGCCGATGTCAACTTCGATGGGGGCATCGACGGCGGCGATGTTGAAACCTTCTTTATCGCGTGGGAAGCGGGCGGCTGCACCTGATCCGACCGGCATCGGATAAGCCGGAGACCATCCAACGCAGATCCTGTGATCGCAACTTCGTGATCGATTATCCAGCATTGATTCACCACCGGCGTGCGCGGGCGGGTACGCCGCGTTCGACTACCCTCGATCGATGCCCCTGACGCTCTCGCTCGCCCTGTCCGAGCCGAACACGACGGCGGTGCTGCTGGTGGTCTTCGGGCTGCTGATGGCCTTCAGCGTACTGTTCACGCGCACGCTCGACAAGTTCGGCGTGCCGGTCGTGCTGCTGTTCCTGGTGCTGGGCATGCTGGGCGGCTCCGAGGGGTTCGGCGGCATCGCCTTCGACAACCATGAACTCGCCTTCCGCATCGGCACGATCGCGCTCGTGCTCATCCTCTTCGACGGCGGCCTGAACACACCCCTCGCCTCGATCCGCCGGAGCGCCGGCCCGGCGGGGCTGCTCGCGACCGTCGGTGTCGCGGGAACGGCCGGCCTGATGGCCCTCATCGCCCGCGGCCTGGGGCTGCCCTGGAGCCAGGCCCTGCTCATCGGCGCCATTGTCTCATCCACCGATGCCGCGGCGGTCTTCGCCGTGCTCCGCGGCGGGAGTCTGCGCGTCAAGGAGAAGGTGCGCTCGACGCTCGAAGTTGAATCCTGCATCAATGACCCGATGGCGGTCATCCTCACGATGGCCGTGGTGGAGGGGGTTCGGGTCGCTTCGGAATCGGGCGCCGGGGGCGGCGTGAGCGGCCACCTGTGGCAACTCCTGCTCGATGTGCCGATTCAACTGCTGGTGGGAACGGCGGTCGGCCTGATCATCGGCCGGGGGACACGCTGGCTGCTGGGGCGAGCGCGGTTCTCGACCGGCGGCCTCTACCCGGTGGTCACGCTCGCCTCGGCGTTCATCGCCTTCGGCGCCGCGACGATCTCCTTCGGCAGCGGGTTTCTGGCCGTCTTCATCACCGGCGTGGTGCTGGGCAACGGATCGCTCCCCTACCGCGCCGGCCTCGCCCGCGTCCACGATGCACTCGCGTGGATGAGCCAGGTGTCGATGTTCCTGATGCTCGGGCTGCTGGTCTTTCCCAGCAAGCTGATCCCCGTGGCCGGCATCGGCCTGGCGCTGGGGGTCGGCCTGGCGCTGCTGGCCCGGCCGCTGGTCGTGGCCCTCTGCCTGCTCCCGTTCCGATGGAAGGCCCGCGAGATCGGCTATGTGTCGTGGGTCGGCATCCGAGGCGCGGTGCCGATCATCCTGGGCACGTTCCCCGTCATGGCCCAGTTGCCGGGCGGGGATCAGATGTTTCACATCGTCTTCTTCATCGTGGTCGTGAGCGCGCTGGTCCCCGGCGCGAGCATCGTGCCCCTCACCCGACGCCTGGGCCTCGACGAGCCCGAACCGCCCACCCCCGCCGCCGCGCTCGAACTCCACAGCCTGCGCCCCATCGGGGGCGAGATCCATTCCTACCACATTCATGAGTCCGTCGCCGTTTGCAACGCCCCCATCTCGCAGATCCGCTTCCCCGATGACGCCGCGGCGGTCATGGTCGTCCGCGGGAACCGAGTCCTGGCCGCGCGCGGCTCCACGGTTCTGCAGCCGGGGGATCACGTCTACATCTTCTGCCGCCCCGGCGATGAGCCGCAGATCGGCCTGCTCTTCGGACGCCCGGAGGGGGCGTAGCGATGTGCAGATCAAGCCGCTTCGTTGAACGCATCACACATTTGCTGAAATACAGGTAGGGTTGCTCTTACCGCGCATTTCAAATGCCTTCGACGAACGTTGGGTGTGGACACGAGAACACAACCCCACCCACCACCCATAATTCTACTATACCGGTGTAGTGATTTCGCATGTAATTCTCACACTTGCCAGATCATGGAGGCCGCTCGCGGGCTGGGATCGAATACACTCACTCAGGCAATCACCCGCTGCTCACGAAAGTTGCGGGCTGCTCGCGGGCTGGGATCGAATACACTCCTGACGGCCCGCCAGCGTATCGCGAGTGAGTTGCGGGCTGCTCGCGGGCTGGGATCGAATACACTTCACTCAGGCAATCACCAGCGGCTCACGAAAGTTGCGGGCTGCTCGCGGGCTGGGATCGAATACACTACGCCCACACCACGCCCTCCGTCACGGTGCGTTGCGGGCTGCTCGCGGGCTGGGATCGAATACACTTGGCCCACACCCCGCCACCCGACACGGATTGTTGCGGGCTGCTCGCGGGCTGG
>DDSA01000247.1:6749-7090 GCA_002343715.1 Phycisphaerales bacterium UBA2402 | reverse complement strand
TCGCGGGCTGGGATCGAATACACTGATCGGCCCACCCTCCCACTAGGAGCATGTGTTGCGGGCTGCTCGCGGGCTGGGATCGAATACACTCCCGACGTTTGCGAGTAAGCAGTGCCGACAGTTGCGGGCTGCTCGCGGGCTGGGATCGAATACACTACCAGGCCAAGCGATGCAGCAGGCCAGCATGTTGCGGGCTGCTCGCGGGCTGGGATCGAATACACTAGGAAGGCAAGAAGAAGGATGGTGGGTACTGTTGCGGGCTGCTCGCGGGCTGGGATCGAATACACTAACAACTGCCTATGGTACGACTCGAACGTAGTTGCGGGCTGCTCGCGGGCTGG
>DDSA01000247.1:3985-6522 GCA_002343715.1 Phycisphaerales bacterium UBA2402 | reverse complement strand
CGCGGGCTGGGATCGAATACACTTGGCAGTGCCACAAACCCATCAGTGGCAAGTACTTGGGGCTTCCGCCCGCTCAGAAAAGTTGTAACTGAGCGGGCGGAGGCTCCGGAGCTTTCCTTCTTTTTCCCCAGAAGATCAGCATTCGTTCAAACTGCTTGTCGGTAATCGTCAGGAGGCGGACTTCACCATCATCGGGTACGAATCCCTCGACTCTCTTTCCGTGGACGTCGGCGTTTTCACGACTTGTGCAGTGCCGGACATACACGGAGAACTGCATGCGGGCGAAACCGTCTTTCAGAAGGCGTTTCCGGAACTGCGCGTATGCCTTTCGGGCTGGCTTGTCATGAACCGGTAGATCGAACATAGCAACGACCCACATGAATCTGTATCCGCTGAGGTGCATATGACGACCATGGCGCGTGGATCAGTCGAGTTCGGGGTCAGATTCGGGGTCGGGAGGGCATCGCAACGGTGGCCGGTGGTCCGGCACCGGAACCGGGATCGAAAGGACCGCGGCATCGCGGACCGCCAGCGCCTTGGCGAATGAGGCCGCGTAAAGATGAAGGGCGACCATGAGCGGGCCGGTTCGGTGTTCTACACCAGAAGGGCCATCGGACTGCGTCGAAGCTGTGAGCAGTAATAGCAGCCTGGCCTTGTTCTGCTGCGACAGGTGCCGTTCGCCGGCAAGAAACAGATCTCTCGCCACAGTATCAACCAGTGGGCGTAAAGGCTCCATGAGGTCATCGGCCAGACAGAAGGCGTTCGAGCGGTGGCGATGCTTGATACCGAGACTGGGGAGAAGTCCGGCACCGACGAGGGCGCGGGCGGTGGCGGCGCGGATCAGGGCGTACCCGTAGTTGAGGAAGCAATTCGGTGCGGCAGCGTGGACACCGGGAGTGGCATCGCGTCGAAACCTTGCTTGCGACTCGGCTGCGGCATCGCCGAGCCACACACCCCAATAGACCCGAGCGGCTTGGGCTTCGCAGTTCTCGCTATCGCCGCTGGTTACATCGCTCGCTATGCGGTCGAGGGCGAGTCGCGCGGCGCGGCCTGATTCATCTGGGATGAGGGCCGCGGATTGGGCCCGAATCTTGGCACGGATAATCCGCTGCCAAAGTCGCTTCTTGACGGGTAGCCCCACGCTGATCTGATCGTCCTGCCGCCAAACGACCTCGGTGTGTTCGGAGATCGGAAGGAGAACGCCGACAGGAAGGTGGTCGCGACCGCAGATGATGACTGCCGCGCCATGGGCAGCGATTTCAGAAAGGGCCCTGTGGGAGTAAGTAGTGGAATCCTCATCAACTACTACAACGCCGACATCCTCCAACGGAACGGACCCGGCGAGATTCGGGGGATGCGCGGGGAGGGAGCGGGGCTGATCTTGTTTGCGCAGGATGAGGAGTTGGGCATCGCGGACCGCAAGGTGCGATGGTTCACGGCTGATTTCGAGAATGCGTTTGATCATGACGCTACTTCAGACAACCGTGGGCGCTGGACACCGGGCGGTGCATCGGCGACAGGTTTGGTTCCCGCACGCGGCGACACCCCTCCACTTCAGTGAGTAAGACGAAGCCAGCAAAGATCGGCGCGAGGGCAGCTTGGCAACCTCGGGAATCTCGTCCCGTGGTTGGCGACCACGCTCGAATTGACGCTCTTACTCCGGCTTGATACGGTCAATCACGCTCTACCGCAGTAACCTTGCCCAAAGGTGAAACACGCACCTTTGTCGCGTGCGGTTTATCGGGGGGAGCCAGCGTACACAAGTCGGTCGGCGTGACGGCGAACTGCTCACGCTGGGAGTCGGGGACTTTGCTCCCTGAGGCGTCTTTGCGTCCCGTGGCGGCGCGCGCGTCCCAATGGGGAACGAGGACCACGGACTGTGGTTTGTCGATCTTCGCAACGACGAAGTAGCCGAGTTCCTTCGTATCCTTGTGTCGCATGAAGACCATTTCACCCTCGGCGAGTGACATCACGAACGCGCCGCCCTTGGACGGATCATCACGTCGATCTACGATCGGGTGGGCACGGTCGGCAGCACGGATCGCCGCGGTGAATTGCCGCCGGTCGGCCTTCGGCAACTCGCGCAGTTTCTTGAACGTGGGCACACCGGCCTTACGCAGGGCGCGGAAGAACGCGAGTTTACGTTGGGCGGCCTCGAACATGGTGACAACGTCACCGGACCACTTGCCCTTGTCGTCCTTGCGGATTTCGATATGATGCTGGCTCCCGCCGACGTAGGCACGGGCGGCTGCGGAACGTCCTTCGCCTGTTGCGGCATCGAAGACGGACACGCGCTTGCCAGTTGAATGATCGTACCCGACCCGAGACGCGATGACAGGGTCGCTCATCACACGAAGCAGACGAACCGCACGAATCGGCACCCCGCTGGCCTGCTTCAGATAACCAGCAGCAACCGCCTTCTTGAGGTCCGCGGCGGAGAATCGGTCCGGGTCTAAACCGGCCTCTCGAAGACAGGTTCGCAATCGGTCACGGAGCGCCCGATCACGCACAAGGCCGCTTTTTCCGGGGGACGGATC
>DDSA01000247.1:3217-3807 GCA_002343715.1 Phycisphaerales bacterium UBA2402 | reverse complement strand
GGGGGACGGATCTTCCAATGCGGCAAGCCGTCGGCCAAACTCTTTTCGTTCCGCGGCCGACTTCGCTCGCCGATACGTTGCGGAGAGTTCGTCCCATCCTTCGGGAACCCGAAGGTGGTTTGGGGATAACGCCAAGATGCTTTTAGTGCCGCAGAACAAACCAGGCCTGCCGACGACAGGGCCAAACAGTGTCTCCTCGTGCAGGGCACCGATCAGTTTTCGTTTGACCTGACGATGACAGACTGGGTGATCGAGCGCATCACGCTGACCGAAGATTGCCGCAGTCGCCCTCGCCCGCAGATCATCTCGGTCCGTGAACGGGTCGGGTGGCCGAATGGGATTCTCTCGACAAAAGGCCTCGTATGTCTCCACCGTAATGTCGTTCTTGTCGGCTTCCTTGACGCGGTTCTCGAACTTCACCTGCACGGCACGGTCGGTGAGCGCGATGGCAACGGCGTCGAGCGCATGGTGGCGGTGGTCGCCGCGGTTCTTCTCTCGCCGAGCCTCAACTTCTGTCGCCTCGACACCATTTGAATTGGCAGCGTGGACATCATGATAGAGGCCCCACTCGCGGCGGAGTTCGCCGGTCC
>DDSA01000247.1:0-3012 GCA_002343715.1 Phycisphaerales bacterium UBA2402 | reverse complement strand
GCTCTTCCGATCTACTCGCGGCGGAGTTCGCCGGTCCATCGACCGTCGGTTGTGAAGATTTTTCGGTCACCGCCCCGCTCGGGAAGACCCTTTCCCTCGTAGAGAGCGTCGGCAAGGTAAGCGAGCACCTGCCGGGTGGCGTAACGGGTATCGGTGAGGTCGCGTTCGGTATGGCCTTCCAGATCCTGCTTTGTTTTTTTGAAGTTGTTGACCTTCGCTTCATCGTCTGCTTTGTCGAAGTATGCGGCCCAGAGTTTGTCTTCAGCGGCCTTGTCAACAGCTTTGCCGCGAAGCCGCTCGATGTCGCAGTACATTCGCTCGACAATGGACATCATCTCGTCGAAGCGATTATCCCAGAACTGGCGGGGGGTTTGCCGCCCCATTTCGCGGTTGCAGCGTGTATGAGCGAGTACGAGGTTCCGGAGTCCGTTCCCACCGCCGATGCCGCGCGGGATGATGTGGGCTACTTCGCAGTCCTGCCCCGCCGCGGCCATGCGGGGCGTAATGGAGGTGGTCACCGTCTTGTTCAGACACAAGGGGCAGACACCGTTCTGCTGGACGGCGAGCACAACACGATCAACTGCGGCTCTCTGTTGGCTAGGTTCTCGAGGTGACAATTCGAATGTAGCGATGATGTTTTTTCGGATGCGCTCTCGCAGACGGTTGCGGAGAAGGATGCGATCCGCGTCCTTCCCGCCCATCCTGGCCTCGCGCGCAAGTTCGACCACAATGCGATCGGGTATGAAACCCGCGCGTTGGATATGGGCTTCGATGTGCCGACGTACTTCATGGATCGCCTTGCGGACGACCGGATTGGACAGCATTGGTGCCGGTGGGAGAGAGAGGGGGTGCTTCTTTTGGTAGTAACGATCGGCGGCGTTGAGTCCTTTCGCGCCCGTGGCATATCGCCGCCGAGCCCAGTGGTCGAGGGCTTTCTCCGTGGTAACATCACGATAATCTTGGTCTTCGGCAATGAGTTTTCGTGCCTCGATTTGTGTCAGCCAGCGATGTCCCCCACCTGGCTCGGACCACATCTGTTTCATGATGGGAAGAAGATTGCGGATGGCTTTGCGGGATAGGCTGAGCCGCTCTTCAAGCGGCCTTCGTGTCATCCAACCCGCAATCAGCGCATCAGCCTGCGCGGGGCTCAGCTTCCACCACGCCATCGCTCCCGCGTGGAGCCTCGCTGCTTCTTGGGGTTCGTTGGGATCGAACTTCAGAACAGCGCGATTGACAGACTCCCGCTGCTGCTGGGTCATGGCATCCCACGCGGACTCGCCGAATGCGGGAATGACGATTTCACGATGAAACCAATCCGTATTGATCTCTCGCTCCGGGTCACTCTCGATATTGAACCGGAACTTCGAGTGTTTGCTGGCCTTGCCCCAGCCGAACGCGGGAAGACAACGCAGGTCTGTCACTGTGACACTCCGCCTGGGCTGTCCCTTGAACTTGCCGGAGGTGTGAACCCCCAGCGGTCCACGAAGGCACTTCATGACTTCATCTCTCTGCTCCTTGGTGAGCGGTCGCGGGGTCCGACCCTGCTCGATCACCATCAGGTTGTTGACCGTCTCCACCACGCGAAAGAACGAGGCGTGCATATCGGCCTTTGGGGCACATCGCTCCGTCGGTTCAAGCACACAACGGCCCAGCGTTCCCATGTCCCAGGTCTGGCGGCGTTGTCCGAAGAGCAGCCCACCTTCCTTGAACGTATGTTTGTACCACAATCGGTCCTCGGCGGATTTGCTCGGGTCCTTGTCCCACGCCGTGCGATCAGGGTCGTCGAGTTGGCGGCGCAGGTCGTCTGTAAGTAGGGCCGCGAGCGGGCCGGACAACGAGGCTTGCTTAGCCCAGAGTTTGTGGAACTCTTCCCGGATCATCGCACGATCCGCGGCGTTCTCGTATTTGCCAGCCTTGTTTCGCACAGGGTCACACCACATGCGGGGGCCGCCCTTCTGTTGCTGGTCGGGCGATCGTTGATCCGTGGTCGTAACAGGCGTTACTCGCTCTTTGCGGAGCATCCAGATGAACTCGCCGTAGGAACGAGCCTTTCGCTCGATCATGTGGGACCGGGCCGCATCGATCGCCGCCTTGAGTTTTCCATCTTCTTCAACCTCGTCACCGCCAACATCGGCCTTTGGTTCCTTCCTGCCGGCTTTCGGCGATTCCGCTGCCGTCGCCTCTTCTTGTGCTTTGGCGGGACGAAGCCCGAGTGCTCCACGACGTTGTGCGAGGTGCATCAGCACTCGACCAAACTCGTGCGGCGTGAGAGCCGCGTCTAGTCCCTTTCGACGCAGTTGCCACGGATCTGTGGTCTCAAGCATCGCTTTCATGACTGCGGGATCAGCGGGGAGCAACCCGGAACGGATCAGTTGCAGGCGGAGCTCCCGTTTGCGAGCCGCGCGTCGTGCGAGCGTGACGCGTGTTCGACGGGTCATTCGTCGCTTGGCGTTCTTGGGGTCCCCGCGCTTATCGTCGGTTTCATCGACTCCCGCGGGGAAGACGCTCAGGCCCGCGGTGATCTCGCCTGTTTGCGTGTCGATCCATGCGGAACCAACGGAGTTCGTACCAATATCTAATCCGAGAACGTGTCTCACTGTCATGGTAACCCCCTTGACGAACACCGAAGTTCCGGGTACGCTTTAGCCAGTGTATTCGATCCCGGCCCGCGGTTTCAAGCAACAAGAAATATCGCAGGCACCGCCGAAAAGGCGACCGCCACAGCCCGCACAAACGGCCTGTGGCTTTTTTTTGTTCCCTCCGATATTTGCGGGGCTGGGCGGGAGAAAACAGGCTGGCGGTTTTCGGTGTGCTCGCCACGGAGTGAATCCACATCTCTGTTTGGTTCGTAACGATGAACGGCCCACGTTCTGCGGCCGGGAAGGGCACCCGTGGCTCGCGCACACTTTGAACGTTGCCTCCCGTACCCTCCGCCGTGACCTCCCCCCCCCCCACCCCCTCCGTCGGCATCATCGGCGCCGGCCCCGGCGGCCTTGCCGCGGCGGTGCTGCT
>DDSA01000162.1:7073-7600 GCA_002343715.1 Phycisphaerales bacterium UBA2402 | reverse complement strand
CCCAACCCAGAATAACGCCCGTCCTGACCTCCGCTGCCCCCCTTGAAAGCCAGCGACGTCACCGTGAGCGCCGTGCCCCGATCGTTGTCGATCGATTGCCCGGGGCGCAGCAGCACCGACAATCCCGCCGAGGGGGTCCAGGCGATCAGGGTGGTATCCAACGTCGGCGTGAGCGCGTTGTCCGCCGTAAAGACGATGTGGCCGTGGCGGTTTGTCGCGATCTCGTGCAACTCGGGCAACGCGCCGAGCCGGACGGCCAACGGACCAACACCGATCAGGTCTCCCGAGCGGGCAACCACGCCCCAGTTCCCGGATCGGTGCCGCAACAGACACAGGTTGTTCGAGGCATCGATGCCGGGGCCTTCAAGACGCACCCGGATCAGCACGTCACCGTTCCCGGCGAGCAATGGCGATGACCAACCCCACAGCGCGACCCTGGTTCCTTCGCCGATGAACGACGTGTCCTGATCGGGCGGCCAGATCAACTCAAGATTCTCGGGACGCCCACGCCACAACGCCATGCCGTA
>DDSA01000162.1:0-6848 GCA_002343715.1 Phycisphaerales bacterium UBA2402 | reverse complement strand
CCCACGCCACAACGCCATGCCGTAGGCGTAGTGGGGTTCGTACCGCGATACGACCGCAGCGATCGCCACCTCGCCGGCGGCGTTGATCGAAGGCATCGTCACGTTCACGCCGAACGAAACGCTCGACCGGCCCTCGATGCCCGGGACGGAACTCCCTGTTGTCAGCACCGGGATGAAGCGTTCACCGTTCCAAAACCACACGCCGTTCGACCCGCGGAACACCGCGTTGTTCCATGCGATCGCCGCGTGCGAGAGAACCCTGCCGAGCGCCTCGCCGCCGGGCGTGCCCCCGGCGTTCCCCCCTTCGCGGATGAGCAGCCTGGTTTCGCCACCCCTGTTCGACCAGAGAACTTCGTCATCGGCGGCTGTCACACTAGGGCCGGCGAGGGTGCCCGAAAAGAACAACGTGCCGTCCGCGGCCAGAATCGGATAATCCGACCAGAGATCACGGTACTCGTTTCCTTGGCGTGCGGTCAGGGTGGCGACGGTCTCACCCGGGCGCGTGCCGGGGGCCGTCTGTCCCGTTCGCAGCACCAAAGAACCTGCTCCCTCGCCCCGGTACAGCCCCAGGTGAACTCCGGGGCGATCGGGCAGTGTTTCGACCCAGCAATGCGCGATGCCCCACGTTGCATCGGCGGCCGAGTTCCAACTCAACCGACCGATACTCGCGGGGTGTTGCGGATCGGGAGCGCTGAAGTACCTCGCGACGTACCGGTACTCGCCGTTGTGCTCGATCAACATCGCCGAGGACACGCCCAAGTTGCCGACCGTCGGAGTCCTTGAAACGAGCACCCCCGACGGTCCACACCCCGGAGGTCCAGCTGTATAGTCCGCGGTAACCCCGCCCGGGAGCTCACCCCCGTACACGCTGACCAACCGCCAGCGAATCTCCCCCGCGAGGCTCGGCCGCATTGAAATACACAAGAGCAGCCAGGCACAGATGGCCGCATGGAAAAACGTCCGAAGTGCACGCATGGCGTACCTCGCAGGGTGAGTGTTCGATCTCCGAAACACGGACAAACAACCGTTGTGCAGAACGCACGCGGGAGCGCGGCGAAGAAACCGGCCGCACCAACCATTATACACCTTTCGCCGGTTCCGGTTGCGGCCTTCCCCGAATCTGATGTCCTTCATCATGCCCGGACGCCAACAATCACTCGATTGTGCAGCCGAATGCCCGTCCGATGGCGGGCAGCGGGGGAACCAACGCCGCGGATTCCGCGGCACGGGGCGAAGGCGTGACTCACGCCGGGCCACTTTCAGGGCCAAGCCCGTCAGCTCACCTCGCAGGCGTGTGAAAGAGCACGATGCCAGACCCGCCTGCGCGCCCCTCCATCTCGGACGGCCGTAAGGAGCGGCCGGGGACAGCGTCGTGGAACCGTGATCCGCAGCCCGAATCGGCGACAGGGCCGATGCGGGGTGCGGCATCGCACAGGAACACGGCGGCATGGACCCCGAGACTTGCAGCGAGAAGGCTTCGACTGAACAGAACTCATCGCCCGCCACTCCACAACCCCTCCGCCCCGGGGGATGGGCAGCCATCGCCGTGGTCATCGGCCGCATCGCGGTGTGGGCGGTGCTGGCCCCGCCCCGTCGCGGGGTGCGGATCTGGGCGGGGCTTCGGCCCGCTCAACAACTGGTGCTCGGCTTCGCCTCGTACGTGGCGATCGGCGCCGCGTTGTTGTGCCTGCCCGCATCGCGGAGGACCGATGCGGGCTGGCTGGACCACATCTTCACGGCAACCAGCGCGGTCTCGACGACGGGCCTGACCACGGTGACTGTCGAGGAGGCGTACTCGTTCTTCGGGCAGGGAGTGATCCTCGCCCTCTTTCAACTCGGCGGCATCGGCTACATGACGCTCACATCGATCCTGGTGCTGGCGAGGGGGGGACAACTCAGCGAGTGCAGGCTGAACGTGCTTCGAGCGGGGTTCGCCCTGCCCCGCTACTTTGTCATGCACCGCTTTCTGACGCACGTGGTGGTATTCACGCTGATCGTCGAAACCGCCGGGGCCTTGATCCTGTGGTGGCGGCTCTCGGTGCTCGGTGTGCAGGGGGCGCTCTGGTCGGGCGTCTTTCACAGCGTCTCGGCCTTCGCCACGGCGGGGTTCGGGCTTCACCCCAGGAGCCTGGAGCCGTACGCGCACGATCCGGTCATCAACGGCACCATCGCGGCCCTCTGCTACCTCGGCGCCATCGGTTTCATCGTGGTGCAGGATGTCTGGTACACGCTGCGCCTGCGGGAGTGGATGATGACCTTCACGAGCAAGGTCGTGCTGTGGACGACGGGGGCGGTCTTCGCGCTCGGAACCATCCTCCTGTTGCTGGTCGAGCCGGGGGTCAGGGAACTGCCGTGGGGTGAGCGCGTCATGGTCTGCGCCTTCCAGGTCATGACGGCCTCGACCACCGCCGGGTTCAACACCATTCCCATCGGAATGCTCTCGCCCGCCACGCTGCTGGTCATCATCGGCGCGATGATCGTGGGGGCTTCACCCAGCGGGACCGGCGGCGGACTCAAGACAACCGCCGTGTCGGCGCTGTGGGCCAACCTGCTCAGCGTGCTCCGCCGGCGCGAGCGCGTCACGCTGCTCGGGCACGAAGTGCCGATGCCGCGACTGCTCTACGCCGCCGCGGCCGCCTGCTTGTACGCGCTGCTTCTCTTTGTCGGGTTGATCCTGCTTGTGCTCGCGGAGCCGCACGGCACGCTGCCGCTTGTCTTCGAGGCGTGCAGCGCCTTGGGGACCGTCGGCCTCTCGATGGGCATCACCGGGGATCTCTCGGCCACGGGGAAGTGGGTGCTCATCGCGCTGATGTTCGCGGGGCGGTGCGGCCCGCTGACGCTGGGCTTGGCGATGCTCCGGCCCGCGGCGGAGGAGCCGGGTATCCGACGTGATGACCTGGCCATCTGACACCGTGCGGGGTGATTGGTCCCGGTCTCGTGGGTCTGGGCGATCCGGTACGATGCCGCATGAACACCATCGACCAACTGCAACGAGAAGCGGAAGCGGCGCAGGACAGACTGCGGGCGGCGCTCGCGGCGCTCCCGGCGGAGCCGGTCAAGGACTACGAGTTCAAAGCCGCGGGCTGCGGCGCGCCGGTGACGCTCTCGCAACTCTTCGGGGGCCGGCGCGACCTGTGGATCGTTCACAACATGGGGCGGAAGTGCGCGTACTGCACGCTCTGGGCCGACGGCTTCGCGGGGTTGTACCACCACCTCGCGGATCGTGCGGCCTTCGTGCTGTGCACCCCCGATGATCCCGCGACCGCCGCGGCCTTTGCTTCCTCACGCCGGTGGCCCTTCCCCGTGGTGTGCATCGGCGGCACGACCTTCGGCAGGGACATGGGCTTCGAGTCGGCGAAAGGGGGCGTGCTGCCGGGGATCAGCGCCTTTCACCGCGATGAGGCAGGGACCATCACCCGGGTCCGCCGTTCTCAGCAGTTGGGACCGGGCGATCCCTTCAACCCCGTCTGGCCGTTGCTCGATCTTCTCAAGGACGGCGCGGCGGGGTGGGAGCCGAAGTTTCACTATTCCTGAAACATCACAGAACGGCATCGGCCCACACAACCGATGCCGCCCTGTGTGCATCGTGCCATCAGGTCACTGGGCGCACTGATTCTCCCACTGCGAGAAGAAGGCCTCGACATCGGCGCCATCGATGCCCCCGTCCTGGTTCACATCCGCCCGGGGATCGCTCTGGCTCTCCCACCCCGCGAAGAAAGCCTCGACATCGGCGCCGTCGATGCCCCCATCCTCGTTGAAGTCCGCAACGCACGCTGAGTCCCCGGTCACCACCAGAAGCACGCGCCGGGCATCGGTGTCGATCACCAACTCGGCCGTAAACCCCTCGGGCATCTGGCCGACTTCAAGACCGTGGTCGATCAGGTCGCCCGCGTACGTGAAGATCACGTGCTCCCCCGCGTCGAACCCCTCCAACGCGGTCACATCGATGCGCCCGTCGAGCGTCAGGTGGCCGTCAACCACGATCAGGTCCGCCGGGCCGCCGGGCGCACCGAACTCGTAGTCCAGCACACTGGCATCGCCCAGTCGGAAACTCGCGCCGATGGTGAGCGTGCCGGGGCTGTTCCCCGGCTTGGTGATGCCGAAGTTCACCAGGTCCGTCTCAAACTGATCGGACGGGCCAAAGTCGATGCGACCGGTCCCCTCGATCGTGCTCGCGGCGTCGAAGATCGCGTCCGCCACGTTGACAAAGTTGACCTGTCCTTCGGCCATCGCGAGTTGAACCGCGACGGCGTTGAGCAGGTCGCCGTTCTGAAGCACCATCTCAATGCGGGCCTGGTCATCCAGCCCCAACCCGCCGCGAAGTTCGTTCGCCACGTTCATCACCAGTTCTTGAACATTCCGCACGCGGACCGTCGCGCCGTCCAGCCCTCGGTACGTCAACTCCATGGTGGACGGCCCTTGCGTGACTTCGAAATGCCCCGCGTTCACGAAGGACCCGTCACCCGCGATCGAAGTCTGGCCCTGCGTCTTGAAGGATCCGTGGTTCTCGAACCCCGCCGGGCGGTCGGTCGAGTCCACGGTGATCGTGTTACGCGCATTGAAGACGCCGTTGTTTTTGAGCATCGTCTTGAGTTGCCGCGGCGGCAGGCCGGAGAACGTGTTGGTCGCGTTCCCGAACTGGTTCACTGTGAGCATGTCCGTGGTGACCTCGCCCCCCTGCCAGTTGAACGACTGAACCTGAAGACCGTTGCCGCCGACTTTGCCGTTCGACTGTTCCACGATGTTGATCGTGTGCTCATCGGCGAGTCGGACGAAGTTCACATCGCCGGGGCCGTTGATGTTGATTCGCTCGATCGTCAAGTTCTCCGGCAGCGTGAAGATCTCCGCATCGGTCGTGAACGAGGCCGTGCCCGCCCCGCCGATGACCGAGTCCTCCGTGAAGGTGTGGCCGAACCCCGACCCGCTGAACGAGATGGTCCGCCCGCTCGCCGCCTCGAAAACGCCGCTGTGCGTGCCGCCTCGACCGAGATTCATCGATCCCCGCTGCACGTTGATGGTCCCGTGGTTGTTCACCGTCCACTGGATGTTCGTGGACTGGGTCGTGTCGTTCACGATGGTGGCCCCCGCGTGGTTCTCCAGCACCGGGTTGGTGCAGGAGGTCAGCCGCGAGAAGGTGCAGCCGTTCTGGATCAGCACATCCGCCCCCGGCATGTTGTGGAAGGCGACGTTCTCCGTGCCGCAGATCAGCGTGGTGAGGAACTGCACGTTCACGTCCCCGTGGTTCTCCAGCACCGCGTTCAGTTGGCGCGTGAAGCCGAAGGGCAGTGCCAGGAAGTTCATCACCCCCCCCGGCCCCACCTTGTACGTCACGTTGCCGCCGAGATTGCCGTGGGTCAGGTCGAACTGCTGCGTCACCTCCAGCGTGTGGTGCGTGGACGTGATGTTCGTCAGTGAGTTGTTGATCCCGCTGCCGTGGCCCAGGGTCAGTTTCGAGATCGTGATGTCTTGATCGAGTTCCACCTGCTTGTTCGCGATGGTGACAAAGTACTCATCGAACGGGTCGGGCTGTCCGTTGTTGGGGATGTTGGGGGAAGATGACCACCCCGACGGATCCCCCCACAGGCCGCTGGTCGTTCGGGTGGAGTTGATCGGTTGTGCCGACGCCAACGCCGCGAGCAACGCGGGCGTCACGATTCCAACGACAGTTCGGCGAGTCATCATGGCGGTGCTCCTTGTGCTGCGGATGGGCGACAGTTCACCCCTCCACCGATCTCAGCACCGCGGGGGTACCGCTCCGATCAGGATTCCGGCTCAAAACCTGAGATTTATTTGAGGGGCGGCAGTTGTTCGGCTCGGGCCTTGAACCCGGCGGCCTCTTCCAACCGTCCGACCGCCTCGAGCCGTTTCGCCAGCGCGTTCAGGAGCGGGCCAAGGCGTGCGTGCCCCGGTCCGATGATGGATTCGACGTGCGGGAGGGCATCCTCCAACAGTGCCAGTGCGCCGTCAGGTTCCCCCCGCCGCTCGCGGATGCCGTCGATCAGGATCGAGCAGTCCGATACACGCACGGCCCCCGCCGGGTTCGTCTCGGCCTTGAAGCGTTCGCGGCACTCGATGAAGATCGCCTCCGCCGCGGCCTCATCGGGGATGCCCTTGAGGGCCAGCCCGAGTTCGTACCGTGTGTTGACGGTCTCGGGGTGTGCCTGACCCTGGAGTTTCGATCTCATGGCGTAGGACTGTGCATAGAGACTCGCCGCCGCGGCGTGATCCCCCGCCGCCATCTCGACGTACGCGTGGTTGTGCAGCGCTTCGGCGATGCGCGGATGCTCGGTGCCCAGCGCCGCCCGGAAGACCTCCACGCTGCGTGCGATGTGCGCCCTCGCGCCGGGCCAATCACCCCGGCGCATGGCGATTTCGGCCAGCGCCGTGTACGCGTGCGCCGTGTCCTGGTGGCTCTCGCCGAAGGTCCGTCGGCAATCCTCCAAACGATCCGCCGCCAGTGACTCGGCCCGCGTCAGTTCGCCGGCGCGGATCGCCTGCTGCACCAGCGCGCTCTTCACCGCGATTCGGTCGGTGTGGTTGCCCAGCGTCCGGGCCATCACTTCCGCGCGGGCGATCCACTCATCGGCCCGCTCGGGCTTCTGCATCCGCCCAGCGAGCCTCGCCCGGATGATGAGCGTGCTCGCCAGGTCGCCGTGCCCATCGGGAAACAGACGTTCGTACATCGCCTGCGCTTCGGCCAGGGCCTCATCCGCCTCCTCGAAGCGGCCCGCATCGAATAGGGTGGCACCCAGGCTCCGCAGCGACAGGGCGATCATCGAATGCCCATCGGGGTACGCCGCCCGCTGAATCGTCAGCGCTTCGCGTGTCGCTGCGGAGCCTGGGTGCCA
>DDSA01000009.1:4823-4951 GCA_002343715.1 Phycisphaerales bacterium UBA2402 | reverse complement strand
GGGATCGTCAGTCGGCGAACGCCGCCGACCCTCATGCCCGGCACACCCTTGCTCCAACCCTCGATCACGCCGTTGAGCGGGAACGCCGCGGGCTCACCGCGCTCGAAGGATGAGTCGAAGACCTTGCC
>DDSA01000009.1:0-4617 GCA_002343715.1 Phycisphaerales bacterium UBA2402 | reverse complement strand
GAAGGATGAGTCGAAGACCTTGCCGTCGGCCTTGAGCGTGCCGTGGTAGTGCGCCACAACGGCGCCGCCGGCCTTCACTTCAGGCCCGGTGCCGAGCACGATGTCCTCGAGAATCAAGCCGCCTTCCAGTTCCTGACGATTGACAACGGGGCCGTCGGGCACGGGGATCGGCTTCACGGCGGGCTCCTCGACCGGGGGTGGCTGAACGCCGGAGACCGGCTGCCCACCCGAAGCCGGAGGAGGTTCGGCGAAAACGGAACACACGGAGGCCGCCAACCCGGCGGCGAGAATGAGAGACGCGAGCGTGCGCATAGGGTCCTTTCTGGGAAAGCCGCAAGGGTACGCCTTGACGCGACACGGCTGCCCGGATCCGGATTCCCCGCTCCCGCCGTGCGCCCTTCGCTCGCGGCCTGCCCGGCTCGTTCTATACTTCCCTTCGCGCGCCGCCGCGCCTGTTCTTGCACACCGCAACTGAAAGGATGGACACCGACGATGGCAGGCAGTGTGACACCGGATCAGGGCCGACCCACGCTCGCGGACTACCGCGAGTTATGGGCGCTGAAACTCTCGAAGATCAAACGCCCCGATTTCGGTCGGACGAAAAAGGACTACGAGCACTTTTACCAGGATTACTTCCAGAACGAGGACCAGACGCAGTACTACCGCGATCAGCGGATGGCCATCCGTCGCGACACGGTGAACGCACTCCTGGCCAAGTACCTCCCCGAAGGGGGGCGGCTGCTGGACTGCGGGTGCGGGCTGGGGGATGTCCTGAGCGGGATCAAGGGTCCGTACGAACTCTTCGGGTTTGATTTCTCGCAGAACAACGTGGACCGCACCTCGAAACGGCTCGCGGGCAAGGCGACCATCAAGCAGGGGAGCATCTACGAGATCCCGTACGAAACAGGCTCGATGGACGGGGCGATCTGCACGCAGGTGCTGGAGCACATCGAGGACGACGGTCGCGCTGTGGCCGACATCGCGCGGTGCCTCAAGCCCGGCGCATTCTTCATCACCAGCGTTCCCTACAACTATTACTTCCCGGTGTACGAGCGCCTCATCGGTCACTTCCGCCACTACACCCGTGAGTCCTTCAAGGCGCTCCTCGCCGGTGCGGGGTTCGAGATCGTGGAGTATTACCACAACCACCCGAACTGGCATCGGGCGTATGTCAGCGGGTATACCTGGGTGAGAGCCAAGCACATGCTCTTCGGCAGGCTCGTGGGCAGCAAGAGCATCTACGACTTCAAGTGGCCGTGGAGCGCGAAACCCTCGATCGAGAAACTCAACGAGCGTCTGAAACCCCTGCTCGAACGCGATGAGACGCTGGATTACTCAAGGCTCTCCACGAGCACCAACGTCGTCGCGCGGAAAGTGAAGCGGCCGGGCGCCGCACCGTGATTCAGGAGGCCTTCTCGACCTGGAACAGGCGCGTCAGGCTCGCCCACTCCATCCTGCAGCCCAGGCAGTAGTCGTACACCACGGGGAATGCCCGCAGCGCCGACGGGAAGTACTGCTTCCATTGCACCGACGGCGCGCGGAACACGCGGATCGACGAGAACCCCAGCCCCTCCGTGGCGCGGGCCATCGCCCGGGCCGAGTTCAGGATGTAGTACGCCGGGTACTCGTTCACCCCGTCGTCCTTGCTCCACAGCATGTATTTCAACCGCGTGACATCGAGCGCGCGGGAGATAAACGGGAACGGGTGATGACGGCTCGCGGTCACGGCGTAAAAGACCCCGCCCGGTCGTAAGGCCCTCGCCACCGCGGCCATGAAGGCCCGCGGCTGCTGCACGTGCTCCAGCACGAAGTGGGCGAACGCCGCGTCGTAAACCCCCGGCTCGAAAGGCGCATCCTCCAGCAGGCCGACAAACTTGTCCGTCAGGTACGGGTTGTCCTTGATCTCTTCCCGCGGGTCCACCCCGTCAACCCGGGCGGCCTTCTGGATGATCCCCCGCCAGGTCGCGTTCACGATCCCCGCGCCGCACCCCACATCGAGCACCCGCCCGCGCATCCGAGGGTCGTTGTCGACCACTTCCGCGAACTCGCGGAGCCAGAGCGTGTAATCACTCGTGAGATCCTTGTACCGCCCGAGCAGGGAAGATCGTGGGCCGTACGAAACCGAAGGTGAGTTCATCGTTGCTGCCATGCGTGCCGTTGCTCCTGCCCCTGTTCCGGTTGCCTACCAAGCAATGGCGAGTATATCGACCGAAGCGACCCTCCCCGCGAGCACCCACCCGCACATGGGAACGCGAACGGGAGAAGTTCTCCCGGATCGTCACCACCGTGAAGCCGCCTTCTCCGCTCGCCGATCCACCGTGGTGCCCTGCGCCGGCGGGAGTTGGGGATCGCATCGCCTGAACAAAACTCCAACATTCTCCAACGCAGATGGTCCCGCCGCACCCTACGTTTTGCCCCCTGACTTGAACAGCCACGGGCCTGCTTCAAACAGCCCGGCACGCCTCCCCCACAACCGCAACACCCACGATGACCCCCACCGCCCCCCAACGCATCCTGATCTGTGGACACCGCTCCTTCGCCGCCAAGGAACTCGGACCTCTTCTGACGCGCTACGGACACCAAGTCACCAACTTCACCCGCGGCCGCATCGGGCGGGAGGGTGACACTGTCCGCGGGCCCGTCGAAAAGATGCACGAGAACCCGCACCTCGCCGGGCCGTTCGACACCGTCATCAACTACATCATCCTCAAGGACGACGACATCGCCGCCAACGAACGGCACATGGACAGCCTCCTCAAGTTCTGCTCCGGGACCGGCGTGAAGCACCTGATCCATCTCTCCAGCGTGTCGGTCTATTCCGCCGCGGCGAAGGTCGTGACCGAGGACGCCCCCGCCGAGACCGACCCCTCCCGCAAGGGGAGTTACGGCGCGCTCAAGGTGGCGCAGGACAACTGGCTGCGAAACCATCATCCAGACGGCCTGAAGATCACCTACTTCCGACCCGGCTTCATCTTCGGGCCGGGGATGCTCGACCCCATCATCGGCATGGGGGCGCGCCTGCCGGGGAACCAGGTGCTCTGCCTGGGCGGGGCGGGCAACCGCGTCAGCGCCATCACGCGCGAACTGGTCGATGAGGCCCTCGCCCGCACGGTCGCCAAGCCGCCGGAGGGCAAGAGCCAGGTGGTCCTCGTCGTCGATCCCAACGGCCCGGCCCGCAAGGACTATCTCACGGAATGCTGCAAGCGACTGGGCATCGGCACCCACGTCGTCAGTCTGCCCAAGTGGTTCTGGCTCACCGCCGCCGCCGGGGGAGAGGTGATGATCAAGTTCACGGGCATGAAGGTCAGCCCGTGGAAGGTCATCAGCAACGCCTGCCGCGAACAGCGCTTTGATCCGCGGGCCACCGAGCAGCGCCTGGACATGAAGTTCAACGCCGACTGGAAGACGGCGCTGACCAACTCCATGGACGAGCAGGTGCCCAACTTCGTGTGGCCATACCGACCCGTCGAACCCGAGACAACCCGCGCCCGCCGCGTGAACATCATCGGTTACGGCGGCATCATCAAGCAGAAGCACCTGCCCGCGCTGAAGAAACTCAACTTCGAGGGGACCATCGAGGCCTACGACGTGAAAGCGGGCAAGGACCCCAACGGGCAGGAGATCAAGGCGATAGAGGGATCGACCCTCGGCGCGGCGGACCTGCACATCGTCGCCAGCCCCGGACGCTTCCACAACGCGGCGATCCCGCTGCTCCGCCCGGCCCAGGGCGCGATCCTCGTCGAGAAGCCGCTCTGCTACACCGAGGGGGAACTCGACGAGTGGCTCGCCTTCGACACCGAGCGGCGGATGCAGAACAAGGGCGGGGTCTTCATCCTGCACAACTCGCGCTTCAAGCCCAACGTGCTGGCTTTCATGCGTCACCTGCAGACCTACAACCCCGGGCGGCTGATCAGCGTGGACATCAACTACCAAAGCCCCAGCGTGGGCAAGCACAGCCCGGCCTGGCGGCGCGACGAGCGGGGCAGCCAGACGCTCCTGCTCGACTACTCGCTTCACTGGCTCGACCTGGCGATGATGTTCACGCGGGACGCGTGGACCGTCAAGGACCTGCGCTGGACCATGAACAAGCAGGGGCAGACCGACCTGATCGAGGGGCGCATCACCAGCCCGCAATACGCGGTGAACCTCTGCCTGCGCCAGGGCTTCATCCCCAAGCGCTGCCGCGTGATGTTCACCTTCGAGAACTACCTGTGCAGCCTGGGGTTCTTCCCCGACACCTTCGTGCCGCATATGTCCTTCGACAGTTGGAGCCTGTACAAAAAGGAAAGCAAGGCCAACTTCCGGGCCACCTTCGGCAAGGTCGTGGACAAACTCACCAAGAAAGACAGCGACAACAGCCACGCCGTGGCGATGATGGGGGCGCTGGGCGACCCGCGCGTCAGCGAGTGCATGACCATCGGGGCGATGCAGAACATCTACCGCGGCCTGTTTGTCCTGAGCAAGGCCGTGTACGGATAATCCGCCGGTGGAGCGGTTCTTTGAACCGCTCGGGACATGTCTTGCCCTGCGTGTCTCGCCGCCGGGGGCCCCCGCGCGCGGCGAGGAGGGGGCCAGCCCCAGACCCCCTCGCCCTCTTTATTCGATGTGGCCCTTCTT
>DDSA01000191.1 GCA_002343715.1 Phycisphaerales bacterium UBA2402 | reverse complement strand
GACGGCTCTGGACCAGACGGTGCCGCCTGGTGCGGGCTACGGCGCGGTGTACGCGCCGGTGCAGGGGGGTGTGCAGGGACATGGACGGGTGCTCTAGGAGGCTCTATGGACAGTCTGAATCTCGGATACGCGATGCTCTCGACCCCCAAAGGGGGAGACGGATACCCGGAGGATCTGGTGATCCCGCTCACGGCCTGGTGCCTGGCGGACGGCTCCACCCCAGTCAGCGGCTCGGGCAACATCCGCCGCCTGGCCGTGACCGGCACGCTGCTGGGTCTCCAGTGGCAGGCCGGAGCGGGCACAGGCGACCGCATTGTCGCCCCGCTGATGCTCCCGGGTCAGTTTCGAGTCGGCAATGATGTCCCCGGCAACAAGCCAGTCATCGAGTTGCGGGCGGCGGTCAAACTCACACACGCTTCCGGCACTGATCAGACGGCGCTGCGCCTCAACGCGACTGGCAACTGGCTCAATCCCACGTTCGATCCGACGAGTTATGCGCAGATCGACACGCCCGGCGAGACGGGCGTGCAGGCCCTCGATGCGGTGGTGCAGGCCGACCCCCCGCCCGCGAGCGCGGCCGCGGCCGTCAAGGACTACCGCATCCTCACCTGGCGGCTCCCGGACCAGATGGCCACGGCCATCCTCGGGCTGACGACGCGGAGCCGCGTGCAGCCGTGGGCGGCCCTACAGATCGGCCTGGCACCGAGCACGACGATCGCGGCCAGCACGACGATGGAGATGATCGGGTCGTGCCTGACCATCGTGCGCACCACCAGCCTGTACGAGCCGTACTGGCGATCCCAGGTCATGCAGTAATGAGGTGCGCGCGTGGCCAAGATCAGACTCCCCCTCCCGCTCCGCGGCGCGTCCAACGCGACGGCGTACATCGACACGCCTGGTGATGTCGCGCCCGCCGAATCCGTCATCAACGTGCGGCGGCGGAGGAAGGGGTCGGGGAGGCAGCAGGTCGGCAGCAGGCCCGGGTGGCGGAGGATCATGGCCTACCAGGCCGCCAACCCGCAGGCGTGCGGCGTCATCAGCAGGGCCAGCGGTATCAGCGGCTTCCAGGCCAGCGCCCGCGTGGCGCTCGGGTCCGGCTACGTCGGCACGATCGGGCAGTACCGGACTCAGTGTGTCGTGCTCGACACCGACCGCTCGGTGCTCCGCACGTTCCACGATTCGCGCGCGACCGCTCCGGCGCTCACGACGATCCCCGCGGCGGGGCCGGGCGGACCCGGTGGGTTCTACGCCTGCTGGCACTCGCGCGATCCAGATGTGGCCTACTTCGGCACGCTGACCATCGACACAGCGCACGTCACCAGCGGCGCGTGGATCTGCGGACTCTCCCGCGTGCATGTGCCATCGGGCACGATCACCCACCAGACCTACGTGGTCGATGCGGACCCGGGCTACTCGGTCCCACTGGGCGGCACACCGGCGGACGTATTCCCGAATGTGATACGCCAGCACGGGCCGTACCTGTACGTCGCGGCCCGCCATCACGTCTACGTCTATCACGCCGACACCCTCTCCTACCTGGGTCGTACGGCGGTGCCGTGGGCCGTCGAGGTGCAGGACATCCGCATCCGCGAGTACGGGGGCAGGCACTACGTCCTCGCGCTCTATTCCGGCAGCGTCGTGGCCACCGGCCCGGTGGTGTGGGACACCGGGGCCGGTCCCTTCGAGACCTTCGGCGAGCACTTCCGCGCCGGGATACATTGCTTCGCGCCGGTCTACGGGCAGACACATCCGGTGCTCGGGTTCCCGCCTGTGGCCTACTCCGCCTGGGCGGGTCTGACGTTCCCGCCCGCGAGCGAGGCGTCGGCGGTGACGCCGGGACAGACCACACTCTACTCCCTCCCGCTCATCACGGGCCGCGCCGCGAGCGACCCGTACTACGAGGCGCACCAGGGGTACCGGATCAGCGAGTGGAGCGCCAGCAGGTCAGCCGGGATCGGGCGTATCCCCTATTCGTTCGCGGTGGACTCGCAGATGCGGGCCTACGTCACGACCGCCAATCAGGGCTTCGGGCCGGACCCCCTGGCCAACGCGGTTCAGCGCCCCAACGGTCCGGCCAATGTCAGCGCGGACAATCCCTACATCACCATCGGCAGGCACCTGCTGGGCCGGGCGTTCGAGTCTGACGGCCCCGTGCTCTCCTGGTCCTCGATGGCTATGGACCCAGCCGCGGCGGTGCGCTACGGCTGCGGCGAGGCCGTGGGGGGCTGGGAACGCGACATCGACCGGGGGAGTTACAGGCGCACCTATTCGTGGAACGGCGGCACGTATCGGTGCGATATCCCGCCGATCCTGACCGGCGGCGGGCGCGACCCGGCCAACGAGGACTACGCGCCCACCGCCTACGCCGTGGCGCTCCACGAGGAGTACGACCGCATCATCGTCGCTGGCAGGCGGCCCGCGACCAACAGCGACCGCCCCAATGTCTGGTGCATCCGCGCTTCGGACGGTGTGACCATGTGGTCCACCCACGTCACCGGCCTGGTGCAGCAGCATTGCATCGCCATCGACCCCGCATCGGGCAACGTGCTGGTAGGGTTCAACCGCAACCAGACGGGGGTATGGGGCGGGGGCGCGTGGGCGGAGATGGCAGAGTTCGACATGCAGAGCGGGTCGCTGGTCCGCGCGTGGGACTTCACAGCCGATGTCACGATCAACGGGTACATCACGGCGACGTACGCGGCGTGCGCGTGCTACGCCGTCGATGTCAACAGCCGGGGTCAGGTGCTGATGGCACTGGCACCTTTCCGGTACGACACATGAGGAGTCAGGCTATGGGCAGGTGCATCGGGCCGCACGAGCGGACGTACAGGGACAGAGTGATCCGGGCGCTTGTGCTCACGCTGCTGGTGGCATCGTGGATCGGTGCGCTATGGGCCGTCTACGGGTGCGTACCGGCACCCACCACGAGGCTCAACCTGGCGACAGGTCAGTACGAATCGCCGAAGGACATCCGCGCCGAGCGGATCAGCGTGCGCGCCGACGGCACCGGGCAGCGTGAGGTCGAGATCGTCGGTCTGGACTCATCCGCATCGGCGGTGCTGATCGCCCAGGCCCAGGCGATGCGGGATCAGGCGGCGGCGGCCAAAGCGATCGGGGAGGCCCTCGCGGCGGCCCTGCGAGAGATCAGGAGCGTGCCGTGACCATCGCCAGCGTACCAGACATCAGCGGGTGGGCGCGCGAGGGGTACACCATCCTCGTGCTGGGCGTCGGCCTGTACGCGGCGGTGAAGATCGCTGGGGCGATCAAGCCGCTCGTGGACTCGCGCCTCAAAGTGGAGGAGCAGCGAACCATGCAGGAGGAGGCCCGCCGAGAGTCGGCTCGCAGCGTCGAGCGCACGGCCCACGAGTTGCACGCGACCGTCAAGGAGGTGGGACGTGTGGCCGAGGCACAGGCGCGCAACGCCGAGATCGAGAGCCAGAGCGTGCAGGTGCGATCGGCGATGGTACAGGATCTGGTGCGACTGCAAGAGAGGAGCGCCTAGTGGCCTGGGCGCGCAACGCCACCAGCGGCTCGTACACACACACGGGATCGACCCGTGACGCGGTGGTGTTCGACACGCGCCCCAGCGGCAACCACGAGATCAGCACCCAGCATGTGACACCGGCGCACAACGTCAGGCACATCGTCCGATGCTCGGGCGACGGGCGCACGGGCTGGCTGTGCGGCATCACCGGGGGCGTGGGAGGGACCGTGGAGATCCGACGCATGGAGATGGCGGTCATCGCCGGCGCGGCATCGGCGAGCGCAGCGCACGGCCTGGCGGCGGGAGAGGCGTACACCCTGCGGACCCGTGTGTTCGAGGACCGTATCGAGGTGCAGGTGCAGCGCACCGACAGCCCCACGGTGCAGATCACGTACTCCACCACCGACTTCCGCGAGTACGTCCGCGTCGGCATCGAGAGCGCGGTGGACGGCGCGGTCGCCATGAGTCCAGAGATGGCGTCCCTCTCATCGGTGTATGGTCAGGTGGTCGATGTGCTGTGGGTCGTACACGACGGCAAACTCGCGGCGAGTTACGACGGCATCGGCATGAGCGTCGAGCGCACGGCGATGTTCCCAGCGGGGGCCTCGGTCTCCGCCGATGTCTGGGACGGGCATGTGTACCTGGTGGGCGGGGGACGGGCATGGGACTGGGACGTACTCCAGCGCACCGTGACCCCGGCGGCGGCCACGGGGCACCCAACCCACAAACTACCGGGCGCGACCGAGGCCGGATCGACGACCGCCAACCTGGTCCGTCAGTATCTGGGGCGGATGGGGTTTTCGGCCATCGAGGCCGAACCCGGGAACATCCACTGGTCCGCCATCACCGAGCCTCTCACCCACGATACCGGCGAGTTGGCGGCGGGGGCTGCGGTGTCGATGGCGGCCAACCGCGGCGTCACAGTCACCGACTCGATCGTCGCGCTCGAAGCGACGAGCGCCAACACGCTGCTGATCGGGTGTCTCAACAGCCTGTACGTGCTTCTGGGCGATCCGGGCGACCCCGCGAGCGAGTTGGCGGTAGTCAGCCGCAGCGTCGGCGTGAGCAGTCCGAACGCCATCGCCAGCACCAGCGAGGGGACGGTCGTGCTCCACACGCCCGAGGGCCTGTACCTGGTCGCCGGGAGTCAGGAGCCGAGGCAGTTCAGCGCTCCGATTCTCACCGACATGATCCAGTACCCGCGCAGCGAGAGGGGCCGCTACCGCGTGACTCTGCTGCGTGATCCGGCGCGGCACGGGCTGTACGTGTGGATGACACGCGATGACGGCGGCGGTGCATGGTTCTGGGTCGAGGAGGCCGACAACGGGGTATTCTCGCCGGGCTGGGGCGGCTTCTGGCCCGAGCGGTACGCGAGCGGGTACGAGCCGATCTGCGGCACCATATGGAAGGGGATGGTGGTGGCGGTGACGCGCGGCGGCGCTATCGTCACGCCCGATGAGACCCGCGCCCACGATGACGGTGTGGGGTACGAGACCAGGGCACCCGTGCGAGCGATCGCCCACGAGAGCCAGGACTACGACGCGATCGTGAGCGGCGTCGAAGCGCTCCTCGGCATCGGCAGCGCCCCCGTACGGATCAGCGCCTCGATCGGCGCGAGCACGGAGGATGTCTACCAGACCGACCGGCGCGCGGCGGCGTGGGCCGTCGAGGCCACGGTGTTCGATCCGCAGATCGTCCACGAGTGCCGGGGTCCGGCGGTGCTGATCGAGGTAGGCGGGCTGGGCGCTCCCGATAGCGCTCCGTGGTGGATCGAGGGTGTGGTGTGCGATGTCTCGTTTGATCGACGCCTGGGGATGAGGCGGATCATCACCCCGATGCCCGTGCCCGCGCCGTGCGGTCCGACATCCGCGCAGACCGACCCGACCAACCCCGGATCGGGCACGGGGCCGGGGGCCGGGACGCGGATCACGGGCAGCCCGCCCGGTCCCGGGCCGACGACCCCGACC
>DDSA01000032.1:5954-7816 GCA_002343715.1 Phycisphaerales bacterium UBA2402 | reverse complement strand
GCCCGCCCACCAGACCACGGTGGCGGCGCGCGAACTTCGAGAGTTGATACCAGGCCGTCGCGGGGCGCGCCGTGATGACCTGGTTCAACAGGTGCCGACGAAGATCGGTCCCCAGGGCCTCCGCGGATTGATACCGCCGGGCCTTGTCCTTCTCCATCGCGCGGGCGACGATGGTCTCGATATCGCCGCGAAACAGACGGTTGAACGCCGAAAGAGGCGGCGGATCCACCTCGCGGATCAGCCGCGCCGCCTCGTGCAGCGGCCTGGAACGAACGTCGATCGGCTGTCTGGCGGCGAGGAGTTCGTAGAGAATCACGCCCAGCGAGTACACATCGCTGCGGGTGTCAAGGTCCGTCGGGTCGCCGCTCACCTGCTCGGGGCTCATGTACGCAAGTGTCCCGATGATCTGCCCAGCATCGGTGTGCATGATCGTGTGCTGCCCGTCGGCATCGGCGGCACGAGCGATGCCGAAGTCCAGAATGCGCGGCCGACCGCTCCGATCCACGAGGATGTTGCCGGGTTTGAGGTCGCGGTGGATCACACCCTTCTGGTGCGCGTGCGCCACGGCATCGCAGACCTGCGTCATCAGTTCCAGTCTGGCGGCGATGCCCAGCCCTCGCGCGGTCGCGTCGGCGGTCAGCGGCTCGCCCTCGATCAGTTCCATGACAAAGTACGGGAGCACTTCACCGCCCGGGCCGTGCGCCGCGCCGGCATCAAAGACCTGCGCGATCCCGGGGTGTTGCAGCCGTGCCAACAGCCGCGATTCCTGCTCGAACCGGCGTACGAGTTCGGGGGACAGGTGTTGGCCACGGATGACTTTCAGTGCAACGGTGCGCTTTGGGCGGTCCTGCTCCGCCGCGTACACAGCTCCCATGCCGCCCATCCCGATCGGACGCTGGATCGTGTACCTGCCGATGACCGTGCCGGGCGAGAACAACCCCGGTGTCGTCGAAGCGCTCGTCCCGGCCTGCGGCGCGCGCGAAAGCGTTGGACCGTGTGTATCGGCCTGACCACGACGCGCCGGGCCTGAACGTGGTTCATCGTGCATGATCGCTCGTATCGCCGAGACCGCAGTCCGAATGGCCGCCTGCTCGTACCGAGGTACGCGGCACCGCACGATACGCCGTCGACCAGTGCTCTGTCGTCCCGACACGTCTATTGACCCCGGGCGACCGTGATCCCCGGAGTAACCTACAATCCGTTCCTTGCTCCCGGCGTGACGGGCGAGTCAGCCTCAAGGACAAGGAGGTGTCGCATGACACACGATAGCGAGCCGTGGTTTCGATGAAGAAACCTCCGAGGTCATGGGCAAGCGCCGCAGGGGCTTCCCATCCGAGACCAGGGTCAAAAGGGGTGAACGGGGCGTGCATCGCACCATCTCGCCCGGCAAGACCGTGTTCAAGGATTTCCTCGAAAAACTCGGACGGCGGGACCCGTGCCCGTGCGGTTCCGGGAAGCGGTTTCAAGGCGTGCTGCCTGCACTCGGGCCGGTTTTGACGGTGTCAACCGTGACGAGTACAGGCGCTGAAGGATCGATGTTGCGGAACTGTCAACAGCCCCGGGCGATGATGCCCGGGGCGGTGTGTTTCTGGAGTTGTGCCGCCGACACGCCACGCCATCCCGAGTAGACTTCACCATGCCCTCCATCGCCGCGCTCGAACAACTCCTCGCGAAAGAGCCGAACGATCCGTTCATCCTCTACGGCCTCGCCAACGAGCACGCCAAGGCCGGCGACACCGACCTCGCGGTGGGGTACTTCGATCGTTGCCTCGCGGCGGACCCCTCGTACTGCTACGCGTATTACCACAAGGCCCGCGCACTGCACGCCGCGGGGCGCACCCCCGCCGCCCTCGAATCGATCG
>DDSA01000032.1:5475-5692 GCA_002343715.1 Phycisphaerales bacterium UBA2402 | reverse complement strand
CCGCCCGCGATGCGCACGCCCGCGCCGAACTCGAGGCCCTCCGGGACGAACTTTCATGACCATGGGTCGAACCACGAGCCGGAGCCGGACCAACCGTCAGCGCTCCTGTATTCAACGCGGGACGGGCGGGCCTACAAAATCGTCGCCGGGGAGCGCGCTGACCAACGATGCCTCCGCCTCGGCGCGCTGCTCCGCCGAGAGTGCATCGCCGTACCGA
>DDSA01000032.1:4816-5260 GCA_002343715.1 Phycisphaerales bacterium UBA2402 | reverse complement strand
GCCGAGAGTGCATCGCCGTACCGATCCAGGATCATCCTCGCGGCGGTTCGTTCGTGTGCGGCGCCGCGGCTGAGTTGAAGCCCACGAATCGCCGCGGCCGGGGGCACATCCAGATCGTCCGCCTCGGCAAGCCGCCCCAGCGCGATCAAGGCCGCCGCCCTCAGAGGATCGCCCTCCGACGGGGGCACAATCGCCGACAGGACCGGTGAACCATCGAGCGCCGCGAGCGCGCCCGCCGCGTCACCGCGTTGGAGATCGCTTTCCGCCATCAGGAGCACGCCCCGCGCAATCGCCCGCTGCTTCTCGGGCATCCGTCCCTCGGAGAGCACGCGGTTCTCGTTCGCCAACTCCGGCAGAAGGGCCGCCTGCAACGTCTCGTCCTGCGCATCGCGGATGACGGTCCACAGGTCAGGCGCGGACAGCCTCCCCGCCAGGAGAAGCAGA
>DDSA01000032.1:0-4638 GCA_002343715.1 Phycisphaerales bacterium UBA2402 | reverse complement strand
CCCCGCCAGGAGAAGCAGACCATCCCGCGCCGACTGGGGCGTTGCCGCGGGCAACGCCGCGACCTGCGCGAACGTCGCCGCCGTCGGCGCGTGCACCACCGCGGCCCGCACCGCCGCGCCGTACAAATCCTGGTTCGCCGAAGCCGCACGAAGGATGGCGTTCAAGTACTCCGGGTACCACAGGAGCGAATCCGCCACCGCGATTCTCACCGCGGCCGAACCGGTTTCCAGCCATGACAAGGCACGGTCCCGGTCATTGTCATCACCCAGTTCGCACATGAGCGTGCACGCGGCGGGCCATCTCGCCGCGTTCTCGTCGCGGCGGGCCGCGTCCAGCACGCGATGGCGCTGCGCCTCGTCCAGAACGCCGGCGTTCGACAATGCCAGCGCCGCCTCCCACGCCCCGGAGCTCGCCGCGCCGGATCGCTCCAGCCACCCCATCACGATCGAAGCCGCCGACGGAGAAGGCCATCGGGCGGCGGCGAGCAGGAGCGCCGCCGCCGCTCGTTCATCCGTCTCCTTCGACAGCGCCATCAACACCGCCTCGGAGGCGCCCACCGGGGCCAACTGTCGCACCAGGACCGCCGCCGACGACCGCACCGCCGGATCGCCGTGAGCCAAGAGGCGCAACGCCGCCTCGCCGATGCGGGTATCCAGTCGCCCCGTGTCCGCCAGTTCACGCGACACCAGTTCCAGACCCAGGTCACGCACCTCAGGCAGCGGGTCCTGCATCCACTCCGCGAGCAGGATAGACCGCTCGTCCGCGGGCGTGCGGATGTGCACCCTCCGCAGCGCATCGGTCAGCCTTGTTCCCGCCTCACGGCGCTGAGAAGACGCCCGATCCGCGCGCCTCGCCAGGCCCCGAAGCAACTCCGATTCCCACTGTTCATTCGTCAGTGTCCGCGCCCGCTGCGCCCACGCCTCCCACGCGCCCCGGTCGGTCCCGAGATCGTCCCGCCCGCTCAGACGTGTCAGCGCCGAGAAGGCGGCGCTGCGGATCGGGGACGCATGATGCTCGCCGGTATAGGACACCAGCAGGGTCGCGGCGGGCATCGTGCGGAACGATCCAAGAGCGCCCAGCAGTGTCGGTATTTCGTCCGAGCCGGCGCCTTCCAGCCGCCGTGCCAGAATCAGGAAGAGATCCGGCGAAGGCCACGAAGCCCGCGTGATCGCGCCGAGCAGCGCCGCCCCGGCACCCCCGGCGACCAACGGCTGCTTGATGGCCGTCTCGATCTCCTCGCGCACGGCGGCTTCGTTCGCCGCGGCGATGATGCTCTCCGCGGCACGGGCCGACTCCGCGGGCGATGCGCCGTTCTGCCGCAGCGTCCGCCACGGAACGGCGAGGTCATCGCGGGCCGCGGATGCTTGAATCAGCCCCCCATCGCGCGCCGCCACCGTCGCGGGCCCGCATAGACCCGCACCGATGCTCGCGCACAACAACCAGACTCGTGGCTCCGCTCTCAAGGCTCAACGGTAGTGCCGCCGCGGCACACCCGCCCTTTCCTACGCTGACGCGTGCTCCTGCTCTTTGACATCGACGCGACGCTCCTCACCACCTCGGGCGGCGGTGCCGCGGCGATGCACGAAGCCTGCCGCGCCGAGTTCGGCACCGATTTCTCGATCGAGGGCATCGCCTTCGCCGGTCGTCTCGATCCTCTCATCCTCTCCGACATGCTGCGCCGCAACGGCCTCGGCGATACGCCCGAACACCACGCCCGCATCCGAGTCCGCTACGCGGCGATGCTGAGGGAACGGCTCCATGCGCCCGGCGCCGCCCGGGCGTTGCCGGGCGTGCATCGGCTTCTCGATTCCCTCGCCCCGCGCGCCGAGCAGGGGAGCGTGATCATGGGCCTCCTCACCGGCAACTTCAGCGAGACCGGCACCATGAAACTCCTCGCCGCGGGCATCGACCCGGCCCGGTTCACCGTCGCCGCGTGGGGTGAGGATGCGGCCCATAGCGAACAGAGGCCGGCTCGGAGGGAAGACCTCGTGCCCGTGGCCACGAACCGGGCCGTCGCCGCGGGTGCTCGCGCAGGCACGTTCACGATCATCGGAGATACGCCCCACGATGTCCGCTGCGCCCTCGCCCACGGCGGCCGCTGCCTCGCCGTCGCCACGGGCCGATACTCCGCGGCGGATCTCGCCGCGGCGGGCGCGCACCGCGTGGTCCCCGACCTCGACACGACCGCCGATGTGCTGGAGTTTCTGCTCGATGGGTGCCGCCCCGAGAAGTGACCCGGAGATAGGCATGGCACGGAACTCGATTACTCCGATCGAAGCGCTGTCGGTTTTTCACTTCCGGCGGCGTGAATGAGGGCATGCGCCGTTGGCCGCCCGGGTCTCGTACACGCCGAGCATGCACGATCACGTTCCCCCATCTCTGATCGGGTACACTTGCGGCATGAGCGTTCCGGTTTCACCCGGTTCTGCCGTCGGCGCGGCCAAGTGGGCCGCTGTGATGCTGCTCAGCGCCGCGGCGGGGGGCGGGTTGGTCTATTCGGTGATGTCGAGAGCGCCCGCCACAGCACGGGCCGACACAGCGAGTACAACACCTCCCCATATTCCTTCGATGCCGAGTCCGCCGGTAGTGGTTCAGGTCATGCCCGCGGCCGCGCCCGCGGGGTTTGCGCCGTTGCCCGCTTCCAACACGATCGCACCCGTGCCATCGGCGGTCCCTCCCGAACCGGCACAACCCCGATCAACGCCGCCGCCAACGGAAACCGCGCCGACTGCCGAAACGCCGCCGACGCGACCCCGCGAGGTCACGCCCAGGATCGAACCGCCGCCCGGCACACCCAGGCCGCGCGAATCCAAACCCGCGGCCCCTAGCCCGGCACGCAGAATCAACATCAACACCGCCGCTCGGGCGGAACTGGAACTTCTGCCCGGCGTCGGTCCCGTGCTGGCCAAATCGATCATCGACCACCGCGAGAAGCACGGCCCGTACCGAACGCCCCAAGACCTCGACGCGGTGAAAGGCATCGGCGAGAAGACCCTCGCCAAACTGTTGCCCCTGATCACGGTCGAGCCGGAACCCAGTCCACGGTGATGCACGATCCGGATTGTCGCGGGCGTTCCCGTGCCTGAGTTTGGAGAACCGCCGCGGCGTCACGCGCCGGCGCGGAAGCACACCCTGCACCGCGCTTCGTACTCGCCGGGGCCGCCAACAGCGATGGGATCATCGTTCTCGAAAAGGCGGTGCGAGTGAATTGCGGGCGCGCCGCAGCGGGCGCAGACCGTGGCGAGTTTCAGCACCTCATCGGCCTCGCAGAGCAGATCGGGGAAGGGCGGGAAGGGCCGGCCCCTGTGGTCGCGCTCGATGCCGCTGATGATGACCCGTTTCCCACTCGCCACGAGCGCCGCCACCGGCCCGGCGAGGTCCGCGCCGAAGAAGTGAGCCTCATCGATGCCGATGATGCCGGCCTGCACCGCGAGTGTCAGCAACTCGCCCGCCCCGTGCATCTCCAGAGCGATGAACGAATCACGCGCGTGGCTGCGCAGCGCCCCCGCGCCGTAGCGCGTGTCACGGGCGGGCTTGACGGCGAGAACAGCCTCGCCCGAGTCGGCGTGGAGCCGCAACCGCCGGATGAGTTCGGTGGTCTTCCCGGCGAACATCGGACCGCAGATGACTTCGAGCCTGCCAACCGTGGTCATGCGGCCACCTCGGACTTCCACACGGCGCGGCACGCGGGGCACTCGCGCTCCTCCGCGGGGCCGGGTTCACGTCCCCGCAGGTCGGCGGCACAGGCAGGGCAGACATCGGCGTGAAGGAGCGCGGTCGCGATCCGGTTCGCGTTGGCCGTGCCACGTCCCGTCCAGATGCGCCAGACTCCCATCGCGGAGTAGAGCCAGAACCAGATCATGGACACGGCGAAGATGCCGTTGATGTAGACACCGATGCCGCGTGAGGCGAGCGAGACCCATCTGATCAACGGAAAGATGCAGAAGGCCATCCAGACCAGGACGACCCCGCACTGCACCAATCGCCGCGACGAGTGAACCCGCATCACGGCACGCCGGACCTCCTCGCCGCGGTCCGGTCCGAGTCGGGCGTGCAGCGTGCGCCGGTCGATCAGGGTGAGACGAACGGCTCTCCGGCGCGCATCGGTGATGATGGGCGGCAGGGTCAGTTCGCGCCACCACGTCAGCCGCGCGGCGGAAGGCTGGCCCCCGGGAGTGCCCAGCCGGTTTCGGCTCCACCTCGAACCGCACTCCGGGCAGACCGCGAGGGGACCCTCGTCCGGAAGCGTCGCGATCGGATAGGCGCATGTGGCGCAGCGCCCCTCACCCAGCAGGGTCGCCGCGATCACGCCCTTGTGCTCGCGCCGGAGGAGTTGTTTCGCAACGTACATCCAGGCAAACCCGATGACGACTATGGACACAATCAACGACCAGCCGGGCAAGCCCGGAACGGCCAGTCGCGCCGCAAAGTAAAAAAGCACGGCCACCACACCCGACAGGGCGAACATCGTTCGCGCGGGCGTCATGTTTCCCGAGAAACCGCCCATCGAAGCCTTGAACATTCGAGTCCGCAGTTCGATCAGCGCCTCGTCTTCACGGTATCCCGGAGACGCATGTGTCATCGGGTCATACACCTCGACACGCCGACCGGCATCATCATGGATGGTCGCAGAAGGT
>DDSA01000267.1:3813-3912 GCA_002343715.1 Phycisphaerales bacterium UBA2402 | reverse complement strand
CTGAGTCCTCGGGCAAGACGACCCTGGCGCTCACGGTCGCGGCCAACGCGCAGAAGGACGGCGGGGTCGCCGCGATCATCGACGCCGAGCACGCCCTGG
>DDSA01000267.1:0-3603 GCA_002343715.1 Phycisphaerales bacterium UBA2402 | reverse complement strand
ATCGACGCCGAGCACGCCCTGGACCCCAGCTGGGCACGCAAGATCGGCGTGAACATCGACGATCTTCTCGTCAGCCAGCCCGACACCGGCGAGCAGGCCCTCGAAATCTGCGAACTCCTCGTCCGCAGCAACGCCGTGGACATCATCATCGTCGACTCGGTGGCGGCCCTCGTGCCCCGCGCCGAGATCGAGGGTGAGATGGGCGACGCCTCCGTCGGCCTCCAGGCCCGCCTCATGAGCCAGGCGATGCGCAAACTCACGGGCATCATCGCCCGCTCCAACTGCACGGTGGTCTTCATCAACCAGATCCGCGAGAAGATCGGCGTCATGTTCGGCAGCCCCGAGACCACCACCGGCGGGCGGGCCCTCAAGTTCTACGCCAGCGTCCGCATCGACATCCGCCGCACCGGCGCGCTGAAAGAGGGCGATGTCACCATCGGCAGCCGCACCCGCGCCCGCGTCGTCAAGAACAAGGTCGCCCCGCCCTTCCGCGATGCCGAGTTCGACATCATGTACACCGAGGGCATCTCCGCCGCGGGCGACCTGCTCGACCTCGCCGTGGACAGCCGCATCGTCCAGAAGTCCGGCGCGTGGTTCAGTTACGGCGACATCCGCGTCGGCCAGGGGCGCGAGGCCTCCAAGCAGTTCCTCAAGGACAACCCCGACCTCTTCAAGGAAATCCGGGCCAAAGTCCTCGACGCCCGCATCAACCTGCCCGCGGGCGGCAAGATCACCCCGGACGCCAAGACCGAAGACGAGGAATAAAACCACCCCCGCCCGACGACCCCGAAAAGGCGCGATGTGAGAGGGCGGCGCATGAACGTACGTGGCGCAGGCCCCGGCGACCCGATCGGTCGCCGGGGCCTTTTTCAAGCGCTGGGGTCGGGCTGCGCAAGGGCGGAGGCCGCGAGCAAAGGCACCACAGCCGCGGCCCGCGGCGGGGTCAACCTCGGTGATCGGTGTTAGTTCGGAATAACGGCGCTCCCGTCTGTGACAATTCTGCCTCACTCTGGGGTTGGTGCCAACAAAAGTGATAAACCGGCATAATTGGTCAGATTCGCGCCCCGAGTGGGGGTCGTTGACGTCACAATTTGATTGTCGAGAAGTTTGCGCATACTGTGTTTGCATACTAAACTGCGGTTCGGCGCGGTTATAGTTTCGCAGATCGAGTACGAGGAGAGCATCGAGATGAAGACCCTAAGAAACAACGTTGCGGGGACGGCTGCGCTGTCCGCCGTGGGATTGATCGCGTGCGCCGGTTCATTCGCGCACAGCGCGGTGACGTACCGCGCGGTGGCCATGAGCGGCACGAGCGGCCCGCTCGGGCCGGGCATGGGTTCGCAGGTCTACGGCGACCTCAGCAGCGCCTCGGCGGGGATCAACAACGCCGGCGCGGTGATCTTCCGCAGCGCGACGACCGACACGACCAACTCCGCGGGCGTGTGGGTGAACACCTCGGGCGCCAACGGCGTCATCGCCTTCGCCGGGCAGAATTCACCCGACGGCGTGGCGTACTCGAACGCCGGCTTCAACGCGCCGAACATCAACAACGCGGGGCACACCGCGTGGCGGCAGGCGACTAACGCCATGTTCGGCAACTCCGGCGGGAGCGACGGCATGATCGCCCGCACCACGACGGTCGCGCCCGGCACCGGCGGCGCCACGACCGCTTCCTTCAGTTTCCCCGCGCCGCTGCTCTCGCAGGACGGCCGAGCCGCGTACATCGGCTCGCTCACGCTCAACACGGGCAACCCGCCCGTCACCTTCACCGCGCCCAACGCCAACAACGGCGGCTTGTGGATCGGCACGCCGGGCGCGATGAACCTCGCCCTGCGCCAGAACGACGCCGTCACCGCTCTCGCGGGGGACGGCTCGATCCGCGTCGGCTCCTTCACCTCAAGCGGCCTGGCGGTTTCCAACGGCGGCAGGTTCGCCTCGCTCAACGCCCTGCAAGGCTCGGTCACAACCGGCGCGGCCACTGGCAACGATCAGGCCATCCTCTCCAACCGGACCGGCACGCTCGAAGTCATCGCCCGCCGCGGCGACCAGGTCCCGGGCGCGGCCCCGGGCACGTTCTACCGCGCGTTGGGCACGAGCATGGGGATGAACAACGCCGGCCGCGTGGTCTTCTCATCAACGCTCCGCGACGGCGCGGGCACGACGATCACCAACGGCTCGCTCATCACGGACAACGGCGGCTCGCTCGGCCTGGTCGCGCAGGGCGGTCTGCCGCTGCCCGCCATCACCAACGCCACCGGCAACGAGTTCGTGGGCGTCAACTGGGGCAGTTCGTTCAGCGACCCCGTCATCTCCGGCAACAACATCGTCGCCTTCAAGACCGGCGGCCTGACCGGCACGGGTATCACGCCGCAGAACAGCAGCGCCATCTTCACTTTGAACGAGTCGGGCACGTTCACCAAGATGATGCGCACCGATGATGTCGCCCCCGTCGGCCTCGCCGACGACGGCACGCTCATCCGCTACGGCGGTCTGCAGGGAGGCCTCTCCGTCAACACTCGGGGCCAGGTCGCCTTCACCTCGCTCCTCAGCGGCTTCGGCGTCAACGGACTCATCGGCAACAACCTCGCCCTCTTCGCCACCGACCTCTCCGGGCAGGTGCAACTCATCGTCCGCCGCGGCACCGATTTCGAGGTCGCTCCCGGCGATGTGCGCCTGGTCACGTCCATCGGCGGGTTGAATACCTCCGGCGGGCAGGACGGGCGGGCTGTCAGCCTCAACAACTACAGCGAGATCGTCTTCTCCCTCGGCTTCGCCGACGGCTCCTCGGGCGTTTTCACCGCCACTGTCCCCGCCCCGGCGGGCGCGGCAGCGCTGGGCCTCGCGGGCCTCTTCGCCGCCCGTCGCCGTCGCGGATAACTGTTTTCCCTCTCATCAGGGCCGGCTCGCCGGAAGGCGGGCCTCGGCCCTTTCCCTCTTCCCGCTCGCACAACGAATCGAAACGCAAGGACCCCCGCATGAACCGAACTCTCTCCGCCGTGCTTCTCTCCGCCGCCGCGATTCCCGCCGCGGCCGATGCCGCCATCGTCCGCGTCGAGATCACCGGCGTGGTTGAATGGAACCTGTACACCACCGGCCCCCTCGCCCCCGCCCGCGCCGGCGATCCGGTGCGACTCTCCTTCGAGGTTGATTCGGAGGTCTTTGTTAACAGCCCGCAGTGGCCGACGCGCGGCTACCCCATCATCCAATCCTCGTGGCAGATGACCGCCGGGGCCGCGACCCTGGGCCTGCGCAGCCCGATGCCCGGCGGCACCGTGCCGTACTTCGTGATGCGCAACAACGACCCGGCCGTCGATGGCTTCCTGGTCTCCGCGGGTGTGGACTACCCCTTCGCCGTGCCGGTCGAGATCCCCAACATGGGGCTGGAGTTCCTCCGCACCTTCTCGACCTCGACGATGTGGGACTCGCTGGACATCATGGATGCGCTGGGCTCCTACGGCTTCGAGTTCATGAGTTCCTACAACTGGACCGTGGGTCGCGGCGAGGCGTACTTCTTCGGCGTCGAGTACCAGACCATCACGCTCACGAGCGATGAACTCCCCTGCCCCGCCGATTACAACCAAGACGGCGGCGTCGACGGCGGCG
>DDSA01000196.1 GCA_002343715.1 Phycisphaerales bacterium UBA2402 | reverse complement strand
GGTAGGGCCGGCGCCGGCCCTACCGCGATTCTCCGCGGCGCGAGGGCAGATAGAGAGAGTGCGTGCGGCGTGCCGACAGGTGCGTCGCGCGTTTGAAGTTCGAGCGGCGTCAGTTCCACGCGGGGTTCCTGCCGCGCTGCGTCGTTCCTGGTTGTGTGGGGCCTCTCACGATGTCGGGTCCGTTCGACATGCCGAACTCTGGATGCATCGCACGCGCAGCGTGCGTGAAGTGGTCGGCGGTTCTCATCGCGATGCTCGCGGCAACAACATCAGCCCAGACCGGCTTCGCGAGATCGGGAGAACGGTCCTGGACTCATCTCGGCGGTTCCTCCCGCCGTCATTCGCTTGTATCGTTGCCGTGCGCGCCATCGACAACCCCGACATGGGTCCGCGCCACAGACATCGGCGGCCACCCCATCACCTTCGTGGGACAAGCCGGGTTGGCGGTCTACGCGGGCGACGGTGTCGAAGATGGGCTGGTGTTCGCCACGGGCCGGATTAGTCCGCCGGGCCAGCCCGCCAATCAGCACAGACTCTTCGCCTTCGCCCGCTCGAACGGCGCCGTGCGTTGGCAGTCCCAGGTGGCGACCCCTGTGCTGGACTCCTTCTCCAGCCCGGCGCTCGACGAAGTCAACAGGGTGGTGATCCACGCCTCGGGGCGCAGGATCCAGGCCTTCCGCATGGACACGGGGATGCTCGCTTGGGACCGGAGCCTGACGAACTTCATCGTCAACGCCTCACCGATGGTGACCAGCGACCGTGGGCCGGCCGACCGGGTGTTCATCACGGACTACGACGGATTCGGCGGCTCCTCGCGTCTCTACTGCATCAACGCCGATCCCTTCGACCCGGCACGCAACCCGTATCAACCGGGCGAGATTCTCTGGTCCTACCCGATCGGCAGCAGTTCCGGCAACAGCGTCTCGTACCTGCCCGCGGACATGGGTGGCGAGAGCCTGGTGTACGTCGCGACGGTCGGACCCGACCCGGGATTCGCGCCCGGGCGAATCTACGCATTCCCCATCTCGGACACGATTCCTTCGCCGCGATGGACGTATGAGAACGAGATCCCGGAAGGGTACTTCGGTGGAGTATGCGTGGTGCCGCCGGACCCGTTCGAGCCTCCCGGACAGCCGCCCATTCTGTACGCCGCGACCTACGCCTTTTGCTCATCGTGCGGATCGGACAGCGCCTCGCTGGTGAAGGTCAATGCCCGCACGGGCGAAGAGATCTGGACAGTCCCGGCGAATCGCACCCAGTCGATCCCCATTCCGTTGCCCGGCGGTCGTGTGGCGCTCTCGGCGGGGATTCAAGGGTTCGGAACCGTGCCCAACGTGCAGATGTTCGAGGACCTTGGTGCTTCGGCCCAGTTGGTGTGGGACACCACCATCGGACTCTTCAATCTGGGCGGATGGACACACCAGCCCATCGCCGCGCAGTTCGGCGGCTACGACGTGCTCGCCGTCGGGGTTCCTCCCGCGGATTTCACACAGGTGTCCCCCGAAATGCTCATTGTCAATCTTGCCAGCGACCCGAGCAGGGAGGATTTCGTCTTGCGTCATTACGCCGGATCAGGGGGCAGCCCCGCGATCGTTGGTTCCGCGCTGTACAGTGTGGGTACACTGGGGCTGGTGGCTCTGGGGCCGTCTCCGCGGCAACTCGATGTCAACGGCGATGGGTCGCTGGGGATCGCGGACCTGTACGCCTGGGAGAACGGAACGGGCAACCGCGATGTGAACAACGACGGGACCATCACCGGGCAGGACAGGCTGGATCTTCTCTCGTTTCTCCGCGCGCCCGAGGCCGCGATGATGACCGGGGGGCGAGAATGACCGATCGCGAATCACGGCCCGGACGCGGTTTCACGCTTGTCGAGTTGCTCGTCGTGATCGCGGTGATCGCGCTGCTGGTGGGGTTGCTGCTCCCTTCGCTCCGGGGCGTGCGGGAATCGGCCCGGCAGACCCTTTGCCTCTCGAACCAGCGACAGATGACCATCGGCTGGACCATGTACGCCAACACGTACGCCGATCGCGCCATGCCGCTGGCGTACTGGTCGGTCGCGGATATCGGCACGGGCGAGCAGATTTTCTGGTGGGGCACGCACGGCAGCGGCCCCGAGGGTGTGGATCACACCAAGGGATTCCTCGCCCCGTTTCTCGATTCGGCCCTTTCCGCCCGCAGTGTGTATGAATGTCCCAGCCAGCCCTGGGGCACGTACCGGGCACAAGGCCCTCGCCAGTCGCCCACCAGCACCTACGGCTACAACGGGTATTACCTCTCCCCTCCGAAAACCCCGGGATGGGCCTCTTCGATCGGTTTCCGTCCGTGGCGACGTCTTTTCGAGATCCGACGCACGGATAACGTATTCGTCTTCGCCGACGCGATGCTGGCGGGCACACCGCCCCGCAACTGCGCCCTGCTCGATCCGCCGATGCTCTATTCCTCCGGCTCGTGGCAGGAGAACCCCTTCCCGACCACGTCCTTCCGCCACCATCGTCGTGTGGGCACCGGTGGAAGCACCTGCACGGCCCGCGCCGACGGGTCCGCGCGGGCTGTCGAGGCCAAGCCCGACTGGCTGGTCGATGAACCCCGAGCCATCGGTTCCGTGGGTGATATCGACGATCACTACGTGCCCGATGCGCAGGACTGGTAGCACGCTGTTCGCGTCTCGATGCTCAGCCCTGTAAAGTTTGGTTTCGGAACAGATTTTCGCGTGAGCGACTTCGAGCGGCTGCGTTCTATATGCGGGCCTCGGCGGTCTGCCGATCGCCCCGGCGTGTCATTTCTGTCTCGCCCATCCGCGGGCGTACGGGCACGCGACGTAGCGGCGCGGCTCGCACCGCTACGTCGATGAAGCTGAAAGAGTCGCAGGAGGGAACTATGAACACTCGGAGGAACGTCGTATTTGTTCACGCCGGCATGCTCGTGCTCGCGGCGGGCTCGGCCCACGGGCAGATGCAGGGGAACGTGGTGCGGGACATCCGCCCGCTGATCTGGGTGCAGCCCCCGGGCGGGGCCGGGAACCAGACCGCGCAGGCCGTCTTTGACACCGGGGCCTTCAGTGTGCGCATCGCGCCCGAGACCAACACGCTCTGGGGCCTGCCGGAGAACAACGCCGGGGGCAACCTGGCCCGCTTCCAGCGCAACTCGGTGCTGAGCAACATCATCAACCTGAGCGCGGGCGGGTACCTGGGCGCACAGCTCGACGGGCCGGAACGCAACACACCAGCCACCCTGCCCGCGCCGACTGCGCCCCCCGCGGCGTATGTCTCACCCCCCTACCGCAACGCGCCGGCCCACATCTTTACCAACAGCGGCCGTCTGGGGAACGCCGAGGGCGCGAGCCGTGGAAACCTCGCCGCCACGTTCACGTACTTCCCCGGCAACGGGTTCTTCACCTCGATCAACAACATGGGGATGCCCTTTGTCGCCGGCGATGCCGCGGGCCCCAACCGCCAGTCGCCCCTGGTCGCGATGGTGGACCCGCTCAACGCGCACGTCGCGCCGTTCGACCTGTCGAACGCCGACGCCAACGTCGGCGAGCCGTACAACATCGGCGCGGGCACGTTCAATGACCTCAACGGTAACGGCGTGTTCGACCCCAACGGCCTGCTCGCCGGTCTCAACTCCCGTACCGACCAGCGCTCTTCGAGCGTGTCGTTCCTCAGCGCCACCTCTTCGCACGTGCCCGGCGCCATCCGAAACTTCAACCCCGGCTTCGTGTTCTCGATGAACATGACGCCCATCGACGTCAACACGGGAATGCCCGTGCCCGCCTTCAACCGCACCACGCCGGTCAACGGGATGGGCGTGCCCACCGCGGCGACGATCGCGCCGCGACCACAGATCAACGTCACCGCCTTCGAGCAGCGCCTCTTCGGCAACGGCTCCATCAGCGGTGCCCAGGCACCCCTGGGTGCCTACATCGCCGACACCGGCGCCCCCACCACCGGCGGCGGTCTCTTCGGCACCGAGCACCTCAACGGCTTCACCCAGTACTGGGATTTCGCGGCCCACCGCCTCTTCCTCTTCGGCCCGCAGAACCAGGCCGACCGCAATCTCATCGGCCCCGGCGCGCTCTTCACCGTCGACCGCGACACCACCGGTGGCCTGCGCACCGGCGTCAACCAGCTCAACCGCTTCGGCGTGCCGCCCACGATGACCCGCGGTGCCGCGGCGGACACCGTCGCCGCGGTGCCCGACCAGGCCGGGGTGGGCATCTTCCGCACCCAGATGAACCACTCCAACGCGGCCTATATCGGCGGTGTCAACGCTCTGAATCTCCAGGCGGGCGGGCGCGATCAGATCGACGGCCTCTCGCTCGGGGCCGACCGGATCGCCCGCGACTCGATCATCTTCTTCTCCGTGGATGTGGCCAGCCGCGGCGGGCTGGGCGGCGAGGGCTTCGGCGGCGGAGTGAACGGGCAGAAGGCGCTGGGCCAGCACGCCTCGGACATCTTCGAGAGCAAGACCGGCCGAACCATCAACCAGCCGGGCCGCAACCGACTTCGGTTCAATCAGGAGACGCTGGGCATCGGCGACAACGTCGGCCCGCTGGCCGATGTGTCGGGTGCGCCCTCGAACGACAACCTCCGCGATTTCGATCTCGAAGCCATCCGCGGCTATGTGGGCGCCGCCGCGGCGAACGTGCAACGCAACCTCGATCCCACCATCCTGCGTCGGCCCGCCGACAACACCGCCGCCGCAGGACTGGCCGCGCGCGACGACAGGCTGGGCGCCACCTTCGATACCTACTTCTCGCTCACCGGCGGCAGTGCGAGCCTGGGGGCCAACTCCGCGGCGGACATCCTCGTCAACAACGCCGCCGGAGCGGGCTTTCTCCGCATCGCCACCGCGGCCCAGGCGGGCCTGTTGCCCGGTGACGATATCGACGCGATGGCCATCCTCCGCGCGACCACGCCGCTGCAAGGGATGCTCAACCGCGGCCTGGCCGATCGAGAAGGCACGCTCCAGGACGGACGCTTTGATACCAATGTCGATGACGGGTTCGACGGCATCGACCCCTTCAAGAGCGGCGGCGCTGCGGACATGATGATCTTCTCCCTGGCGCGCAACAGCCCCTCCCTCGCGGCCCTCACGCACTGGTTCGGCCGCCGCCTCTCCGCGGCGGACCTCTTCATCACGGACTTCGACGGCACCTTCGCCCTCTACGCCACCGCCGAGAGCCTCGGCCTCAACCCCAGCGTGGACAACATCGACGGGCTGGACGTGATCCCCACGCCGGGAGCATTGCTCCTCCTGGGCACGGGCACGGTCCTGGGCGCGGCACGCCGCCGCCGCCTCGGATAACGCGACAACTCGAAGGAGATGCAACGGGGGCCATCCGCGGCGACGGTTGGCCCCCGTTTCCTTCTTATGAGAAGAGAACCAATCCCAGCACCATCCACGCCATCCCCACGAACATCAGGAGCGCGGTATAGCCCACGATGTCCCTCGCCTTGACACCCGTGATCGCCAGGAGGGGCAACGCCCAGAAGACCTGGAGCATGTTGGTCGTCTGATCGCCGTAGGCCACGGCCATGACCATCGTGCCCGGCTCGATCCCGGCACGCATGCCCGCTTCCAGCGCGATCGGCCCCTGCACGGCCCATTGCCCGCCGCCTGAAGGGATCAACATGTTCAAGGCGCACGCGAGGAAGTAGACGATCACCGGCAGCACCGTGGGAGACGTCGATGTACCCAGCGCTCCGGCGATCCGGGCATCGAGGCCGGAGGCCACGAGCATCGAGAGGATCCCGCCGTAGAGCGGGAACTGCAGCATGATCCCCCCGCACCCTCGGGCGGCCTCGTCGATCGCCGCCTGGTAGGAGCGGGGCGTGCCGTGAAGCACCAAGCCCAGCGCCAGCATGCCGATGTTCACTTCATTGAGTCCGACGGACCCGAGGCCCGCTGAGCGTCCGAAACGCCAGAACGCCGCGATGAGCAGCGCGGCCAGGAACAGGTTGACCACGCGAGAGCGGTCCAGCCGCTCGGCGAACGTCCGTGCCGCCGGCGTTTCTGGAGGCACGATCTGTACATCCGGCAGCGCGGATGGGGCGCAGTCGGCGATGCCGCGCATCTCCTGCGGCCCGCGTGGTGACAGCAACACCGACGTGAGCGGGATCAGCACGATCAATCCCAGTGTGACGAACCCGTTGAGGGGCGAAAAGAGTGTGAGCGACAGCGGCAAGCCCGACCCCATCCCGCGCTCCCGGAGCAACGCAATCGTCTGCGCGGGCAGCACCTTCACCGCCGAATCCATCGTTGTCATGGAGAGGGGTGCCGAGCCGGAAAGCCCGCCGTGCCAGACCATGAAACCCGCGAAGCCCGCGGCGACGATGAGCGGGTAGTGCGCCCTGATGCCCCGAAGATAGAGGGACCGGCCGACATCCCTTGCCAGAATCGCGCCCACGATCAACCCCAATCCCCAGTTGAGGAGCGATGCGAGACTTGCAACTGCGCACACAAGCAACGCCGCCCCCGCCGTACCCCGAGGAAGTGATGACAAGGCTCGAAACAGGCTGCGAAAGGGCGGGCTGGAGGCCAGTGCGTGCCCCGTCACCAGGATCAGGCACATCTGCATCGAAAAGGCCAGGAACTTCCACAAACCATCGCCCGAGCGCCATGAATCCAGTAGCGCGAAGGTCTTTTCAGAGATGGAGGGATCGTGGAGTTTGGGGAACGGCCCCAGCGCGAGCGAAAGCACCGCAGCCACGAGCGTGAGGATCACCGCGATCACAAACGGCTCGGGCAGGAGCCGCGCCGTCCAACGAGAGACCCAGAGGCCGAGAGCACTGAGCATGGCGGAATGAGCGAAAGTGAGAACTGCAGCGGAACACGCGCCGACGAGATGAACCGCATCATACCGGGCGGGGCTGCCGGGCGGGGCTTACAGTCCGCCTCGTTCCGCCTGGTCGGCGCGGCTCGCGTCCGACCGCCGCACGCACGTTCATCGGAGTTCGTCATGCTCAAACCCGCCGCCGTTCTGCTCGCCTGCGCCTGCACCACGCTCGCCCTTCTCGCCGGTTTCGGCCCGGCCTCGCCCGCCCCGGCGGAGTCGCAGCCCGCCAAGGCCGCGGCGAAGAAACTCAAGATCGGCGTGAGCGTGCCCGCCGCGGACCACGGATGGACCGCGGGGATCGGCTGGTGGGCCAAGCGGGCGATGGCCCTGTACCCGGACGTGGATTGGCTCTATGTGACCAGCGCCAAGCCCGAGGACCAGATCGCGGCGGTCGAGGACATGATGGTGAAGGGGATCGACGGGCTGGTGATCCTGGCGACCGAGTCGGCACCGCTGACACCGGTGGCCAAGCGGGCGCACGAGAAGGGCATCTTCATCGTCAACGTGGACCGCGGGTTCCTCGAGCCGGTGGCCGATGTCTTCCTCGAAGGGGACAACAAGGCCTTCGGCAGGAAGAGCGCCGAGTTCATGGCGCAGAGACTCGGCGGCAAGGGGAACGTGGTGGTGCTGACCGGGATCCCCTGCACCGTGGACAGCGACCGAGTGAACGCCGCGATGGAGGTCTTCAAGCGATATCCCGAGATCAAGATCCTGGCCCAGCAGCCCGCGATGTGGAACCGCCAGAAGGGCCTGGAAGTCATGGAGAACATGCTGACAAAGTTCCCCAAGATCGATGCGGTCTGGGCGCAGGACGACGATATCGCCCTCGGCGCCATCCAGGCCATCAAGGAATCCGGGCGAGAGAAGCAGATGTGGGTCTTCCCCGGCGCGGGCATGAAGGAAGTGGTGAAGATGGTGATGGACAAGGACCCCATGGTTCCGGCGAACATCACCTATTCCCCCAGCATGATCGCCGCCGGCATCCATACCGCCCATTCCATCCTCCGGGACGGGAAGAAGAAGGAGATCATGGAGTTCATGCCGCGTCACCTGATGATCGACGTCGAGTTGATCACGCCCGAGAACGCGAAGGATTATTACTTTCCGGATTCTGTGTACTGAGACTGACGAAATACGAACGCACGACGCCACGGGACGTCAATGAATTCTCGTACGGAACTCGTCGGATCGCCAACGTGCCATCCGGCATCGCTTCTTTCTAACTTGTTGTGTGAACAACTCAGGTGCATGAAGCAGGTAACGTGCGCCCTCTCGCTGACATATATTGACGCGGCGCGTTCTGCGCCTGTGTATCGAGCATTCGCTTTAGTTTGTGCGAAAGAGAGGATTGTGCATGAAACGTACTGTTGGTTTGCTGGCCGCCTTGACCCTGTCCGCTTCGGCCTCTGCGACTCCGTTGCGCCTTGACTACACGGTCGAGGATATCGGCGGTGGTTTGTATCGCTATCGCTTCACGTTGACGCTGGACAACAACGATGGAAGCTGGTTGCCTGGTCAGCGGTTCAACTGGATCATCTGGGGCGATGTGCCGCACCCGGGTCCGACGAACCTGCCCGACTTTGTCGGCGATCTGCCGGCCCCGGCACCGTTCGACGATGAGGGATTTTCCACCTCCGGCGGTGGACACAATGGTCCCACGCTGCTCGACTTCGGCACCGACTTCGATTTCTACGGCTGGGAGCCCGTGGACATCGGTGATACTCTCGAGTGGTCGGGCCGATCGGCCATCGACCTGGCGGACGGCGAGATGACCTGGAGCAATCTCATCGGGACGGGCGTGTACGCCAACTGGGAGCCCGCGCACCGCGTCGGCGGCGGGCCGTCATGCCCCGCCGACTATAACGAAGACGGCGGCGTCGACGGCGGCG
>DDSA01000077.1 GCA_002343715.1 Phycisphaerales bacterium UBA2402 | reverse complement strand
GGGGCGGGGGAACGGTGACATCAATCCAGACCGGGTAGTGATCGCTGGGGAAATCGCCTCCCACCGGCGGGGTGCGCCAGATGCCGCTTCGCAGGAGTGTGAGGTCGGAGGAGGGCAGGGCGTAATCCGCGCGGAGTTTGAAGCGGGCGGTGTCGGTTGGGGTCAGCCCGGGCACCTCGAGGTCGGCGCGGGGGGCCGGGCCATCGTGAATGCGGGAGCGGCCCAGGAGGTGCGTTCGCATCGGGTTCCTGAAACTATCGCCCTTCTCCGGGTCGGCGTTGAGGTCGCCGAGGATGATGAAACTGGCGAAGCGGTCGAGGCCGCCGGGTTGTTCCTTGTCATCGACGAGGTAGGAGGCCCCCTCGATGTAGTCGCCGATGAGCCGGATCTCATCGTGGTTGCGGCGCTTGTTCCGTCCCTCCGGGCCGTCGAAGGCGGGCGGCGTGGGATGGTGGCAGAGGACGTGCAGCACGGCCCCGTTGGGCAGTTTCACGGGGATGTCGGCGAAGGTCTTGGAAGCCAGACGCACCAACGCGCGTTCTTCATCATTGAACCAGGATGTGCCATCGGCCTTCCGCGGCATGAAGTTGCCGTCCATGTACTCCCACGGCAGACGCTGGAAGGTGCGGATCTGGTCCTCGAGGATCGTGAGCCGCTCATCCACAAGCATTGCAAAGCCGTACTGGCCGGGGAAGGTGCCGAACCCCCAGCAGTCGTTGCCGTAGGCGCGGCCCTCGGGGGTCGCGTCTCCGGGAGTGCCATCTGGTTTGGCGGGGGCGGGCGGCGGGAAGGTGGTGACGGCGTGGCCATCGTTATCGAGGTCGAAGCCGCTCGGCAGCCCGGTGTTGGTGGGGGGCATGAAGGCCTTGTAGCGGAGCGGCGCGAGGCCCTGGGCCTGCGGCACCGCGAGGTAGAGATCGGCGAAGCGCTGGCCGTTCCGACCCGGGGCTTCACCGTCGATGAAGTCAGGCCCGCCGGGCATGTCGTACGCCACTTCGGTGAGCAGGATGATGGTGGGTCGAAGGCGCTGGATGACCTCGGCCACCCGCTTCAGCCGCGGCTGGTTGCCGTCGGCCAGATCGGCGGTACGGATGTCTTCGACATTGAATGTCGCGGCACGGATCGAGACGGACTGGGCGGGCGCGAGGAACGCCAGAAGGATCGAGAGGAGGATCGCCGCGATGGGGCTGGTCGGTGTTGTACTCGTTCGGGTGTGCATGGCTCGATGAACATGAGGATGAGGCACGGTGAACTATTCTTGCGCTTCCGTGGGTCGTGCGCTGCGTGCGCCGTTCAGAACTGCGGCGGTGCCCCGCGGCATCGGTGTACCCTCACCTCTCTCATGGCGACCAGCAAACCCGCACCCGACTCGCAGCGCATTATCTACTCGATGCTCGGCGTGAGCAAGACGATCAACCAGAAGGTGATCCTCAAGAACATCTACCTGTCGTATTTCTACGGGGCCAAGATCGGGGTGCTGGGCTTGAACGGGGCCGGCAAGTCCACCCTGCTGCGCATCCTCGCCGGGCAGGACACCCAGTTCGAGGGCAAGGTGGAGTTGTCGCCCGGCTTTCGCGTGGGATTCCTGGAGCAGGAACCGCTGCGGAATGAGTCGCGCACGGTGGACGAGGTGGTGCGCGAGGGTGCCGCCGCGGTCACTGCCCTGCTCGATGAGTACGACCGTGTGAACGAGAAACTCGGCGATCCGGGACTCTCTCCGGACGAGATGGAGAAACTTCTCGCCCGCAGCGGTGATCTTCAGGAAAAACTGGAGGCCATCGACGCCTGGTCCCTCGACAGCCAGTTGGAGATGGCGATGGATGCCCTGCGGTGCCCGCCCAAAGAAGCACGCTGCGACACCCTCTCGGGCGGCGAGCGGCGGCGGGTGGCCCTCTGCCGCCTCCTGTTGAGCAAGCCCGACATCCTGCTGCTCGACGAGCCGACCAACCACCTTGATGCCGAGAGCGTTGCCTGGCTGGAGCATCACCTGCACGACTACGCGGGGACAGTCATCGCCGTCACGCACGACCGTTATTTCCTCGACAACGTGGCGGGGTGGATTCTTGAACTCGACCGGGGCGAGGGAATCCCGTACAAGGGGAACTACAGCGGATGGCTGGAGCAGAAGTCAGCGCGCCTGCGCATCGAAGAAAAGCAGGAATCCGCCCGTCAGAAGACCCTCGCCCGCGAACTGGAATGGATCCGCCAGAACCCGAAAGGTCGCCAGGCCAAGGGCAAGGCCCGCGTGAACGCGTACGAGCGGATGCTCGGAGAGGATCAGGAGAAGCGTGCCCAGGACCTGGAGATCTTCATCCCTCCCGGACCGCGCCTGGGGAACGTGGTGATCGAGGCACAGGATGTCAGCAAGGCCTACGGCGAAACGCTGCTGCTCGACGGGGTGTGTTTTTCGATTCCTCCCGGCGCGATCGTCGGCGTCATCGGCCCCAACGGCGCCGGCAAGACCACGCTCTTCCGCCTCATCACAGGCCTGGAGAAACCCGATGCGGGGCGGTTCCGTGTGGGAGAAACGGTCACCCTCTCGTACGTTGAACAGTCGCGAGACTCCCTGCCCTCGGGGAAGAATGTGTGGGCCGCGATTTCGGATGGGGCCGAAGACCTCAGGCTCGGCAAAGTGAAAGTGAACAGCCGGGCGTATGTCGCGCGGTACGGGTTTTCAGGCCCCGACCAGCAGAAGATGGTTGAGAATCTTTCCGGGGGAGAGCGGAACCGTGTCCACCTCGCGCGTCTGCTCAAGTCCGGCGCGAACGTCATCCTGCTCGATGAGCCTACCAACGATCTCGATGTGAACGTGATGAGGGCGTTGGAAGAGGCGTTAGAGAACTTCGCGGGAACCGCCATCATCATCAGCCACGACCGCTGGTTCCTCGACCGCCTCTGCACACACATCCTGGCTTTCGAGGGGGATGCACGGGTTCATTTCCACGCCGGCAACTGGACGAGTTACGAGGAAGACCGTCGCCGAAGGCTCGGCGCCGAGGCCGATCGACCGCACCGCCTGAAGTATCGGCGGATCACGAGGTAGTGTGTCGCCTGTCGGGACGCTGGCCCTGGGGCGTTGGCGCACCGTACCCTCGCTTCATGCTCAAGTCGGTTCTCCGATGGTGTCTGCTCCTCACCACGCTGCTGGTGGTGGGGCCGATCCTCGCACATTTCGCCCGGTCACTCCGCGATGCCGACGGCGGAAGAGCCTTCACGCTCCTGGTCAACGAGTCGCCGTTCTCGGGACTCCTTCTCGGTCTCGCCGCGACGGTGGCGGCGCTGCTGCTCGGATTGATCGGCAGCCGCTTCTTCGCGCTCAATGCCGGGTACGCGATGGCCGGATTGGTCTTTGGATGGGCGTCGTGGCAGTTGGGCGATGTCGAATCCATCATCCGGCGTGCCAGGAGCGGCGGAGACTTTCCACTCCTGGCGATTGAAGGGGGCTTGGCCGTGATCGCCGCCGCCGCGGTGGCCGTCGTGTTGTCCCGTGCTGCCGAACATCACAGGCCCACGCCGAAGGGAACCCAACGCGCGCTCGGGGGATGGAGAGGAATGTGCTTTCATGCCGATTCCGCCGCTACTCCCGCGGCCGTCGGAATCGCGGTACTCGCCGCCGCCGCGGCGTGCGCTGCAGCTGTGTGGATCATTTCCGTGAATCCGCTCAAAGGACAGGCGCTCTTCGCCACGCTGATGGGGGGGATCGCCGCGGGGGCGGCGGCCAACGCCGCGGCGGGCGCCAAGGCGCATGTGCAGCCGTTGGTCGCGATCCTGGGGATGATGGCGGTGGCGGTGGCGGCACCGCTCACGGCGATGCTTCTGCACGGTTCCGGGATCGTTGAGGCGTCATTCTCGGACAAGTTGCTCCCGCTGTCGAGACCGTTGTCACTGGATTGGGCCTGCGGAGCGCTGCTGGGCGTTCCCATCGGCATGGGATGGACGGGAGCGGTGCTTGACAGCCGCGCGGTGGAGCACCCCGCCTAGATTCGTCGGCGTTCGACGGCCCCCGCGTGTGGCAGATCACCCTGAACAGCAAGGCTTTCCCGGATCCATGTCTTCACCGATCACTATCGTCAAGCCCGAAACCCCCTTCCGCGATGTCATGGACGGCGCCAGCCGCATGGAGGCGCGGGTTCTGGACCATGGCTTTGTTGCACTCGTTGATGCGATGCCGCGGCTGGTGCCCGAAGGCCAGACCGCCGACCAGGCAGTTGTTCAGGCTGCGAGGGTGTCCTACGGGCAGGGAACCAAGCAGGTGAGCGAGGATGCCGGCCTGATCCGCTATCTCCTGCGCCACCGACACACCACGCCGTTCGAGATGGTGGAGTTCAAGTTCCACGTCTGCATGCCGATCTTCATCGCCAGGCAGTGGATCCGGCACCGCACGGCGAACGTGAACGAGTATTCGGGCCGCTATTCGATCCTGCCCGACCGTTTCTACACGCCCACGGTCGACGCGATCCGCAAACAAAGCCAGGCGAACCGTCAGGGCGGCGAAGAGACATTTGCCATCTCTGATGAAGCCGAGGAGAGAACCGCGAAGGAGTTTCTCGCATTTCTCAAGGATGTCGAGACCCAGTACACCCGGTACATCGATCTGACGAAGAAGGGAGTCTCGCGTGAGTTGGCCCGCATCGGCCTCCCCGTGAATATGTACACGGAGTGGTACTGGAAGTGCGATCTGCACAATCTGCTGCACTTCCTGGGCTTGCGGATGGACAGCCACGCCCAATATGAGATCCGCGTCTTTGCCGAGGCCATGTTCCGCCTGATCGAGCCGATCGTGCCGGTGTGCGCCCAGGCCTGGAGGGATTACCATTTCGAGGCGATGCACCTGTCCCGGCTGGAGATCGAGGCCCTGCGTGGCCTCCGCAGCGGTGGGGACGGTCAGATCAAGAGTGAGAACAAGCGCGAACGAGCCGAATGGGAGGCCAAGCGAGCACGGCTTGATCTGTAGGATCTGGTGCGGACTTCGATTCGATGTTCAGATGCACGTTCTCTCACTCTGGCCCATGCCCACTGTGCGTGTGCGATATACCCGAACGTGCCGCAATAGATAATGAGGATGGCTCACCGAGTTCGCACGATAGATTCACGGGCGAACGTCTTCATCATTAGGATGGTGTAAGGGTTCGGCGACCTCACTCGTTCTTCGAGTCGGGTCCGTGGTAGTCAATGCGCGACCCGCATTGTTGAAGAAGGGTGGCGTGTATCGACCCCCCGCTCAGGAATTCAAATTTGCAAGAAAATTCCGTCACTTTGTCGGAAATTCTTTGAATTCCCGGCGTCAAAGCCCTGCCAAAAAAAAACTTCAACAAAGTCGTCATTTTGGTTGGCATTTTCAAATTCGTGTGGCATGTTTGTGGTGGGTCTGGAACGAGTGTTCGTTCTAAAGCGTTTCGAGGGTCTCGGCCGTTCGGCCCGGCCCGTTGTTCGAGGAGTCTACTTGTGAAGAACGTGATCGCTACTATCGTCGCCGCCGCCGGCATCGCCTCCGTCGCCACCGCTCAGACGAGCCGACTGAACATGCAGGTGTCACTGGACGGCATCAACTGGTCCAGCAGCGTGAACGCGGCCCCCGGGTCGACCGTTCAACTTCGTGGTTCGATGTCCTTTATCCAGGGTGCCGGCACTCAGACGCCCACCGGGTTCGCCAGCCTCACCTGGCAGCCCACCGTCTCCAACTGGACGGGCAGCGACACCCTGCAGGCCTTCGCCGACCGTGGCAACAACACGAACGGCGGATCGGTGCTCGACACCCCCGGCATGCCCGCGCCCTACGGCCGTATCAGCCCCTTCGGTTCGACCGGTCCCACGACCAGCGACCCCTACCGTGGGCACGTTCAGGCCAACGGTGGCGTGAACTATCTCCGCATCGCCCGCACGGTCATCACCAACTGGGTTGGTGAAGGCGCGACCACCGGCACCGCCGCGTCCAACAACTTCAACGGCTCCGGCGGTCTTGCCACCGTTCAGAAGGGCGCTGGCAACGTGAACCCCACCGTCGATCCTCCGTTCAACGGCAACATCGCGAACGTCGTGCTCTTCAAGGCCGCGATCACGCTCAGCGGCGATGCCACCGGTCGTATCCTGACCGTCGATGCTCCCACAGCGGGCATGAGCCGGAACACTTCGACCGGCGCGCGTGAGGCCTCTTGGTTCTCCAGTTCAGCCGACAACTTCGGTACCATCAAGGCGGCAGTTGAGGTTGGAACTGCCACGATCGTGGTGCCCGCCCCCGGTGCTTTGGCGCTGCTCGGACTCGGTGGCCTGGCCATCGGCCGTCGCCGCCGCTGATCCGATCGGTTCTGGTCTTCGAGCAATCATGATGCGGGTGTAAGACCTACCCCCGCACCACGCGAGACTCGCCCCTTCCTGGTTCACAAGCCAGGAAGGGGTTTTTCGTTATCAGACATCATGGTCATGCTTGCCACGGATCGCAAATATCAAACATTTTGCGAACAATATACATTTATTCGTATTACACTAGTATATTGTAAGTTAAATGTAAGTAATTGGATCATACACTCGGCATTTCCATCATTCAGTTTTGACACTTTCCCTCAAAATCACTTGCATTTGTTTGAGGAGTGATGTACTCTGTAGGCTACGAGGGGGAAGAGCGGTTGCTTCCCCAGACAAGTCAGGTTTGTTTCCGCCCAAACCGTTTTTTTCAGAGGAGATCGAGATGAAGAATGTGATTGGTTCTCTTGTGGCTGTTGCTGGGCTCGCGGTTGCCGCGAACGCTCAGTCGCGCCTCGACCTGCAGGTCAGCCTTGACGGAGTGAACTGGAGCGACAGCGTTGAAGTCAACGCTTCCACCGGTAACTCCGCCACCGTGCTGATGCGGGCCATGATTTCGTGGACCGGCGATGTCGGCCAGACGACCGGCCCCGTGGCCTTCGCGTCGCTGACTTGGCAGCCGGTGTTCGGCAACGTCCGTCCGGGCGTTGACTCCGTTCAGCCCTTCGCCAACCAGGGTAACAACCTGAACGGCGGCGGCGTGAACCTCGATGCCGATCCGCTCGATGGCCCCTTCGGCCGCGTGATTCCCTTCGCCAGCACCGGTCCCTCGGGCACCGCTTCGTACCAGGCGATCGCTCACGCCGGTGGCTCGGGTGGCGCTCCGGCGGGTAACTACCTCCGTATTTCTCGTAACGACATCACTCGTTGGCCCGGCACCGGCCCCACCACGGGCACGACCGCGGTGAACAACTTCAACGGCGCTGGCGGCGTGGCCTGCGTTCAGAAGGCCGTTCCCACCCCCGGCGTTGACCCTGATCGCCGCGAAGGCATCAATGACATCGTGATCTTCCAGATCGCCCTCACGGTCGGCGGCGTCGGCCAGGGCGAGACCCACGACATCGACGTGACGGCCCCCACCGACGGCATGAGCCGCAACACGGTGACGGGCGCTCGTGAAGCCTCTTGGTTCCGCGGCCCCGGCGACAACTCCGGCGCGGTCAAGGGCGCGGTCGAAGTCGATGGCGCGGCGATCCGCATCACCCCGGCCCCCGGCGCTCTCGCGCTGCTCGGCCTCGGCGGTCTGGTCGCTGGCCGTCGCCGTCGCTAAGTTCACCCTCGTGTGAACAAGGGTGGGTCTAACCAACTCAGCCCATAACCATCTCGATCTTCGCTCCCGCCCGGATCACTCCTGGCGGGAGTTTTTTTTTCATGTGTCACCTGCATCACTCGCCGGTGATGCCACATGTATTCAAGGCCTTGCAGGTTGGAAGATGTGTTGTTGTGAACCACTTCGCGGCCCCCTTGTCGCGAGTTGTCTTTGTGCATCCGGGTTCACACACTACTTCTCACCATGTGACGGATCAGAACAGGCGGCTGCGGATCAGATCGTGTGGGGTCTGCAAACAACATGACGATGGCGATCCGCCCGACGCCCTGGTGCAAGACACACGGAGAATAGCCTATGGTGATGCACAGCTGGCTCATGTGAGCGAGCACGCCGAGAATGTGCATACCGGGCGGGGCTCAGCTACCGAGCGCAACCTTCGCCATCGAGAGGCTTCAGCGGCATCGGTGGACGTGCCATCAGGGTGTGTGGTTCCTGATCAGGAGACGGGTTCGAGTTCCTTCTCGCGGTGCTGCATCTGTGCTTTCAGACGCGCGAGGATCGAACTGTGCATCTGCGAGACGCGCGATTCGGAGAGGTCCAGCGTGGACCCGATTTCCTTCATCGTCATCCCTTCGTAGTAGTACAGGATCACGATGAGCCGTTCCGCCCGCGAAAGTCCCTTGGTGATGAGGTCTTTCAGGTCGCGCCGCTGGATTTCTGTGACGGGGTTCGACTGGCCTTCGTCGCGCACCACGTCGAGTTCACGCACTTCCTTCCCGCCCCCGTCGCCGGGGAAGCAGCGCTGCGTCAGGCTGCGTGTTGTGACGGCGCTGGAGTCCCGTTTGAGTTTATCGAAATCCTCGCCGTGCACGTTCAGCGCTGTGGCGACCTCATCATCCGTGGCGGAACGCCCGGTGGCCTTCTCGATCGATTGACGCACCTGGTCAACCTTGTTGGTGCGGCTGCGGACCAGGCGAGGCACCCAGTCCATGCTGCGGAGTTCGTCGAGGATCGCGCCGCGGATCCGGGGAGCGCAGTACGTCTCGAACTTCACTTTCCGTTCGAGGTCGAACGCGTCGATGGCATCCATGAGGCCGAAGATGCCCGCGGACATCAGGTCCTCGATGTCCACCTCATCGGGGAGGCGGGTGTGGATGCGCTCGGCGTTGTAGCGGACCAGGGGGAGAAACTTCTCCATCAGGTAGTTGCGCATCGATTCTTCGTGCGTCTGCTGATACTTGACCCAGACCTCGTTGATGGGCATGCGGTCGTATTCAGAAGGCGCGCGGCTGGCCTCCGCGTGGCGTGCGCCGAAGCGGCCGTTCGAACGTCGTGAACTGAGTTTGATGCTGGGCATGGTCGGCTCCGTGACCTTTCTTGCGAACCTGCGCCGGGCGGCCCCGCCCGGACTCTCCTCGTGGATACGGGGGACGGTGATCCGCCGCCCGCTTCCTCGATCCCTACCCCTCGCGGGGTTCCAAACCTCATCCCGATGAGACGGGATGTTTCATTGAGCGGCCAGATTTGACCGGCTCAAACGGACTCGCTCACCGCTCATCCATAAGCGGAGTGGATGCAGTATACAGACTTCACGCTCAAGTGCTACCTCCTTTGGTTCAGATTTTGCAAGATTTTTTCATCCCCCGAAGGGGCTGACGCCGGGGTCAGAGAGAAATCAGGAATCGGCCGCGCGGCCTCGTACGCCGCGACCTGCTCTCGCCCGATGAAGTCGAGCACCGCACCCGCCGCGGCCCCGAGCACGCGGCAGCCGATCAGAACGATCAAGCTGCGAAGGAGCACCACAGCGGCGTCGTTCCCCGCGGCAAGACCGGAGAGAACCGCGATGGCGAAGCCAAGCAGCGCGAATCCTGTGGCGATGACCCTGGCTTGTTGTTTCACTCGTGATGCCTCGCTGCCTTCTGCACGAACCGGCCGCGATGAGATAGACTCTCTCGATCATCCGCACGCTCACCCGGGGTGGGGAAACCCCGAGTCTCCGAAAGACGGCATCCCACGATGCCCCGCTGCACGCCGCACTCCGTTGTGATCCCCGAAGGGGTGAGAGCCTCGCGTGTCGCTCGCTGTTGATCGGCAGAGGGCAAGGACGAATCGAGCCTCCCTGATAAAAACAGCGAACATGGAGTTCAACCTGTGCCGTCTCTGCCGCGGTAGAGGGGCGATCACCCTAATAACGAGGCCCAGAATCCGCGCCGGGTCGGGCCGGCCGCCGCAGGTTTGTCACACCGCTCCATCCGAGACAGGAGTTGCGTCGCCGCGTATCGCAACTCCCTGGAAATCAAAGACTTGGGTGAACCGATCGCCACGGGTAACCGCTCTCTGACCGCGGCGGGTACGGACTTATCCACAAGCGAAACCCCGGCGGCAAAAGGGGAAAGGTTCAGGAACTTACCGCAGGTTGCGGAGAGCCGTCGGAATGCTCCGGCGCCTTCTTCATGGTCCTGGGCGAGATTGACGAAGATGCCCGTGTGGTTTGGCCGCTGCTCGATGGGTGTCTGGTGAAGGCACTTCATCAGCGCGTACGCATCGGTGAGAGCGGGCGGTTCCGGCGTCGTGATGATCAGCGCGACATCCGCGCCGGCGATAAAGGATGTGACGGATTCTCCCAACCCCGCGCCTGTGTCGATCAGGACAAGGTCCGCGTCCGTGGTCAGTTCCGTGATCGCTCGCAGCAGGGTGTGGCGCTGCGGTCGAGAGAGGTTCGCCATGGAGGAGAGGCCGGCACTGCCCGGAACGAGCCGAAAACCGCCCGGGGCATCAACCGTGATCTCGGTGAGCGGTCGCGAACGCAACGCGACATCCAAACGGGTGGTTGGGGTCAGTCCGCACAAGAGATCGGCGTTGGCGAGCCCGGGGTCGGCATCGAGCAGAATGATCCGCAGGCCGCGTTGTGCCAGAACTACGGCGAGGTTGACGGCGACCGTTGTCTTGCCCACGCCTCCTTTGCCCGAGGCGATCGCCACGACCGGGCACCGGCGAACAGATGCGGGGTCCGGGGCAGTGCCGCCGGCGACC
>DDSA01000042.1 GCA_002343715.1 Phycisphaerales bacterium UBA2402 | reverse complement strand
CGACGCTCTTCCGATCTCCCGCGCCGCTTCCTCGGCGTGCCGGCCGCTCCACGCGTCCCGCGCGAACCGCACCCCGCTCGCGCGTTCCAGGTACGACCAGTAGAAGGACCAGAAACTGTCGAGTTGGTACCTGGCCCTCATCGCCTCCGCGACCTCCGGCGGCGGGCGGCGTCCCTCGGGCCGTTCGAGCGGATTGCCCGGCACCGCCCACGCCAGCGCGAGCGTGATGGTGTAGACCGCCGCGATGATGAGCGGCGCCTGCGCCAAACGCTGAACGATCTGTCGTGTGCCGCCGCTCACGCCCCACGGTAGTCCGCGGGTGCTCCTCATCGCGCCGCCCGGCATCATGGAAGTTCTCCGATCGCCCAATCACGCGCCCGCGCCAACCCTCCGGCGCGATGCCGCCCGGCCGGGCCTGATAGTCGATAGGGCGGAATCTCGTACTGACTCTGAAGATCGGCCCCCCCGCAAACCGGGCGGTTCGTGTCGGCGGGCCAGGCCCCGCGACCCATCCCCCGATCGCGGTTCGTTCACCTTCTTCTCAACAGGAGTTCACATGACCCGCCACGCCAGATTCGGTCACATCCACCTGCTCGTGCTCACCATCGCGGGGGGCGCGGCGATGGCGCAGCCCGTCCACGTCCGACCCGTGCCGTGGTTTGATCCCACCGGGCAAACGGGCGCGCCGTTCCACACCATCAGGGGCGGCATATGCGGTTCATTCCAAAGCCCGATCGACCTCCGCCTCGCGCCGGGGACGTACTTTGAGCAACTGACGCTCTCCGCGCCGGGGACGTACACGACGACCTCGGGTGCCGCGACCATCGACGCCACGGCGAGCGCGGTGACAACCTTCCGCATCGTGTCGTACAACGTGCGCCTCTGGCCGGGCTTCTTCGTGTCGCTCACGCTCGCGGACCAGGAACGCTCGGAGTGGATCGGGCCTCGTCTGGCGACGGAGCAGGCCGATGTGTGCGTGATCCAGGAATCATGGGACTACCGCCTCGACAGCGTGGACGCCAGCGCCAGAAACAACGCGCTGCGGGGCAACTATTACTGGAACCAGTACTACGGCTCCACGTTCTTCAGCGGCGACAATGTGAACTCCGGCCTCCTGACGCAGTCCGTTCACGCCCTCTCCGGGGGCACGCAGGTGCGGTACACCGAGTGCGACGGCAACGACTGCCAGGCCAGCAAGGGGTTCACGCGCGTGCTGCTCACCAAGAACGGCTTCAACATCGCGGTGTACAACACCCACGCCCAGGCCGGAGATAGTTCCGGCAACGTCTCCACCCGGTACAGCCAGATCAACGAACTCGCGGCGAACATCCTGCTCTTCCGGGCGCTCAACCCTTCCTACGCGGTCTTTGTCGGCGGGGATTTCAATGTTCATGGGGGTGCATCGGAGTTTACCGACACCATGTCCGCCGTCATGGGCGGTGTCGCGGGACTCGCCCACGGTGCGCTCAACGAGCAGTGCAGCCCACAGACCACCGCCTGCACCGCCTGCTCCTTCAACACCATCAAGCAGATCTTCGGCGGCGGATCGAGCACCCGCCTCGATCACATTCTGTACGCCGGCTCGCTCGACGGCACCGTCAAGGTCATCCCGACCGGCTACGAGGTGAAACGCTACCGCCGCACCGACGGGGGTCAGTGGTGCAGAACGGTGACGCCCACCGGCTGCGCCGATGACTTCTCCGATCATGAACCTGTTCTGATGAACTTCGAGTTGCGGCGGGTCACGCCCTGAGCCCCGCGCTCAGAAGGCGCGTTTCGTCGGGTTGACGATCAGGTTGTCGCGCCCCGGGATCAGCAGGTCGGCGATCTCCACCGCCTCCTGGAAACTCTCCCGCGCCCGGTCCACATCCGCCGCGGATTGCAGCACTTTGCCCTCGTGCAGGTGCTGCTCCGTGGGCACGGCGTCCCCGCAGACCAGGACGGTGAAGCGCGAATGGCTGAGCAGCAGCCCGCACAGCCCCGGCGTCACGCCCGGCAGCGGGAAGAGGTCCACGCGTTCGGCGAGGTGATCCGGCGCGGCCCTGCACCGCTGCAGCACCGCCAGGTCGCGCTCCAGGGCCGTCAGCACCTCGCGCCCCTCGCCCGTTTCCTTCAGGCGTTTGGCCTGCATCGCCAGCGCCACGCCCACCGTCTCGCGCTCCTCGCCCGACAGGTGCCACGCCGCCCGCTCGAAAGCCTCGATCCCGCGGCAGGTGTCGGGCAGGAAATGCGTCAGAAAGACGTCGGTGATGTCCGACGGCGCGAGGTTGGACCGTTCGGAGAGCCGGGCCGCCAGCGCCGGCGCCGGCAGGCCGGGGTTCACGAGGATGCGACGTTCGCCGCTCACGATCAGCGTCGTGGTCGCGTGCCCGGTTCGCACCGGCCCGCGCTCGTTCCACAGGTGATTGAAGGCCAGCGTACCGATCGAGACGATGCTGAACTGCATGAACGAGGGTAGTTCTCGGGGCCGGGCTTTTCGCCCGCCTCGGCCGCACCGGCGGTTCACCTCCCGCCCGGCATGCTCATCAATCCGCGTTCCGCCGACCCCGCCCATGCTCGGCGGGAACGCCGCGGCCGCGCGCCGGTCCATACACTCGCCCCGCCGGAGCGGCGTGGCCCCGGCATCAGCATTCAAAGGCGACGGAGTGCCGCGATGGCGAAGCGAACGGGCGGGTCAACGGCGAGCAAACGGATCAAGGAGCGCGACGCCGCGACCCTGAAGAAGATCGTTCACCTGGCCGATGGCGTGACCAAGCGCACGTTCTCGAAGAAAGAGCCCGTCATCGAGATCCCCACCCGCGCCCGGTCCAACACCATCTGGGACAAGAAGGTCGGCATCCTCCGCATGGGCGACGGCACCCAGGAACGCCAACTCTTCAACCTCAACCAGGCCAAGCAGTTCATGCAGACCATGCTGCACGCCAGCACCATCAAGGACCTCATCGAGGCCGAGAAGACCAGCAGCCTCCGCGGCGTCTTCTACAAGGCCAAGCACACCGTCGCCGGCACGAAGGAGAACACCTTCGATACCCAGGACGAGAGCGACCCCATCCTCGAAGACCTCGAAGTCTCGATGGGCGCGCTCCGCGAGGAACTGCACATCTTCGCCGAGAACCGCGGCTCGCTCGTGGGCAACATCACCATCGTGGACAAGGGCGACGAGATCAACTGCCGCCGCATGGGCAGCGGCGGGTACGCCATCCCCAGCATCGTCGAGCCCGATGTCATCGAGTTCCGCAAGTGCGAGGCCAGGTTCGTCCTCCACGTCGAGAAGGGCACGGTGTGGAACCGATTCAACGAGGACCGCTTCTGGGAGGAGAACAACTGCATCCTCACCCACGGCGCGGGCCAGCCGCCGCGCGGGGTGCGTCGCCTTCTCCAACGCTTCAACCGCGAACTCAAACTGCCCATCATCTGCGTTCTTGATTGTGACCCCTGGGGGCACTACATCTACAGCGTCATCAAGCAGGGGTCCATCTCCCTGGCGTTCGAGAGTTCGCGCCTCGCCATCCCCGAGGCCAAGTTCCTCGGCATCCGGGCCAAGGACTACGACGAGTGCGACCTGCCCGATGCGGTCAAGATCGACCTCAACGACAACGACATCAAACGCGCGAAGGAAATCCTCGCCTACCCCTGGTTCGACGGCCACAGAGGCTGGAAGAAAGAGATCGACCGCCTCCTCTCCAACGGCTTCAAGATGGAAGTCGAGAGCCTCATCACCAAGGACATCAGTTACATCACCGAGCAGTATGTGCCCGAGCGGCTCAAGGCCAAGGACTGGCTCGATTAGCCGGTACGAAGGATCTGTTCGCGGTCATCGGTGCTGATGCGCTCCGCCGAGGTGCATGCGCGTCTCCCCAGCGCCCAACACGTTGAATGACGCGCGGTCCCCCGAAAGATTCAACCGCGAACCATCAGGCGCACGAGCCTCGCGGGGGCCGAATCAGGCGTGCCCCGTTCCACTGAATGTACGATATATGTTCGGATACATCCACAGGTGTTTCATTGGCTTTGGCGGATACGGTTTTCGCACTGTCTGGTAGCCATGCCGATCTCCCGTCATCCTCTCAGCGGCCCGATCCCGTCCCTTCCCGGGGTGCGGGTCGATCCCGCCGCGGCCCAAAGACTCCGGGAGAGCCTGGCCCAGTTGGCGCCGCGCGGCACGGACCTGACCCGCGATTTCTACGACGCTCTGTTCGCGCGGTACCCCGGTGTGCGGGTGCTCTTTCCCACGGACATGAAGGCTCAGGAGGCCAAGTTGTTCGACTCCTTGCGCATGGTCGTGGAGAGTCTGGACGACGCTCCGGCGGTTCGGACCAAACTCGCGGAACTCGGGCGGCGTCACGAGGGGTACGGCGCGAAGCCCGATCACTACCCCATCGTCTGTTCATTGCTGCTCGAGACCATGGCCAAGAGTCTGGGCTCCGCGTGGACCGCCGAACTCGCCGCGGAATGGGCCCAGGCCCTGCAACTGGTGAGCGACGCCATGCAGGGGGGCGTGCCGACGTCACCGGCCGGGGCGCGAACCGGCATGCGCACGCACTACGCCGGGCCTGATGATGCCACGCGCATCACCCCACACCGCACACGCCACGGCGATCCGCCGCGGTCGGCCTAGCGGGTCTGTTCTTCGATCTCTTTGCTCAGCCACGCCCGCGCGAAGGCCCAGTCGTTCTTCACCGTCGCGGGGGAGATGCCCATCGCCATCGCGGTGTGCTCCACGGACAAGCCCGCGAAGTACCGCAGCATCACCACCCGGGCTTTGCGGGCGTCGAGCCGCCCCAGCTTGGTGAGCGCCGAGTCGAGCGCGATGATGTGGTCGCTCGCCTGGTCCGAGTCCGGGTCGATCGCCGCGGCGTCCTCGCTCAGGTCCACGCGCGTCCGTCCCCCGCCGCGTTTGATGGACTTGCGGGCGCGGGCACGCTCGATGAGGATGCGCCGCATGGCGATGGCCGCGGCCCCGAAAAAGTGCCCACGCCCGTTCCACCCGTCTTCGTTCCTTCCCTCCGGCCCGATGAGGCGCATGTACGCCTCGTGCACCAGCGCGGTGGGCTCGAGCGTCTGCCCCGCGCCCGCGTTGGGTTCCTTGCTCATGTTGCTCGACGCGAGTTTGCGCAGTTCGTCATAGATGAGCGGGAGCAGGGCCGCGGCGGCCTCGGCATCGCCGCGCCCCGCCTCCTCGATCAGGAGCGTCACGTGGCGGCGGGGGTCATCGTGTGGTGAGCTGCCGGAGTATGTCATGCGATGTGACGATAGCGTACACATGCAAGACCACGAGCGGCACGTATTTACTGCACCGAAGCGGCGTCTTGATCCCGTACGACATCCGCGATCCCCACGTCGATGTACTGCCCGCCCCGTGTCTGGCGGCAGCGCACCGCGAGCGTGATCGTCCCGCCCTTGCGCAGTTCCGCCGCGGCGGGTGCGAGGATCGGGGCGTGCGTGTAGCCGGTGGTGTACCCCTTCAGCGTCGCGGCGAGGATGCCGTTGACGTACACCTCCGCATCTTCATCATGGTGGATCGTGAAGACGGGGTTGACCGGCGGCCCGCCGAGGTCGATGGTCCGGCGGAGGTAAATCTCCGGGCTTGTCCACTCGGTGGCGATGATCGCGCCGGGCGTGCCCTCGCTCCCGAACCCGCCGAATCCGGCGCTCCACGCGGAATCGTCGTACCCCGGCGATTCCCACCCCTGCCCCGGCGCTTCGAACGTGTAGCGCCACGGCGGACCCTCGTTGGCGCCCGGCCGGCCCGCCCGCGGGAGGATCGTCAGGACCCGCGGCGGGGGTTCGTACAAACGCCGGGCCGCGGGCGCGGCCTGCTCGGGATCGATCTTCCAGACCGCTCGGTCGTAGGTCAGCCAGCCGTTCACCTCGATCTCAACATCGGTGGTCTGTGTGTAGACCGCGGCGGAAAGCCCCTCGCCGATGAGCAGCGGGATCGCGGCGAGTTGGGCGAGGTACGCCGCGGTCAGGTCCTCTTTGTTCGTGTAACTCACGTACCCCCAGTTGGCCTTGTCGGCCCAGGTGTGGCCTTCGAGGGGCAGGCCCAGCCCGCCGTACTCGCCGAGCACAACGGCCCGGGGCGGCGATGGTGGCGAGGTCGCGGGTCCGGGGTAGACGTGGATATCGAGAAGGTCGCCGTTGCCGGTGTCGGTCCAGCCGCTGGCGCAGTTGACGGGGCGCGACGGATCCCATGACTTGGTTTGGTCCACCACGCGCCCGGCCCATTCCAGGTCGTTCTGCCCCCAGCCCTCGTTGAAGGGCACCCAGACGACGATGCTGGGGTGGTGGCGGCGGGTGTCGATCAACGCCCGCAGTTCCCGCTCGAAGTTGGCCCGCCACGGGTCGCTCAGCGCGGGGAAGTTCTCATCAAAGTGGGGAGACTTGAAGAAGGGGCTGGGCATGTCCTGCCAGACCATGACGCCCAGCGCATCGCACAGGTGATAGAAGCGCTCGCTCTCCACCTTCACGTGCTTGCGGAGCATGTTGCCGCCCATGCGTTTCACCGCCTCGATGTCGAAGCGCATGGCCTCCTCGGTGGGCGGGGTGTACAGCCCATCGGGCCAGTAGCCCTGGTCGAGCGGGCCGAAGTGGAAAAGGGCCTCGCCGTTGAGGAAGAGGCGGTGAACGCCCGAAGCATCGGGCGTGACCGCGATGTCGCGCAGGCCGAAGGAGATCCTCGCCGAGTCGAGCACCCGCGCCTCCTCATCGAGCAGTTCCACGCGGGCCGAGTACAGCGTCGGCGAGTCCGGCGACCAGAGCCGCTGCGGCGAGAGCAGGATGGGCAGCGCGAGTTCATCCGGACGCTTGTCGTCCTCCCGCAACGCGATGCGGTCGGCGAGGTCCGGGGCGGGCGCATCGATCGTGAGCCGTGCCCCGATGCCCTTGCCCGCGGTCGTGCCGAGCACCAGACGCGGATTCCGCACGAGTGCGCGGCCCTGCTCATCCCGGCCGATCCCGTCGTGCTCGACCCGCGCCGAGGTCAGGTGCGCGGGACCCACCGGCTCGAGCCAGACGGTCTGCCAGATGCCCGAAGTCGGCGTGTACCAGATGGCGTGCGAGGTGTCCCACTGCTTGCCGCGGGGCTGGCCCCCCCGGTTTGTCGGGTCTTTGACCGTCACCGTGAGTTCGTTGGCCCCGTCGCGCAGGGCCTCGGTGATGTCGAACGAGAAGGGGTCGTACCCGCCCCGGTGCGTGCCGACGGTTCGGCCGTTCACGGCGACCGCGCACTCCCAATCGACCGCGCCGAAGTGCAGCAGGATCCGACCCGATCGCCACTCGACCGGGCACTCAAAGACGCGGCGGTAATGCAACGTCTGTTCGGCGGTCAGCCGCCCGCCGACCCCCGAGAGCGACGATTCGATCGGGAAGGGAACCAGGATCCTGCCGCGGGATTGTCCGTTCCAATCCGGCGCGGCATCACCCTCGGCGATGGCGTAGTCCCACAGACCGTTGAGGTTCTGCCAGCGTTCCCGCACCAGCGTGGGGCGTGGGTACTGCGGCCAGGCGTTGGCGGGCGACACATCCGCCGCCCAGCGGGTCCGCAGCGGCGCGGGGGCGGGGGACCAGGTCTGGGCGGCGGCGGGGACCGCCGCGGCGCAGGCCACGAATGCGAAAGCGGAGCGGGGCATGTGCATGGGTAGGCGGCTTCGGTTGATGATGCCTGACCAAGCGCCTCACTTTTCGATGGCGTGGACGCTCATGTGTCATCCAACTGTTCAAAACGAAAAAATGAACAGTCGTGAACAGTTCGCGGGCGAATCCCAGCAATTTCCAATAATCTAGCCGTTCACGCTCATCACGACCTTGATCCCCTCGCCGCTGAGCATGGTCTCGTGGGCCTTCTTGAACTGCTCGATGGGGAACTCGTGGGTGATGATGTCGTCGAGTTGGAGGCGCCCGCCGACCAGCAACTCCTCCATCTGGTACCAGGTCTCGAACATCTTGCGACCGTTGATCCCCAGCACGGTGGCGCCCTTGAAGACGACGTGCTGGGTGATGTTGAAGGTCGGCGGCTTGGCGGGGATGCCCAGCAGGGCCGCGACCCCGCCGTTTCGCAGGCAGGAAAAGCCCTGGTCGTACGCCGCGGGGCTGCCGGACATTTCGAGCAGCACATCGACGCCCTCGCCGCGGCAGGCGCGCCGAATCTCGCCGATCCACGCGCCGTCACGCGGGTCGAAGGCCTCGGCCGCGCCGAGTTTCTTCGCCAGCCCCCGGCGGTGGGGGTTCATGTCGGTGGCGAAGATGCGCCCCGCCCCCGCCGCCTTGGCCACCGTCACGGCCATCAGGCCGATGATGCCCGTGCCGGTGATGAGCACGCTCTTGGCGCTCACGCCCGCGGCCATGACGGTGTGCACGGCGTTGCCCAGGGGGTCGAGCACCGCGGCGACCTTGTCGGGGATGCTCGGGTGCACGGGCCAGACGTTCTCCTCGGGCACGCAGACATAGTCCGCGAAGACCCCGTCGCGGTCGATGCCCAGGATGCGCGTGTCGCTGGCGATGTGTGCATTGCCCGTGCGCGAGTTGTAATCGACGCCCGCGGTGATGTGCCCTTCGGCGCTGACGCGCTGGCCGACCTGGCAGCGTGTGACCGCGCTGCCGATCGCCTCGATGATGCCGACGAACTCGTGCCCGGTGACGATGCCGATGGGGATCCGCCCGGCGGCCCACTCGTCCCACTCCCAGATGTGCTTGTCGGTGCCGCAGATGCCCGCCTTGGTCACCTTGATGAGCACGTCCCGAGGGCCGGGCCTGGGCACGGGGCGATCGGAAACAAACTGAAGTTCGGGGCCGGCGTGGTGCTTCACAAGGGCGCGCATGGTGGGGCCGGGCTCCTGAACTTCGTGTGCTGATACGGCGACAGGACGAGAAACGGGGAGTGTGGTGGGCATGGATGAATGCCGCGCGGCCGGGGCGGGGAGAGAGCGGCCTCGCGTGGTGGAATGGTAGGGGAATTGCGGGGGGTGTGCCGGACGGTGAACACGGTGAGGATTCGATCTCGGGTCAGTTCCTTCCCGCCAGGCCGGCCTTCAGAACCCGCGAAGTCTGCGCCGTTCGGAAGGCGATGAGCCGCTCCCGCACCGTGGAATCCGTGATCGCCAGCACCGCCGCGGCGAGCAGGGCCGCGTTGACCGCCCCCGCGCGCCCGATGGCCAGCGTGCCCACCGGGATCCCCGCGGGCATCTGC
>DDSA01000123.1:5185-5842 GCA_002343715.1 Phycisphaerales bacterium UBA2402 | reverse complement strand
AGGCCTCCGGCAGCGTGGGCACGGTGATCGCCGCGGGGTCGGCATCGGCGATGATGCCACCGTCGGGAAGCACGACGCGGCAGAGGGCGAGGTCGCCGGTGCGGGCGGTGTCGGTGACGAGCCGGCGGACCGCGCTCAGTTCGTTCGCGCCAAGGAGGGTTTCAACGCTCTGGCCCATCGAGTCGCCGAGCACATCGAGCATCGCGGCCCGAGAATCGGCCAGAGTTCGGCGCTCGGCGTCGGAGGCCAGGAACCAGAGCAGACCCCCGGCGCAGGCGATGATCGCCGCGGCCCCGAGGCCGAAACCCGCGATGAGGACTTCATCGCCGGGCAGGAGTCTGCGCAGCATCCGCGGTAGAGACATGGAACGTCATCTCCTCATAGGACCGACCCGGATGGTCTATCGGCCCGTCGGGGCCGCTCCTCAACCCGGCGTGTCAGGCCGCGACAGCCTGCGCCGTCGCCGGATCGGGTGAGGCCGCGCCTTGTTTTTCGAGGAGGGCGTCGTAGCCCGAGAGGTCGAGGCGCTTGAAGGCCTCGGCAACGGCGGGATCGAACTGCGAACCGGCGCAGCGGGCGATTTCCACGCGCACCAGGGGCCGGGGCAGGGCGGGCCGGTAACTGCGGCTCGAACTCATGGCGTCGAAGGTGTCGGCC
>DDSA01000123.1:0-4925 GCA_002343715.1 Phycisphaerales bacterium UBA2402 | reverse complement strand
GCCGTCCCAGCGTTCGTGGTGGTGCAGCACGCCGGGGAGCGTATCGCCCAGGAGGGAAATGCCTTTGAGAATCTCGTAGCCGGTCTCGGGGTGACGCTTGATGGCGGCGAACTCCTCGGCGGTGAGGCCGCCCACCTTGGTCAGGATGCGCTCGGGAACGCCGATCTTGCCCACATCGTGCACCAGACCGGCGATGCGGACGCGCTCGGCGTGCTCAGCGCCCATGCCCATCTCTCGGGCGAGGAGTTGGGAGAGGAAGGCGACGCGCTCGCTGTGGCCGCGGGTGTAGGGGTCTTTGGCGTCGATGGCGGCGGAGAGGGCGTGGAGTGTCCCCAGGCTCATGGCCCGTTGCTCGGCGAACCGCGCGATGTTCTCGTGGAAGGTGCCCAGGAAGTCGGCGACGGCGTCGATGAACTGCATCTCCGGGCTGGCGATGTCGGGATCGGGTCCGGACTTGTTGCCGGCGACAATCATCCCGATGACCGCGCCGTTGTAGGTGATGGGGTCGCAGACGATCTCGGCGCGCACGAGAGCGGGGAGTTCGTGGTCGGCAGGGGCCATGACGCGCGTCCAGCCGTCCTCATCGGCCTGCGCGGTCATGGTGCGGAGGATCCGGTCGAAGTCGGCCATTGGAATCCCAGGATCCCCCTCGAGGACGAGGTGGCCGCGCAGGTCGGCCACAACGCGATCATCCTCGCGGAAGGCGACGGCGACCCAGCGGAATGGGAGGGTCTGCTGGACGTTACGGCAGACCATGTGGATTTGCTGTGCGGGCGCGGCGGAGGAAGCCAGCAGGCGCATCACCCGGAAGAGGGTGTAGGTTTCCTCGTAGGACTGGATGAGTTTGCCGCTGAACTCGCGCAGAAGGCCGGCGGTGCGTTCACCTTCGCACAGGTCGTCGCGCATCGTGGAAAGCAGTGTCCACAGATTATCGTGGCTGGTGCCGTGATCGGCGGGACCGAGGGCGAGGACGACACCTGTTCCCGCCCCGTGCAGAGGCAGGAGGGTGCCTACACCCTCGAGCATGAACGGCCGCATGTCACCGCCGGCCCGCGCGCGCCGCGATACTTCGCGCGCCGCGGTGGCGATGGCGGCGTTGTCGGCGCGTGGTGTGGTGTTGGTGGCCGGCGGGGTAATGACAGCCCCGAACTCATCACAGTGCCACGCGGGAAGGCCGAGTTGGGTGCAGCGTCGCCAGAGGATTTCGGGGACGCTCTCGGTTCTTTGGTTCTGGGGGTTCATGCGGCCTCCCGCCGGGTGCGGGGTCCGTCGGCCCCGTTGCCGGCCTCCATGTACTCGTCGAGCAGCGCCGTCAGTTCACGGGCGCTGAAGGGCTTGAACATCAGGTGCTGGATGTTGGTTTCTCGCAGTTCCGTGGGTGTGAGGCGGTGACCACGCGCGGTGAGCATGATGATGGGGATCTCCGCGGTCTCGGGTGAACCTCGGAGCGTTCTGGCGAGTTCAAGCCCGCTCATCCGGGGCATCTGGAAGTCGCTCACGATCACGCGGGGCGCGCTGGTCCGGGCGAGTTCGAGGGCCTGAACCCCGTCGCAGGCGGTGAGCACCTTCAGGCCCCGTTCGGTGAGGCGCGAGGCGAGCATGTAGGTGATGTACGGCTCGTCGTCGGCGATGAGGACGGTCTTGTCGGGCATGGATCGGTCCTGGATCTGGCGTGGGTGCAAATCGCCTCGGCGCGCGATACCGGACCATCCGGACGCGTGCGTCACGAGGGGTATCGGCGGGGTGGGGGGTTACCTTGAGTTTCGTTCGAGGGGCAAGCGTCATGGACCGAATGGCTCAGGGCATCACTCGATCGGGTGAGCGTGCGATCCGAGGCTTCACAGCCCGTAAAAACCGCCGCCCATGTCCTTGACCCTGCCCTGACGGGCGAGTTCGGCCCAGACTTCCCGCGGGAACTCTCGCGGCGGTTGAATCGCCATGACATCGGACTTCTTGCCGCTGGTCATGGGTCTTCCGCCGCCGAGTTTGGACTCCTGATCCAGGCGGGTCAGTTTGATTCGCTTCTTGAGCGCGTTCAAGGCCCGTTTGAGCGTCTCTTCGGGGATGGGATTGGCTTCACTCATCGGGTCGGGCTGTATCGGATATTGGATGTACTGTACACGTCCGGTGGATGCACTTCCTACCCTCACGCCCTATGGCCATTCTCGTCAACGCGGACACCAAAGTCATCTGTCAGGGCATCACCGGCGCCTTCGGCGCGGCCCACACGAAAGGGTGCTTTCACTACGGCACCAAGGTCGTTGGCGGCACCACGCCCGGCAAGGGCGGCACCAAGGACGAGAACGGCCTGCCCGTCTTCGACACCGTCGATCAGGCGGTTCGGACCACGGGGGCCGATGCCACGATGATCTTTGTCCCCCCGGCCTTCGCGGCGGACGCGGTGCTCGAGGCCGCCGCGGCTGGGATCGCGGTCATCTGCTGCATCACCGAGGGCGTGCCGGTGCAGGACATGATCCGCGTGCGGGCCGAACTCGATCGTTTGAACGGCGGGGCGGAAGTTCCCGCCGAGAAACGCCGCTTTCACCTCGTCGGCCCCAACTGCCCGGGGGTCATCACTCCCGGCCCCAAGACGGGCGAGGGGACCGGTCCCGGGGATCCGTTCACGAAGGCGGGGTGCAAGATCGGGATCATGCCGGGGTACATCCACACGCACGTCGGCCAATCGAAACTGGGCAAAAGTGTCGGTATCGTCAGCCGCTCGGGCACGCTGACGTACGAGGCGGTGTGGCAGACCAGCGCCCGCGGCCTGGCGCAGAGCACCTGCGTGGGCATCGGCGGCGACCCGGTGCGGGGCCTCAATCACATCGACTGCGTCCGCCTGTTCGAGGCCGACCCCGACACCCACGGCATTCTCCTGATCGGCGAGATCGGCGGGAGCGACGAGATCGACGCCGCGGCGTACATCAAGGCGAACGTGAAGAAGCCCGTGGCTGCCTTCATCGCGGGGCGGACCGCGCCCCCGGGCCGGCGCATGGGGCACGCGGGTGCGATCATCGGCGGGGCCGATGACACCGCCGATGCGAAGATCAAGGCTCTGCGCGATGCCGGGGTCGAGGTCGCCGAAAGCCCCGCGGACATGGGCCAGGCGATGCTCAAGGCGATGAAGATCGGGTGAACCCCTCCCGGTAGACCTCGCGTTCACCGCGGAGTGGACCGTGCAGTGGAGGGGCCCGCGATCTGTAAGGTTCTCCGGGAGCGGGATGGCCCTGGAACTTCAGCATCCAACTACCCAGCGAGCGAAGAAGGCATCGACATCCGCCCCGTCGATGCCGCCATCGGCATGGAAATCGGCTGCAAGGCCGCCCGACTCCCAGACCTCGATGAAGGCGCAGGCTTCGTACACGCCGGCCGCCGATGGAACCTCGCCACCGGGGGTACACGAACGAGTGGCCGCCGTCGAGAGTCAATGGGCCCGACAACCCGGAGTGATCGAGGGGGCAGGTGCACGCGTGTCTGTTGCACGAGGCGTGATGCCGATATACTGACCCCGAGATACTCGTAGTTTTGACCGGTTCGATGGTCCGGTGTAATCGATGGATCGGCTCCACGAGGACAAGGCCGAAGATTCGTGAGGAGCAATCCGACGTTCACGAAAAGGCTCGCCATGGAACTCGACATCACAGATGCCGTTGAATCATCCGCCGACGCCTCTCTGATATGGCGGCGGATGCTCGAGCCCTCGGCGGTGATCGGTCTTCTGGGCGGGAAGGCGGCGGGGATCCGGGCGTATCGGTTTGAAGATTCACCGGCGGATGAGGGGCACACGTTCACGATCACGGGCGCGGGCGGCGGGTTGTACCATGCGCGCATCGACGAGCGCACCGAGCGATCCGCGATCTCCTACACCGTCTGGAGAGATGATTCGCCCGACTCGTCGATGATCTTGCGTTTCTGGATCGATGATCCCGGCCCGCGGAGGACGATCTCCGGCGAGGTCACGATGGACATGCCGCTCGAGGAACTCTTCGCATCGTTTTCGCTCGCGAGCATGCTGGCGCTGCCGCTGGTTGGTCGGCTCGTGCGGCGGTACATGGCCCGTCGGCTCCGCTCGCAACTGCTTTCGATCGCCGCGAGCCGGGATGAGCACGAAGCGCGTTGATCGTGGAGCAGCACACGCCGAGGCGGAAACCGCTCTCGGTGACAGGAACGTGTGTCGTGTGTCTCCCCCTATCGTCCATGATGCCCACGACCGCCACGCCGACACCGCCCGACCTGATCCGCGCATTCCTCGCCGCCGTGCCCTCGCGGTGTCCGTACTGCCGGTATGACCTGCGCTCGACGACTGGGGACCGCTGCACGGAGTGCGGCGGGCGGCTCGTGCTCCTGTTGGAGGGTGTGTCGTTCTATTGCCATTGGTGGTGGCTGCCGGTGGCGTTGCTCCTGTTTGGGGGGGGCAGTTACACGGGGTTCGCGGCGTGGGAAGCATGGAGGTTCCTGGATGGTTCCTTCAGCGCGAGTGTCTACCCCACGCTCGGGATTGTCGCGCTGGCGAATCGGAGCCTTTTCGGGCTTGTGATGATCGTTGCGGCGGTTCTTCTCTGGCGGCGCGGATCGAGGGAGCCTCTGAACTGGTGGACGAACCCGTACCTCGTCGCCATCGGGCTGCACCTGGCGTACATGATGAGTCTGCACGCCATCTGGCTCGCGGGCTTGCTGACGCGGTGAGGGTTGATCCTGATCGCTCGGATCTCCGCGCTACGGCGTCTCACTCTCCGCGAGCAGTTCATTCATCCACGCCGCGAGCGGTGCGATCTCCTTGCCGCCGTAGACGCGGTAGAGCCGGCCCGCCCGAACGATGAGGTTCGGGCTGACGCCTGGGACCGAGCCGATGCCGACGACGGCGACGGGGGCGCCCGTGCTGTCGGTCTGCACGAGCGCCCCCGCGCCGCCCGTGCCGGGGGGGA
>DDSA01000085.1:10456-10684 GCA_002343715.1 Phycisphaerales bacterium UBA2402 | reverse complement strand
GCCCGCCCGGGCCGTGCCCGTCCGCGCCGTCGGCGCCGGCTCGAAGCGCGCCTGGAAGAACCGCAGGTATCTGGGCTCGTACGTGAAGCACAGGCCCCCGACGCTCTCGGCCTCGCGGTGAAGCGAGATGACCGACTCGGCCGTCACATCCATATGCGCCTGCGTGTACACCCGGCGCGGGATCGTCAGGCGTACCAGTTCCAAGGAAGGAAAGATGTTCTCGCCGGT
>DDSA01000085.1:9937-10197 GCA_002343715.1 Phycisphaerales bacterium UBA2402 | reverse complement strand
CCGGGTCGCGCCCGCACGAGACCGCGCCGCGCTCCATCCCCCGAACCCCGGAATCGACATACAAGGCCGCCGTGAGGGCCTGGGCCGGGAACTGCTCGCGCGGCACGTGCGGCAGGAAGGCCGCGGCGTCGATGAAGACCCCGTGCCCCCCCACGGGCGTGACGATGGGCACCCTCGCCTCGCGCAAGAGCCTCCCGAGGTACTCGACCTGCCCGATGCGGGCCCGGATGTGGTCCTGCTGCACGCTCTCGGCGATGCCG
>DDSA01000085.1:0-9717 GCA_002343715.1 Phycisphaerales bacterium UBA2402 | reverse complement strand
ATGCCGATGGCCATGGCCTCCATGTCGCGCCCCGCCAGGCCGCCGTAGGTGTGCAGCCCCTCGTAGACCACCACCAGGTTCCGGGCCTGCTCCGCGAGGTTGTCATCGTTGAGGCAGAGGAAGCCGCCGATGTTGACCAGGCAGTCCTTCTTGGCCGAGTTGGTGCAGCCGTCGGTATGCGAGCACATCTCGCGGAGGATCTCCTCGATGCTCTTGCCGGACTGGCCCGCCTCGCGCTGCTGGATGAAGTAGGCGTTCTCGACCGCGCGGGTCGCGTCGAGCATCACGCGGATGCCGTGCCCGCGGCAGATCCGCCCGACCGCGGCGATATTGGTGAGGCTGATGGGCTGCCCCCCCGCCATGTTCACGCAGCACTGAAGGCAGACATAGGGAATCCGGTCCGCGCCGAACCGTACGATGACCTCTTCGAGTTTTTCGAGGTCCACGTTGCCCTTGAAGGGGGCCTGGTTTCGCGGGTCGTGGGCCTCATCGCAGATTACGTCCACGAACCGCCCGCCCGCGAGTTCCTGATGGGCGCGGGTGGTGGTGAAGTACATGTTCCCGGGGATCACGTCCCCCGGGCGGATGAGCATCCGGCTCAGGAGGTGCTCGGCGCCGCGCCCCTGGTGCGTCGGGATCAGGTGCGTGTACCCGTAATACCGGCGGACGGCCTCCTCGAGGTGGTAGAAGTTCTCGCTCCCCGCGTAGGCCTCGTCCCCCAGCATCAGCCCGGCCCATTGGCGGTCGCTCATCGCGCTCGTGCCCGAGTCCGTCAGCAGGTCGATGTAGACATCGCGGCTGCGGAGCAGGAAGGTGTTGTACCCCGCCTCCGCAATCGCCCGCTCCCGCTCCGCGCGGGTCGTCATCCGCAGCGGCTCGACCATCTTGATCTTGAACGGCTCGGCCCAGGAACGCGCTGGCATGGTTCTTCTCCTTCGTGTGCACCCGAGGGAGCCGGGGGCCGCGTCACGAACGGCCCGGCGACTCCCGCATCCGGGCGAACGATTTGTGGATCATTATGTCCATTATAGCCGCCCGGCGGCACCCCGCTGCAACATCGGACGCCCCCGCCCGTAGACTCCGGTATCCATGAGGATCATCACCCGTCGCATCTACCGGGCGTTCCCCGAACTCGACCGCTACGACGATGACCGGTGCGAACGGTTCGTCCGGGCTGCGCGGCGGGGGTTCGTTCGATCCGCGGTGCGCATGGGGTTGGTCGGTCTGGCCTTTGTCGTGGCGATGATCGCGGGCCTTTTCCCGCTCTGGTACGCCGGGGGTGCCATCGACCGCTGGACCCCGATCCGACAGGGCACGCCCCTGGGCATGGCCCTTCTGATGGTCCTGATCGCGGTTCCCTGCCTCGGTCTGGCCCCGCTTGCGGGCTTTCTGACCCGCGACTTCCTGCTGAGGCGGCGGGTGCGGTACGTCCTTCGGGCCCGCGGCGTCTGCCTGAACTGCCGCTACACACTCATTGGCCTTCCCGTCGGCGATGGGAACACCGTCGCCTGCCCCGAGTGCGCCACCGAGTGCCACGTGGACCCGTCGCTGGGCGAACTCACGCTCGATGAGTCGGGCATGGCCCGGTACACACCCTCGCCCGATGCCCTGCCCAAACCCCTCTTTTTGACCCCCGGGCGCGTGCGGTTCCTGCGGCGTTCCGCGTGGGTCATCGGCGGGGTGCTGGTCTTTGGACTCCCTCTCGCCTGGGGAACCTATGAAATCCGGCTCCGCAAACAGGCCGCCGCGGCGATCACCCAAAAGCCCGGCATCGAGGCGCTGATGGCCTTGATCGAGGCTCATCAACCCCCGGGTGTGACGCCCGAGGATCCCAACGGCTTCGAGCGCTTTCAGCAGGCCGTCGTGCTCATGCAGACAATCGATGCGGGCATCTGGAAAGGCACGACGCCCCCGCCCGCGAAGGCCACCCACCCCGAGTTCACCTTTGTATACGAGTGGCCGATTCGCGCCTTCGGACGTGAACCGACCGAGAATGAACGAGCCGTGAACGAGGCGAACCGGGCTTTGGCGATTCAACTGCTCGAGGAGTACCGCGCCAAAGGGTTGTTCGACACCCTGCGGCAAGCCGCGGATTGCCGCCGCGCTGTCGAGGATCCGGGCCTGCCCCCCGGCAGCCCTCTGGCCTCGTACATGAGTTCAAATCTGGGGCCGATGCGATCTCTGGCGCGGATGGGTGCAGCACGGATGCACCAGGCACTTGAACGGGGTGACACCGCCGACTTCGCGGATGCGCTGCGGAGCACGCTGGCCCTCTCCCGCATCGCGGCACACCAAGGGCTGGCCGTCAACCGGCTCGTGGGCATCGCGATCGAATCGCTGGCGCTCGCCCGCGCGAGGCACGCGCTGGCATTCCACCCCACGCCGGAAGTCGTGGCCGCCATCGAGACCGCCATCGCCGAGCAGACCATGCGTGTGAGCATTGATCTCTTGATCGATGCGGAACGCGCCATGGCGACGGATTATCTCTGCGGATTCTTCTCGGACCCCGCGACCGTTCGGCTCGGCAAGTTCTCCTCGGCGATCCGCACGTTGTCCGGCGGGGTCATCTCGGGTCGGCTCGGGACATTCGCCGAGAATCTGACCGCCGTGCAAGAGGTCTTTGGGACAGCCAAGGTTCTCTCAACTGAAGAACTCTTCGCGCGTCAACCCGCACCCCCGCAGTGGGATGAATCCGGGCTGGTGTTGGTCGACATACTCCTGCCCGCGCTGAGCAAGATTCTCCGCTCCGAGGATCAGATCACGATGGAACGCCGGGGCATGGCGGTCCTGCTGGCGCTCGCGAAGTATCGATTCAAGAACGGTACTGACCCCGACTCACTGGCCGCGCTGGTGCCGGAGTTCCTTCCCGCCATTCCGATCGACCCGTACTCCGGTCAACCGTTCTTCTACGTGAAACTCCCCGGACCCGATGCCCAGGGCAGGCGCTATCTGGTCTACATCCCCGGGATCGACGGGATCGACGATGGCGGCAGGCAGCCCGCCCCCAATAACGCCTGGTTCGTGCTCACCGGGTCCGATGGCCCCACCACACGGGGGTTTGATTTCATCATCAACGACAACGACCGATAGCCGCGGCTTGTCAACATCGGACTTCGAAGAGGCGCCGATTCGTACCGCCCTCTCCGACCCTGAAGTTCATGGTCTTCCCGCACTTGGCACACCGCGCCACGTAGCGCGAGCCATCCACGGATCGAAAGACACGCTGATACACACCCGCGCAGGCGAACCAGACCTGAATCCACGGGCGACCCGCATCGCGACCGCGTGATATTGCATCACCAAGACCCTCGGTCATATCGAGTTGGCCACGCGGATCATTCATGGATCTGTTCAACATAGATCCGAGGGAGTTTTTTGCGGCACCTGTTAGTATTTGCTAGCATACCGAACATATACCTTAGCGTTTTGTTAGGATTGGGTTGCCCCGGGTTCGACAGCCCCGTACACTCCGCCCTCTTCCCGGCTTGGTGTTCTGGCCGATGAAGAGGTTTGGCGGAGACGGAGCCGCTGATCCGTGGGGGTCAGGGCGGGGCTGGTGGAGCCTTTGGCCGGAGTATCGAATCCCGGCCTTTCCGATCCCGCAGAGTTGAATCGGTTCGCGGTGTGTAGGAAGTGGCCGCGTTCCTGTTCGGTTGATCGACATATGTCCGCCGTAGTCGTACCTCCAACGCTGACGATCCTCGCCGACCCGCCCCCGCCGCCAACCCCGATGGGGTTAATCGCGGGGGGTGGTCGCCTCCCGGTCCTGATCGCCGAGTCCCTCCGAACTCTGGGGCACCCGGTTCACGGTCTTGGCCTCGCCGACCAGTTCGAGCCGGAACTCCCTTCCATCTGCTCAACGTTCCGATCGGTGGGCCTGCTCCGTATCGGCGCTTGGGGCCGGATTCTGTCGAAACTGGGGGTCCATCACGCCATCATGGTCGGCCGGGTGGATAAAGCCAAGTTGATGCACGATCCCTGGCGGGTCTTCAAGTACCTGCCCGATTGGGCCGCGGTCAAGACCTGGTACAAACTCCGACACGACCGCCGGTCGCACGCCATGCTCAACGCCGTGGCCGAGCAACTCGACCGCTGCGGCGTCACCCTCCTCGACTCAACCGCACCGATCCCGAACGACATGGCTCACGCGGGTGTCATGACCCGCACCATGCCCTCGGCCCGACAGCGATCGGACATCGAGTTCGCCTGGCCGCTCCTGGCCGAAACCCTGCGCCTCGACATCGGTCAGGCCATCGCGGTGCGTGAGCGCGACGTAATCGCCGTCGAAGCCGTCGAAGGCACCGACCGCATGATCGAACGCGTCGGCACCCTCTGCCGCGCCAAGGGATGGACGCTGGTCAAGGGTGCTCGGGCCGGGCACGACCGCCGGGCCGATGTCCCCACCGTCGGCCCCAACACCATCCGCAACCTGCACGCCAACGGCGGCGGATGCCTCGCCCTCGCGGCGGGTGATGTCATCATGCTCGACAAGCCCGAGATGATCGCGCTGGCCGACCGGCTGGGCGTATCGATCATGGGCATCCCGGCCGTGGGCGGCTCCGAGATCTCCTCCGGCCTGTTGACCGAGGTCAAGATCCAGGCCGTGGGTGCCCGCCACTGAACGCCGCTGAACTTCATCGATCTGCGCCTTGAACGCCTGCGGGCTGCAGTCCGTTTGGCCGAGGAGGTGAACGTCGGAAAGTTCGAGCCGGCGCGCACGAACTCGACATGAAAACAGGTCCCACGCCGACCGCCGGATCCCTTACTCGCTGTGGGCGTCCACCGCAGGACGGCTGAAAAACATCTGCCGCACGCGACCCTTTCCGATGGACCGCGTCAGTTCCCGCATCGAGCAGTAGACGATCAGCAGGACGAGCAGCCACGTCTGGATGAGCCAGAAGTGCGGCCAGACCAACTCCTCCATCAGCGCGCGGTGCGCCGTCGCCACGCTCCCTTTCAAACGCCAGAAATGGATCAGGTGCTCCAGGTACCGCACCACGAGTGACGCGACGAAGTAGATCGCCGTCTTCCACACCACGTTGTACACCAGCGGCTTCTCGGGAAACCGGTTGATCCACGGCAACAGATCCGCCAGGAGCACGACTTTCGCAACGATCATCGCCCCCACCGTCGCGGCCAGGAAGACCTTCACTTCGATGCCATACTGCTTGAGCAACATGGCCTTGGAAAAGGCCAGCAGTTGAAAGGCCACAAAGAAGAACACGGTGGGCGGGATCAACTCCGACAACTCATGCCTGATCCTCTGACCGATGCTCATGCGCGTTCCTTGTTACGACACACCACGGGCCGGTCGCTTCGCCGGCCTCACATCCACGCACCCACCCGCCCGGACCGCTCACTTCGCGCCGGGCACCTCATCGAACGCCGGGGGCGTCTTCTGCCACGAGAACCCGTTCTTCATCATGTCATACCCGGTATCGAACAACTGCCTCATGTACACGGGGTCGAACGCTTCCTTCGGCTTGACCTTGAACGTGGACGGGATGTACGCGAGGTTGAAATCGATGTCGTCGCGCTGACAGTTGAGGTAGATCCGGTACAGGTCGCCGATCCCCTGCGTGTTGATCATCGAGTCGATGGCGCGGGCCGCGATCGACATGGTGCTCCGCTGCGTATCGGACCAGTCCGCATCCAGGCGCGAGTTGCGGATGATGTACGCCCGGCGCTCCCGCGAGAACCCGGCGGCCGCGGCTTCCTCCTTCAACTTCATCGAGGGAGGATAGAGAAAGACCTGCGTCGTGGCGCCGCCGTCCACGTGCATTTCCTGATACTTGACACCGTCCACCTCGACATCGATCATCACCGGGGGGAACGCCGCCGGGATCGCCGCGGACGCGATCATGATCTTGCGGATAATGTCCAGGGCGGCGGGGTTCCCGCTCGCCGCGATCTCGCCGATGTTCCAGAGCACCGCCCGCCGTGCGTCCAGGTTCGTCGTACCCAGCACCAGAACCCGCCCCTTGCGGTGCTCGGCGGCGATGGCCGCGAGCAGTTTCTCGTCCACGTACTTCGAAACCAGTTTCCACAGGGGCGTGGTGTCCGCCATGGCATCATTGAAGACCGCCGCCAACAGCCCCCGCGGGATCAGAATGTCGCTGGTCCTTGCCGTTGTGTAGACCTCCCTGATGACGAAGTCGTACTCCTTGCCCGCAAAGACGAACGGGGCGGTGAGCGCCCCTGTCGAAATGCCTGTCACGAGTTTGAACTGCGGGCGCGTTCCCAGATCGGACCAGGCACACAGAAGCCCGGCACCGAACGCGCCGTTCTGCCCGCCCCCGGAAACAGCCAGAAACTCGGCCGGCGGCAAACCCCCTTGGTGGCTCTCGGCCGCCAACGCGGCTTTTTCCCGCGCCATGGAGTCCTTCAACACGTCCAGGAACACTTCGTTCATCGCCGCGCCCCAGGTACGCACGCCCGGCCCCAGACCCGGGACCACCGCGCGGTCCTGCTCGTCCGCCGGCACCGCGTGGTTCCGGGATACCGGGCCGCACGCCGTGAGCACCGCCAGGCCCCCCGCCACAACCGCGGCAGAGATCCGATTCATCAACATCATTTGTTTGACTCCGGTCGAGCGATTACCGTCCTGCGAATACACACCTCATCCTACGGCATCGCGGCGTGATGAGGCAATCCGCAGTACCGGCCGGGAACGCAACGCCCCTGTTTGCATGAATGACTCATGCAGTCCTGGGTGAGACCCAGAGCGGCATCGGCGTTGATGTGACTCTTCCGTTGCACGCCCGCATCACAGAGCCTGAGTCTCCCCCTGTACCGGTTCTCCGGCGACCGGATCATTCGGAACACCCACAGCCCCGCCCTCGGCGCGCCGAGATGCACCCGACGCGGATCGAGGGCGGAAGCAGACGGATCGGCGTCCGTGTCGCGCGAGCGGGACGCGTGATGGAAATCTGTATCGATCGTTGCGTCAGCGGTCGCGGCTTGTCATCAGCAGCCGCCGGCTTCCCAGGCGCCGAAGAACGCGTCCACATCGGCCCCGTCGATGCCGCCGTCCTGGTTGACATCGGCGCACCCCGTGCCGTTCTCCCACTCGCCGTAGAACGCATCGACATCACTGCCGTCGATGCCGCCGTCCTGGTTGTAGTCCGCCGCGCACGCGGCGCACTCGGGGGGAGGAACGCTGAAACCCTTGACAACCACGATGCGCTCGCCCCCGCCGAACGTGGAAAAAAGAAAGTCGCCGGTGGGACGGTCGATGTAGGCCCCTTCGGCACCGCCCAGGCCCGACATGAAGACCCGTCGCGTTGCGTTGATCGGGTCGCCGTTGTCATCGAGGTCAAAGACCGTCACCATGCCGTTGCTGTACTCCGAGAGGATCATGGTGGGCGATGAAAAGAGGGGCGACCCCGGCGGCACGTACGTGAACCCTTCGGGCCCGCCGCCGAGCCGTGCGCCCGCCACCTCATTGAATCCCGCCACGTCGTAGAGGCCGGTCCCATCGGGCACGAGTGTCAGTTCACCCCACTGCCCCCCCGCCCAACTCGCGATCTTGGCCCGACCAGCGCCGGGGAAGCCGGGCGGCACAAAGTTGATCGACGCGTTCGACGACTCGACGCCCCACGGCCACAAGTCAATGACCTTGTCCGTCACCGAACTGCCCGGACGAACCTGTCCCAGTTGGTTCGCGGGCCAGCGCGACAGGAAGAGCACGCCCCCGGGGCCGTACGTCACGCCGCCGTCGTTGTACGCCGCGACGCAAAAAGGGGTAGCCTCGCCCGCGAAACCGTTGATGTGCCCGTCTTCATCGCGCATCACCCGCACGGCGTACAGGGTGCCCGAGGCGGTGTTCGCGTAGCCGCCGATGAGCAGCGTGTCGTGATCCCCGGCGAGCGCGCACAGCCCGCCCTGTCGGGGCGGCAGCCCGGGCACCGAGCCCAGGTCCGTGAAGCTGTACACCGTATCGAACGGCGCCTCGATCGTCTGACCGACCGCGCCGAACACCAGCCCGCCCGACAACACAGTCATCGCCATGCGCCTGAACATTCAACCATCCTCCCTTTGCTCGACATCAAACCCGAACTCGCGCAGAACCGCCGCGCGCAGCCTGATGCGCAGTATACAGGAACTGGCGACAACTGCACTTGAATAGCAGAGATTCCACATAACGTCAGGAGCGAGTTAGGGAGAATAACAAAGTGAGGCGCTCCGCCCTGAAGATCCATCGATCACTCCGGCGCAGCAGCGAGGGGGCGCTTCTTGCGCCCCCCTCGCGTGGTCATTCTCAACGTGTCAACTCAGCAACCGCCCGCTTCCCACGCCGCGAAGAAGAACTCGACATCGCCGCCGTCGATGCCTCCGTCCTGGTTCACATCGGCGCACGCCGCGCCGTTCTCCCACTCGGCGAAGAAGGCCTCCACATCCGCGCCGTCGACGCCGCCGTCCTGGTTGAAGTCCGCCGCGCACGGGGCGCACCCGGTCGCCGCATCGGTGAAGGTGATGTTGTCGAAAGCGACGAGGTGGTTCCCCGGGCGGGTGTTGAGCACGAACGCCGTGGGGGTGGCCAGCGGCGTCACGCCGCCGGCGAGATACAGATCCTCGATCGGATACTCGACCTCTTCGCCGGTGGCGGGGATCATGAAGCGGATCGCTTCCATGCGGTTGGTATCGAAGTCCACCCGGAGCGTCACGCGGTACCACGGCCACACGGGCTGACCCTCGAAGGCGCTGAACCAGTAGGCCTGGGACACGCCCTCGGGCGTGTAGCCCCGGTAGTAGAAGCCGCCGACCCCGAGCACGTCCTGCGGCGAGGGCTTGTAGTACCCGAACGCGCCGATCGACACATCCGTCCCATCAAGGCCGGTCCCGCGGAGATCAAGCCGGCCGATGAACGGGTCGGACCCGGGACCGAAGAACGACGCGGCGAGGTCGGCGCTCAGTTCCTTGCGCCCGGTGAAGCAGCCCGTCTCCTTCCGCACGGCCACGCCCTGCGGGTTGGTCTCGTTCACCAGCCCCGCGGCGTACTGGGCCCCGCCCAGCGGATTCTGAGGGATGAGGTGCGGATTGCCGCTGTAGGTGAAGATATCGAAGAAACTGTCGAGCGTCAGCACGTACCCGCCCTGACCGTTCAGGGGCGTGCCCAGCGGCGACCCGGCAAAGACCGGGGGCTCGAAGTTGTCCGAGCACGGGGGGGCCTGCGGGGGCTCGCCGCCGCGCAGCCCGATGAAGGTCATCCCGAACTCCTCGGGACGGAAGCCTGACAGGGGACCGAAGTAGGTGTGAACACCGTTGACGCTCAGCGTGAAGTGCGGATCCTCGGGATTGAGCCGATACTCGTACATGTGATGCACGATCGACGTACCCCGGTACGTCGGTGCGTACAGCGGCTGCGCCGGGGCAAACTCGCTCGGGTTCGGCCCGACGATGTTCCACCACACATCGCCCTCGAGCCGGTGTTCATCACCATCGGGGTCGGTGTAGATATCGCCTGAGTAGTGGAAGTCGTTGGGCTCTTCACGCAGGTACTTGGTGTCGCTGGCGGAGCCGGGGCCTTCCACTTCGCCGCCTTCGGGGAAGGTCTGGCCGATGACCCGCCCGTCGCGCGTCCAGTTGCCGGGCGTGATGCGGTAGTGACCGGGGCCGGTGAGCGTCACCGAGTCCGTGACCTTGAAGCACCCGCCGGGCAGCCCGCCGCGGCCGCCGTTGCCGCCGGTGCACGATATCGGCAAGATCGGCATCCCT
>DDSA01000156.1 GCA_002343715.1 Phycisphaerales bacterium UBA2402 | reverse complement strand
AGTGTCCGCGGCGGTGCCGCGGATGCGGCGCTGCGGCGGGTCCGTGCCCCAGCGCCGTCAAAGCCAGTCGAAATCTCCGCGCTGCCGGAGTTCTCGATGGCGGGCGGTTGATCGATCCAGATCGGAGGGCCGATGCGAGTTCTGGCGCGGTGGTTCATGGTGCTTGTGTGTGTCGCCGGGAACGCGGCGGCCGGCGGCGGGTTGAGTGCGACGAACCTGCGCTGCGAGTACCTGGTCCGGCCTCAGGGTGTGCATGAAGCCTCGCCGCGGCTGAGTTGGATCGTGACCTCGGATCAACGTGGTGCGCGGCAGTCGGCCTACCGCGTGCTGGTGGCCTCGTCCGCGGCGGCGCTCTCGGAGGATCGGGGGGACTTGTGGGACTCGGGGCGTGTGGAATCCGCGGCGACCGCGCACATCGCCTACGCGGGCCTGCCGCTGGAGTCGAGACAGCGCTGCCATTGGAAGGTGATGGCGTGGGACGGCGACGGTGTGGCCGGCGCGTGGAGCATGCCCGGCGAGTGGGAGATGGGGCTGCTGCGGCGCGAGGATTGGAGCGCATCGTGGGTGGAGGCCGCGCCCGTTCCCGGCGAGGTGCGGGTGCGGAAGGCGGTGTACCACACACCGGACCGCGCGGTCGAGAAGGACGTGACGGAGACGGTGTCGCGCCTGGCCGCGGCGGGGCAGGTGATGGCGACGAACCAGGCGCTCGGGGGCGACCCGGCGAAAGACATCGCCAAGGTGCTGACCGTGGACTACACCCTCGACGGGGTGGAGTTGACGGCGCGTGCGGCGGAGGGGTCGCGCCTGAACCTCTGCCGCGGGCGCATCCCGCTCTTGCGGCGCGGGTTCACGATCGGCAGGGCGGTGCGCGGGGCGCGGCTGTACGCGACGGCGCTGGGCGTGTACGAACTGACTCTCAACGGCGAGAAAATCGGAGAGTGGCGGCTGGCCCCGGGGTGGACGGACTCCCCCGGCCGTGTGCGCTACCAGGTGTACGACGTGACCGGCCTGCTGAAGCAAGGCCCCAACATGCTGGGCGCTGTGGTCGCGCCGGGGTGGTACAGCGGGCACACCGGGCTGTTCAACGCTTATCAGTATTACGGCGCTACGCCCGCGCTGCTGGCGCAGTTGGAACTGCAGTATGACGACGGCACGACGGAGCGGATCGTCAGCGATGAGTCGTGGCGCATGCGGGCCGGGCCGATTCTTGGCGCGGACATTCTCAAGGGCGAGATGCACGACGCCCGCGCACGGGTGCCGGGGTGGGACAGGCCCGGCGGGGAAGAGGACGGTTGGACGCCGGTGACCACGCAGGTTGAATCGCGCACCCTGCTCGGCGAAGTGGCCCCGCCGGTGAGCGAACTGATGACCCTGCCCGCCCGCGCGGTGACGGAGCCGGCGCCGGGGCGATGGGTCTTTGACCTGGGCCAGAACATGGTCGGGGTGGTCCGTCTGCGGGTGCGGGCGCTGCGGGGCACGGTGGTCACGCTGCGGCACGCGGAGATCCTCAACACGGATGGGACGATCTACACGAGGAACCTGCGCGCGGCGGACTCGACCGACACGTATATCTGCGCCGGGGGCGAAGAGGAGGTCTGGCAGCCGCTCTTCACCTTCCACGGATTCCGGTATGTCGAAGTGACCGGGCTGCCGGAAGCGCCGGGGTTGGGGGCGGTGACGGGCGTGGTGATCGGGAGCGACCTGCCCCCGGCGGGGGACTTCTCCTGCTCGGACAGCGCGATCAATCAACTGCAGTCGAACATCGTGTGGGGGTTGCGCGGCAACTACCTGAGCGTGCCCACGGACTGCCCCCAGCGCGATGAGCGCATGGGGTGGATGGCCGATGCCCAGGTCTTCCAGCCCACCGCGACCTACAACGCGGACATCGCGGCGTTCATGACGGGCTGGGTGGAGGAGATCAAGAGCGCCACGCGCGCGGATGGGGCCTTCCCCGATGTTGCGCCGGTGATGAAGGGGCTGAGTTACGGCACGCCCGCGTGGGGCGATGCGGGGGTGATCGTGCCGTGGCTGGTGTACCAGTATTACGGCGACCGGCGCATCCTGGAGCGTTCGATCGGCCCGATGGTGCGCTGGGTGGAGTGGTGCCGCGAGCACTCGACGGGCCTGAACCGCGACCGCGACCGGGGCAACGACTACGGCGACTGGTTGAGCGTGCGGGCCGACACGCCCAAGGACCTGATCGGCACGGCCTACTTCGCGCACTCGGCGGACCTGGTGGCCCGGTCGCTGCGCGTGCTGGGGCGCGAGGAGGAAGCGAGGACGTACGAGGCGCTGTTCGATGAGATCCGCGCGGCCTTCAACGCACGGTACGTCGCCCCCGACGGCCTCATCACCGGGAACACGCAGTGCTGCTACGTGATCGCGCTGCGGTTCAACCTGCTGCCCCCGGAGAAACGGTCGGAGGCGGCGCGGCGGCTGGTGGCGGACATCGCCGCGCGCGGCGGGCACCTCTCCACGGGTTTCGTGGGGGTGAGCCACCTGCTGCCGGTGCTGACCGAAGCGGGGCACGCGGACGTGGCCCAAGACCTTCTGGCGAAAGACACGTTCCCCTCGTGGCTCTTCTCGGTGCGTCACGGGGCCACGACCATCTGGGAGCGCTGGGACGGCTGGACGCCCGAGACAGGCCCGCACCCGGACTTCGGCATGAACTCGTTCAATCACTACTCGCTGGGCAGTTGCGGGCAGTGGATGTTCGAGAGCGCGGCGGGCATCGGGATGGAGTCGCCGGGGTTCGGGCGTATCCTGATCCGGCCGCGGATCGGTGGGAATCTGGACTGGGTGAGGGGGTCGTACCGCTCGATCCGCGGCGAGATCGCCTCGGCGTGGAAGGTCGATGGGGGGCGAGTGACGCTGCTGGTGACGATCCCCGCGAACACGACAGCGACGGTGTACGTGCCCGGCGGCGGCTCCGTGACGGAGTCGGGTGTGCCCGCGGAGAAGGCGGCGGGAGTGATGTTCCTGCGGCGCGATGAAGGGGCGACGGTGTTCGAGGTCGGCTCGGGGCGGTACGAGTTCGTGTCGGAGCTGACACCCTGAGCGGGCGGGGGACAACGAGATTCACCGCGGACTACTCTCGGGCATGAGCCTCGCCACCACCTGTCCCGCGATCCGACGCATGGCCATCCTGACCGGCGGGGGCGATTGCCCCGGCCTCAACGCGGTGATCCGCGCGGTGGCCAAGGACGCCTTCCACTGCGAGATCGACGTGTACGGCGTCGAGGACGGGTACCAGGGGCTGGTGGAGAATCGGTTCAGGCAGCTCAAGCCCGAGGACCTCTCGGGGATCCTGCGCCGGGGCGGCACGATCCTGGGGTCGAACAACCGCGCGAACCCGTCGAAGTTCGTGGTGGGCAAGAACCCCGACGGCACGCCGAAGTTCAAGGACCTGACCGAGGATTGCCTGCGGCACCTGCAATCTCGGAAGATCGAGGCGATGGTGATCATCGGGGGCGACGGGACGATGACCAGCGCCGCGTGGTTCGCCAAGCAGGGGATCGCGGTGGTGGGGGTTCCCAAGACCATCGACAACGACATCATGGGCAGCGAGATCACCTTCGGCTTCCAGACCGCGGTGGACACGGCGACCGATGCGCTCGACAAGGTGCGGACGACCGCCGACAGCCATCACCGCGTGATGGTGGTGGAAGTGATGGGCCGCAACGCGGGGTGGATCGCGCTGCACTCGGGGATCGCCTCGGGCAGCGACATCATCCTGATCCCGGAGATCCCGTTCAGCATGAAGACGCTGGCCGGCGTCGTCCACGAGCGCGAGAGGCGGGGCGAGCGCAGCACGCTCATCTGCGCCTCGGAGGGAGCCAAGCCGGTGGGCGGCGAGCAGATCGTGGCGAAGGTAGACCCCGCCAGCCCCGACCCGATCCGCCTGGGGGGCGTGGGCAAGTTCGTGGCCGAAGCGCTCGAGAAGGAGACGGGTGTCGAGAGCCGCTACTGCGTGCTGGGGCACGTGCAGCGGGGCGGGGTGCCGTGCGCCTTCGACCGTGTGCTCTCCACCCTGCTGGGCAACCACGCGATGACCCTGCTGCGGGAGGGGAAGGTGGGCCGCATGGTGGCGTGGCAGAAGGGGCGCCTCACGGATGTTGATCTCGAAGAGCCCGCGGGCAAGCAGCGCCTGGTGCCCGTGGATCACCCGCTGGTGGGCGCAGCCCGGGCGGTGGGGACGAGTTTTGGGGACATCTGACAGGTCCGGCCTTCGCCGGCGGGGACGGCACCGTGCGACCAAGAAAGGCTCGGCCCGGCTCCTTCACCCGTGGTCTAACAACCGCCGAGTTCCCAGAGGCAGTAGAAGACCTCGACGTCTGTCCCGTCCACACCGCCGCTGAGATCGACATCGGCGCTCGGCAGCCCGTTCTCCCAATCCGTGTAGAAGGCTTCGACATCGGCGTTGTCCACGCCGCCATCCTGGTTGAAATCCGAGAAGAAGCAATAACCCGGGCACTCGCAGCGGGCCTCATCGCACCCCGCGCCCCCGCAGTCGCCGTTGAGGTGAAACTCGTACGTGAAATCCGCGACCGAGGGCGCCCCCGTGATGAAGAGTTCATCACACCGGAGCCGGCCGTCGCCGGTCGTGACGGGTCGGATGCGGTAGTCGGCGGGAGTCCACGGGAACTCCGACGGCAGCGTGTCCACGAATACCCGGCGGTGGTCCTGGTCATCGCGTCTGGCCCGGAACGACTGGGGCGCGATCGGGAGCCACTGCCCCGGATCTCCGCCGAACATCTCGATGGTGATGGGGTGCTGGCCGTCGAACGCGACCGGACCCTTGAACGTGAGCGTGATCGGCGCTGTGCCGTTGCGAAAGCCGCCCGCGCAGAGCGTGGGCGGGCTTTGCGTGCTGGCGGGCACGCAATCCGGCCCGTGCAGCAGGAACGGCACCAGCCCCGCCGCGCCGCCGCCGAAGGTCGAGGCGGAGCGGGTGTAGCCGGGCATCGCGAGCGTCTCGAACTGCGTTGGGCTCGGGATCTGCACCTCTCCGTCGAAATCCTCCCAGTCGAGATTGGGGATGGCATCGGCGTTGAAGATCAGTTGGCCTTTGAGACCGTCGGCGGCGTGAATCCGGATCGTGCCGTCGAAGCCGGGCGGGCTTGTGGAAATGCCCGCGAAGCGAGCCCGCGCCCCGGCGGGCACCCCGAGGAAGTTGATGATGTGGCCCAGCGAAACAAGGTTGCCGACGGGGTTCTCGATGTCGAAGGTCTCGAAGGACGAGCACCAGACCTCGCTATCAAACTCCGAGACCGCGCCGCCGGGCACGCTGCTCAGGTGGTCGATGGGCACGAAGTTCCCCGCGCCCAGGGGCGAGCCGATGAAGGCCACGATCGATCTGGCCTCGATCCAACCGAACCCTCCTGCCGCCTCGAGGAAGATGTTGTGCCCCGAGCCGTCGGCATCATCGGAGAGGATGTTCCCGTAGACCTTGATCTCCTCGATGCGGCCGGTGTCGCTGCGGATGTGAATGTCGGGCCGGCCGCTCTGGCTGAGCACATCGCCCTCGATGAGGATGTCGGCCAGGTCACCCTCCGAGGTGATCGAGGCCAGGACCGAGCCGCCGATGTTGATGGAGGACCCGGGGAGGCACGCCCCCTCGATG
>DDSA01000021.1:31562-32071 GCA_002343715.1 Phycisphaerales bacterium UBA2402 | reverse complement strand
GCGCGTGGCCGCATCGGTTTTCTCCCTGGCCGCCGCGGCGGCGTGTTCGGCGATGTCACCGATGAATCGGCGGCTGAACCAGCGATCCCACGCGATGCGTCGTGTGGCGATGTCGAGCAGGACAAGCCCGAGGGTCCACCAGAGCAGGATGGGCCAGAGGGGCAGCACGGCCTCGCGCGGCGGGATCCCGCCGCGGTCAAAGAGGGTGCGCGAAGTGGCGGCCTCGGGGCTGAGTTCACGCCCGCCCGAGCGGCGCGAAATCTCACGCAGCAGCGAGAGATCGGACGACATCGCGCGGAACTCCGGTCCATCCAGGAGCGTGGCCCCGGCGATCACGGGCGGGAGGCGAGTCTCCGACGATGCTGGTTTCATCACGGCGACGAAACTGCCGACTTCGTCGGTGGGGATCGAGGTTTCATAGATGCCCGGGCCGATCTGAGTGAGGTTGACTTCCCTGGCGCTCCCCGAGGGTGTATACACGGTGGCGGGCACGGAGAGGCCGTCGCGTG
>DDSA01000021.1:31051-31391 GCA_002343715.1 Phycisphaerales bacterium UBA2402 | reverse complement strand
CGGGCACGGAGAGGCCGTCGCGTGGTCTCCCGTCCGAGTCCGCCGCGTCGAGTCGCAGACGCACGACCCCGGGTTCGGTAAACGCCGATGCCGTAAGTCCTTGCCCCGCCGTGGCGGAGCGCGAGGCGGTGCGGGCGACCTGTGACCAGAACTGCTGATATCCCTCCCAGGGCAACCAAGCCTCGGCCCAGCGCGAGGCGTCGCTGGTGAAGGCGACGCTCTGGCCCAGGCCGACCTGCCAATGCGCCAGGACCGGCTCTCCGCGAGGTGTTGTGATGGCGTTGACAACGGTCGGTTCGGCTCGGGGCTGAGTCAGCGCAAGCCCGCCGAGCGGCGGCGG
>DDSA01000021.1:0-30833 GCA_002343715.1 Phycisphaerales bacterium UBA2402 | reverse complement strand
CCGCCGAGCGGCGGCGGCGGGGGGAGGCCCACGGTGATGGGCGACCCGCCGCCGAGGATGACAGGCTCGAACGGCTCCTCGCGGATGAGGGGGGTGCGCACGATGCGCACGGCCTTGAGGAAGAGTTGCGGCAACGTGTTCGGGTTGAGCGCGTGGTGGTACGCTCCGCCGCCCTGCTCGGCCATGCGTCGCAGCGTCACAAGGTCCGCATCATCACCCACGGCGATGGCGGTGAGTTTGATTCCCTCGTCCGCCATCTCGCGGGCCAGGGGCACGAGTTGGTCGGTGCCGCGGGACTTGCCGTCGGAGAGGAACACGATATGTCGGACCTTCGCGGCGGACTTGGAGAGTCGATCGCGCGCAAGCCGCAACGCCGGCGGTGCGTTGGTTCCCCCGCCCGAGAGGATGCCCCGGATGAGAGCGGCGCTCTCACCGGGCTTGGAGTTCGGAGCGAGGGGGATCAGTTCCTCCGGCTCGCTGTTGAACGTGATGATCCCGACGAGGTCGCGTGCATCGAGGGAGCGCACGGCGAGCGCGGCGGCGTCGTTGGCGATCTCCTGCTGCGTCTTGTCCGAACCCAGCACGCTCCGCCACATGCTTCCCGAGTTGTCGAGAACGAAGATGATGGCGGCCTCGGGGGTGATGAGCCGTTCGGGCAGGTCGAGCCGAACGGGCATGATGGGTTCGAGCACGCTGCCCTTCCAACCGCCGGCGCCGAAGGAGTTCGGGCCGCCGATGAAGAGCAGCCCGCCGCCCAGATCCTGCACGTAGGCGGCGAGGGCTCGCTGCGTGGCCTCCGGCACGACCTCCGCGGGGACATCCTCCAGGATCACCAGGTCGTGCTCCTGCAGACGGAGCACATCGCCGGGCAGACCATCGGGCGGGATAGTCAGGACGGTGAATCCGCTGGCCGTGAGCGCCTCGGCGACCGTGCGGCCGGAATCATCGTTCTCGCGGCTGACGCCGTCGGCGAGCAGGATTGTTCCTCGGCCGGGGGTGAGCGTGAAGGCCTCGCCGCTGTTGTTCTCGGCGATCGTGTCGCCGGAGAATCGCGGGACATCACCCGGTTCGGGGTCCGGCTCGAAGACAGCGCGGAAACGATGGACCCGTCTGTCATCGAGCCGCACCTGCATCTGCTCGATGGTGCGCCCCGGGCGAAGTTCGATCCGGCGGCCCGCACCGGGAGCATCGCCGTTGAGATCCACCTCGATGTCGTTGGCTGTAAGGCGCAGCGTGCCCGTGGAATCACCCGCGGAAGAGAGCAGGACCCGCACCGATACGACCGCACCGGCCGCGGCGGATGGGGGGGCATCGACGCGCTCCAGTATGACCTCGCGGTCGAGAGAATACAGGAGGGGCAAGATATCGACAGACGTGCCGCCTCCCGTACCGGCCGCGGCGACCGCGTCACCGGCGGTTTGATGACCATCGCTGAGAAGGAGCAGCCTGCCGGCGGCATCGGGAGGGATGAGAGAGCGACCGAGGCGGATCGCATCGGCGATGTTGGTCCCGGTTGACAGCGGGAGATCGAGCGAACGCTCGGAAACCGGCCCGATGGTGGGCGTGGCGACCGCGATGGCCCGCGATCCGAACGCGATGACGCCGAGGAGGTCGTCCGGCCCGCGTTCTGATTCGATGGAGGCGAGCACGGAGCGGGTGCGGGCCAGGACGGCGTCGTTGCCCCCGTCATAGAAGCGGCGGGTGGAGCCGGAGACATCCACGAGCGCGATCACGGCGAGCGCTTCGGTCCTGCGCACGAGGCTCACGCGGGCGAGCATCGCGGCGAGAACCGCGAGCAACACCGCGCGAACACAGATCGATACCCATCGCCGCGACGGGGCCATCGAACGGAACGACCTCGCCCCGATCCAGACCGTGGGGATGATCAGCAGCAGAAGCCACAGAAAAACGGGATGGTCGATGCGGAATGACAACGCCGGAACTGTAAGACCGCGCGGCCTCAGGTCCCGATGCGCAGGTCCGCGGCGGCTCGCTCCACCTCATCGCGCCTTGGAAGGCTGGGGATCGCGCCCGGTTTGGTGGTGGCGAGCGCGCCGGCGGCGGAGGCAAGGAGGACAGCCCGCTCGACAAGTTTGAACTCATCGGGGCCGCGGGCCTTGGCGGCCGCGGCGACATCACGCCAGTTGGCGGCGAGCGCGCCGCAGAAGGCGTCTCCGGCGGCGACGGCGTCGACGGCCTTGACCGCGGGCGTCGGGACGCGCTTGGGGCGGCCCCGGTACGACAGGATGGACCCTTGCGAACCGAGGGTCAGGAGGATGGCGGGCGGCCCCAGTTCGGGAAGGCGCAGCGTGAGACGGCCCGGGTCCGTGTTCGGCTCGATGCCCAGCAGCGTCGTGGCCTCGACGCGGTTGACGACCAGGACATCGACGTTGCGGAGCAACTCCTGGGAAAGAGGTCGCGCGGGGGCGGCGTTGAGTATCACCGCGACGCCGGCGGCGCGGGCGAGTTTCGCCGCGGCGATGATGACGGGGCCGGGAATTTCGAGTTGAAGCAGCAGGACGTGGGAGGTGATGACAGCGTCTTGCGCGCCCGTGAGATCGGCTTCGGTCATGGTCGCGTTGGCGCCGGGGGAGACGACGATCATGTTCTCGCCGCCCTCGGAAACGGTGATGAGGCCCAGCCCGGTGGCCTCGCCGGGGCGGACCATCAGGCGCGACAGGTCGAGGCTCTCGGATTCGAGGGCGGCCTTGACTTTGACGCCGTGCGGGTCGTCTCCGATACAGGCGACGAACGAGGTGTGCGCCCCCATTCGCGCGGAAGCGACGGCCTGGTTGGCACCCTTGCCGCCTGGGTAGGTGCGGTACGCACCGCCCGAGACAGTTTCTCCCGGGGCGGGCAAGCGCGCTGCGCGAACGACGAGGTCCATGTTCACGGACCCCACGACGCACACGCGAGAATCACCCTCCGGCCCGGCCATGCGTGGCACTGTAGCCGGTCGGTCAGAGCGTGACAGGCTGGATGGAGAGTTCGGGCTGGTCCTCGTGCTTGCGGGACCAGACGATCGGGGCGGCGATCGCGACGGAGGAGTAGGTGCCGACGATCAGGCCGGTTGCCAGCGAGAAAGCGAATGAACGCATCCCCTCGCCCCCGATGAAGTAGAGAATCAGGCACGACCCCAGTGTGGTGCCGCCGGTGATGATCGTGCGGCTGAAGGTCTGGTTGATCGAGGTGTTGATGATGGAACTGGTGGCGTAGAGCAGTTTGCCGCGGTTCTCGCGGATGCGGTCCATGATGACGACCGTGTCGTTGAGAGAGTACCCCGCGATGGTGAGGAGAGCGGCGACGGTGTTGAGGTCGATTTTGAATGGAAGCAGCCCGATCGACCTGGCGAACCCGGCGGTCGCGGGGGTCTCGTACAGAATTTCGCAGAACGCCAGCAGGCCGATCACGGTGAGCACGTCGTGCACCAGCGCGACCACGGCCGCGAGGGCGTAGTTGAGGGTCTTGAAGCGGACCCAGATATAGATGCCGATGAGGAAAAAGGACAGGACCGAGGCGGTGATGGCGTCGGCGCGGAAAGAACTGGCGATGGCGGGGCTGAAGGCGTTGACGCCCGCGAGGGATGTCTTTCCGGTGAGGGCCTTGACGGTCAGGGCCCATTCCTTGGCGCGGACGTTCTGGCTCCACGCGGCCTCGTCGCGGAGATAACTGGCGTTGTCGTCGCGTACAAGAACGGCCAGACTCTCCACAGCGTTTTCATCACCTTCCAGGATGATGAAGCCCACCTCACGCGCGATGGTCCCGGAGAACTCCGCGGATTGGCGCGCCGTACGCATGCGTTCTGCGATGCTCTTGAGAGGCGTGGGGGGGTCGATGTTGTCGATGATGATGGCGGCCCCGCCGAGGAACGATTGCACGTCATCACGCCTGGAGGCGTGCGTGTCAACGTTTTCGCCGAGGGTGGCTTTTTCGATCGGGTACACAGGGGCGAGCGTGTCGGTAAGCTCGGAGCCGGTAAAGGCCAGCGGGGGCTTGATCTCCAGCGTGTCGGCGAAGACGGCGACGATCGCATCGGGGATCGCGTCGGGATCGGTCCCGGCCTCCGCGGCACCCACCTTGATCTCGAATCGGTCGCTGGTGACGCCATCCTCCCTGGGGTTGATGGGAATGACCTCCGCGTTGAGGAGCGGGCGCAGCGCCGGGTCCGTATCGCTCGCGGCGGCCTGGGCACGCTGTTGCACTTGGTCGCGGGTCAGCGTCAGGGGCTTGCCATCGGGCCCCTCGCGCAGTTGGATGGTGAGTTTGGTGCCCCCGAGGAACTCGGTATCGAGCATCTTCGAGCCTTGGTACCAGATCATGGCGAATCCCAGGCCGACATAGACGGCGGAGATCGTGTAGAAGATGTAGCGCAGGCGGAGCCAGTTGATGTTGGGCGTGAGGAACTTCTGGAGGCCCGGCCAGGCCATGGGGAGCATCGACGCTTTGCGCCAGCCGAAGTTGACGGCGATGTCGAAGACCATCCGGCTGAAGACCAGCGCCGCGAAGAGCGTGGAGACAACGCCGATGCCCATCGTGATGGCGAAGCCGCGGACCTCGGGCGTGCCTGTGTAGTACAGGACGACGCAGACAATCAGGTTGGTGATGTTCCCGTCGACAATGCTGGAGAGGGCACGCTCGAAGCCGAGCCGCACGGCCGTCTTGAGGTCGGCGCCGCGGTTGAGCTCCTCCCGGATGCGTTCGTAGATCAGGACGTTGCTGTCCACGGCCATGCCGAAGGTGAGGATCATGCCGGCGATGCCGGGCATCGTGAAGGCGGCCTTGGAGAGGGACATGGCCCCCATGATCAGCAGCGCGTTGACCATGGTGGCCAGCACGGCGACAAGGCCGAACCGGAAGTAATAGACCACCATGAAGACCGCCACAAGGATGACGGAGTAGACGCCCGACATCAGGCCCATGCGGAGATTGTCGAAGCCCAGGGCCGGGGCGATGGAGTTCTGGCTGATGGGATCGGGTGAGAGGGCCTGTTGCAGGGTACCGCCCGACAGGACTCGGACAACATAGTTGATCTCTTCCTGGCTGAAATCGCCGGTGATCTGGCCGTTGCTGCTGATCGCGGAACGAAGGGTGGGCGCGGTGTAGACCTCGTCATCGAGGAGGACGGCCATCTGGTTGCCGACGTTGACGGCGGTGAGTTGGCCGAGGTACTTGGTGCCCACGGCGTCCATCGCGAAGGCGATGCAGGGCTTGCCGAGTTCATCCCGGCTCTGGTAGGCGGCGGCGACGGCCCAGGGCTGATCGGCGTGATCGCCCTTCGTCAGCCTGTTGCCGGGGGTGTCCCACGCGAGCATGTAGTAATCCCCGCCTCGGGCCTCGACCACGTAGCCCATGCCGCGGAAGTAATCAGCGGCGAAGGAGTCGTCCGACGCGAGGCGCAGGGCGTCCTCGCGGGAGTGGATCATGCCGTCGATGCGGTTGATGCGGTACCAGCGGGCATCGTCGGCGTTGGCGTTGCGGGGGCCGAGTTCGCGGAAGCGCTGGCGGAGGTTGGTTTCGTCGGGGTGCGCGCCTGGCTTGACGGAGATTCGGAAGGACAGGACGCCGGCGCTGCGCAGGAGCCGCTTGAGATCCTCGGGATCATCGAGGCTCTTGCGTTCTGCGGCGTAGGCGTTGAAAGTGGCGATGACACGGTCGATGTCGGCGGCGGCGTCGGGGTGGGCCTCGCGGAGTTTGCGTTCGGCTTCTTCGCGAGGGCTGGGGAGGGTCTGGGTTTTGCCTTCGCGGTCGGAGAAGGAGCGCGGCTTGGTCGAGAGGGTCAGGACACGGTGCAAGTCATCCGATGAGAGCGCGGTGGCGAGGGCCTTGGCGAGGGCATCATCGAGGGCGAGTTCCGCGCCGGCGGCCTCGGCGGCGAGGGTGTCTTTTCTTGCGGGGTCGGTTTCGGCAATGAAGGCGTCGCGCGTCGCGGCGGCGGCGTCGAAGGCGGCCGCGGCGGCGTTGAGGAGTTCGAGGCGTTTGGAGTTCTTATTGGAGAGTCTCTCCAGGGCCGGGGCGCGTTCGGAGGGCGGGAGCCGCAATGTTCGCTCGAGGCGGGGACGGTTGAGAGAGGCCGCGCCGAGGGCTTCGAGTTCATCGCGGTAGGCTTTGCTCAGCGCCTTGACGCGGTCGCTGGGCAGGGGCATGGTGATCTCGATGCGGTCGGTGCCCTGCGCGACCATGGAGATTTCAAAGAGGCCGTCGGGATCGACCCGGTCCTTGAGAACGGAGATGGTCTCATCGATCAGGGTCTTGGGATCCTGCCCGGCGGTATCTCGTGTCTGGACGGAATAGACAAGGCTGACGCCGCCCCGGAGGTCCTTGCCCAATCGGAGTTTCTTCTCCGGCGGGATGATCGCCCAGGTGCTGATCGCGAGCGCGAACAGCGTGAAAATCAGGTTGCGGTAGATGGTTCGCATGGCGGGATGTGTGGAGGAAGCGTCGTGAAAGGGCGGGATGTGGGCGGGTCTCTTCGTGGATGCGGTCAGACCGAGACGGTCTTGGCGTCCTTGGGTTCCGCGAAGGAGTTGACGGGCGAGTTCGTGCTCTGGATGACGCCCTGGATGGCGCTGCGGGCGAAGCGGATACGCCCATCCTCGACCTTGAGCACCACTTCCTGCTCGGTCAGTTCAGAGATGGTGCCGATGATGCCGCCGAGCGTCTGGACCTTGTCGTTCTTCTTGAGCGAGGCCATCAGTTCCGCACGGCGCTTTTTCTCGCGGCGACCGCTGAGCATGGCCGGGATGATCATGACGCCGAACATCAGGAGGATCAGCCAGAGCATCATGCTGCTCGGAGCCCCCTGCTGGGCGCCCGCCGGCGTCGCACCCCCGGGAGCGGTCGCGGGCTGGCTGGTCGTGCCCGGCATCCCGACGGGCCGGGGTTGCGCCGGTACGGCCGAGACTTCGGGCGTGGACTGCGCGAGAATCAGATTCATTGTCCAGGTACTGGTGCTGGTGGTCATTCGGTTCGATCACTTTCGTTCAGGTGCGATCACCACCGGGGCAAGGCTTGTGGTGGTGTTTAGGGAGGGCGACTGGGCGATATCGGGAGAATGAGCGGCGGCGCCGCCGCGGCGGGTTCCCCCTGGCAAATCTACAGCGGGGTCTGCAAGGCTTTGGGCGAAAGGCCCGAAGCCGCGATCGGCCAGCGGGCGACAAGCCCGGGCCAATCGTCATCCACGATCCGATCCCGAACATCGGAGAGGAATCGTTGGAAGTACCGAAGGTTATGCAGGGTCACGAGGATCGGCCCGAGCATTTCCCCAACCATGAACAGATGCCGAAGATAGGCTCTCGTAAAGGGGCGATTGTCTGGCGTGGTCCATCCGAAGCGTGCTGGGCTGCAGGCGTGGCAGTCGCAGCCGTCTTCGATCGGGCGGGAATCCTCGGCGAACTGGGCGTTGCGGAGGCGGACCTGGCCGGCGGCTGTGAAGGCGTTGGCGTTGCGGCCGTTTCGCGTGGGGAGCACGCAGTCGAACATGTCCACTCCGGCCAGCACGGCGGCGAGGAGATCGCGTTCGTAGCCGACGCCCATGAGGTAACGAGGTTTCTCATCCGGGAGCAGGGGGGCGGTGTGTTGCACGATCGCGGCGATGTCTTCCGGAGCCTCGCCGACGGCGACCCCGCCGATGGCGTAACCGGGCAGGTCGATGGCGCAGACGCGCTGGGCGCACCACGAGCGTCGGGCGGGGTCGGTGCCTCCTTGCACGATCCCGAACAGGGCCTGTTCATCGGGACGGGCGTGGGCGGCTTTGCAGCGTTCGAGCCAGCGGACTGTGCGCTCGTTGGCGAGATCGAGGCGGGCGGTCTGGTCGTACGTGCTCGCGGGACGGGTATCGCGGGCCGCGACCGCGGTGAGTCGTCCGATCTGCGCCTTGTCACCCGCCGCGGCGGGGTTGATCGAAGGCGGGCAGTCGTCAAGGGCCATCATGATGTCGGGGCCGAGTTGATTCTGAATCTCCATGGCCCGCTCGGGCGTGAGTTCGACCATCGCCCCATCGACGATGGACTTGAAGGTGACGCCCCGGTCGTTGACGGTATTGGTGGCGGCGAGGCTGTAGGCCTGGTAGCCGCCGGAGTCGGTCAGGATGGGGCCGTTCCAGTTCATGAAGCGGTGCACCCCTCCTTGCCGCCGGATGAGTTCGCTCCCGGGCCGGAGCATCAGGTGGTAGGTGTTGTTGAGGACGATCTGTGCTCCGGTCTGCGCCACCAGCGCGGGCAGGATGCCCTTGATGCTCGCGCGCGTGCCCACGGGCATGAAGGCGGGGGTGTCGAACGAGCCGTGGAGCGTCGTGGCCACGCCGCGACGGGCGCGCGTGCGGGCCGAACGCGCGGTGATCTCGAAACGCAGCGGACTCACGGGGAAGAGGCTCCGTCTCGGGCGCGCTTGGCCTGCGTGGCCAGACGCAGGGTCTCCCTCTCGGTGGGGGTGAGGCTCTCGGCGCCGAGGGTGCGGATCTTGTCGAGGACCCGGTTGAGTTCTTCCTCATCGGGGCCGGGCGGGTCGCGCTCCGTGCCCACAAGCCGCAGTTTGGGACCTTTGCGGCCTTTGGGCGCGGCCTTCCGAGAGTCGCCCAGGATATCGAAGAAATCACGCAGCAGGTGGGCGTTTCGGATGAAGAAGAACCCGGCGATCGCGCCCCCGACATGGGCCGCATCGCCTCCGGCGTTGTTGCCGCCCCAGAGCAGGTTGAGCAGCGCCAGCGCGACGTACCCGTACGCGAGCACCTTCATCCGCAGCGACACCGGCGGGAAGACCAGGTCAAGAATGGCATCGGGCGCGATGTACGCGCAGGCCATGATGACGCCGAAGACCCCGGCGGAGGCACCCACCAACGGCATCGATGGATCTGAAAAGAGCAGCCCCGGCACCTGAACCTTGAAGTACCACCCCGCGGCGTTGAGGATGAGGTAGAGCAAACCGCCGAAGATGCCGCAGGTCAGATAGAAGGCGATGTACCGCTTGCGGCCCAGTTGAGCCTCGACCAGCGAGCCGAAGACGTACAGCCCGAGCATATTGAAGCCCAGGTGCATGATCCCGGGCGCGTGCAGAAACTGAAAGGTGAGGAACCGCCAGAACTCCAGGCTGCCCGGCCCGCTGTAGATGACCTTCTTGGTCGAGAAGTAGCCGAAGTTGAAGAGAGCATCCTTCGGGTAGTTGGGGAGCGCGAACCCGCGGATCACATGGACGGCGACGTTCGCGATGATGAGCCAGGTAGTCGCCGACAGAGCATTGAGGCGCGGCAAGCCGCCGCGCACTCCTCGATCACTCGCGTATTCCCGGTCGTAGAGTCCCATGGGTGTTTGTGGCGCGTCCCGAACGAGTCATTCATTCGCTCGCGTGTGCTCGATGGTAGGTGGTTCGGTGTGCCGTGCAGAGGGCGGGAGGGCCATGCCGCCGGTCGGGTGATGGGTTCTCATGGACACGGCGGAGTGATGATCCCTGCCTGCCACGCCCAGAGGATCGTCAGCATTGTTTTCGCGTCGGTGATCTCACCGCTCCGCACCATGCGCAGGCACTCCGGAATGGGCGTGGGGTGGACCGTGATGCGTTCATCGGCCTCCAGGCGCTGGCCCACGTGTCGGAGATCGTCCGCGACAAAGGCGTGCATCAGTTCATCGCTCAGCCCCGGTGATGTGTGGAACCGGCAGAGCGGGCGCAGGTTCGCCGCCCGGTAGCCGGTCTCCTCCTCGAGTTCGCGAGAAGCGCACGCGGCGGGGTCTTCGCCCTTGGCGAGGGTGCCGGCGGGCAGTTCAAACAGACAGTGTTCGAGAGAGAGTCGCCAGTTACGGATCAGGATGATGCGGGCGCCTTCGGGCGTGTCGAGCACGGGCAGGAGAATGACAGCGCCGGGGTGCCGGACGCATTCGCGGGCTGTCGTTCGCCCGTCGGAGGCCGTGAACGTCAGGCGCTCGTAGTCGAACTTCACGCCCTTGACCAGGAGTTCCCGATGAACATGGCCGAAGCCCGATTCCTGGTTAGTCTTCACGAACCTATCGTACGGATCGGCTCCGAGGGGTGCCCCACGCCGTGCCCGAGGGTCGGGCGCGGTTTGTGCGGGGCCGCGCGGCGTGCCGCGGACATGGGAAGCATCAACGAAACAAACTCCGGTCCGGATCGTTCCGGGGCGCTCCTTCGAATGGTGGGGTTGCGCAAGTCGTTCGGCGGGCTGAAGGTGCTGGACGATTTTTCGTTGGACATCCCGGAAGCCAAGACGACGGTGATCATGGGCCCCAGCGGGTGCGGCAAGTCGGTGACGCTCAAGCACATGGTGGGTCTTCTGAAGCCGGACGCCGGGGAGATTTACTTTGACGGTCGGCGGATCGACCAGCTGGATGAGAACGACCTGGCGCCGGTCCGGCTCCAGATCGGGCTGCTGTTCCAGATGTCGGCGCTCTTCGACTCGATGACGGTGGCGGAGAACATCGAGTTCCCGCTGATCGAACACACATCGATGACACGGGCGCAGCGTGCGGTCAAGATCGCCGAGGCGCTCTCGCGAGTGGACCTGGCGGGGGCGGAGAAGAAACTGCCCAGTGAACTCTCTGGGGGTCAGCGCAAGCGGATCGCGCTCGCGCGGGCCATCGTCCTTCGGCCCCGCGTGGTGCTCTACGACGAACCGACGACGGGTCTGGACCCCATCCGCGCCGATGGGATCAACGAACTCATCCTGAGGCTGAACCGCACGCTGGGCGTGACCAACGTGGTGGTAACCCACGACCTGGTCTCGGCGCAGAAAGTGGCCGACCGTGTGGTGGTGATGCTCGAGGGCCGGATCGTGGCCGACGGGACCTACGCGCAGGTGGCCCGGCACGAGGATCGGCGGGTGCAGAACTTCTTGGCGGGCCGGTACGTGCGCGATGACGATGCCGATGAGCGGAGACTGGCCGAAGAGACACGGGCCGCCGCGGCACGACAGGAGGCACAAGCGTGAGACCCATCATCCGAGATTTTCTCGTCGGCGCCACCGCCATCCTCGGCGTGAGCGGGCTGCTGGCCGGGCTGATCTTCTTCGGCGAGATGTCCTTCGACCGCCATTACTCCTTCAAAGTCAAGGTGCAGAACGCCGGCGGCCTCGCCCAGGCCAGCCGTGTCACCATGAGCGGTGTCTCGATCGGGCAGGTGACCAGCGCCGAGATTCTGCCCGCCACCACGGGGGGGGTGCTGCTGGAGATCAAAGTCAAGACGTCGGTGCAGATTCCGCGGTCGAGCATCGTGGGCATCGAGAAGGGGCTGATCGGCGATGCGAGTCTGGACTTTGCCGTTCCCAGGACGTTGACGCAGGCGGAGGCCAAGGACGTGATCCGCCCCGGCGAGATCTTTGATGCGGGCAATCCAACGACGCTCCTTCAACGGCTGGCCGACTCGACCGAGGGACCGCTGGGCAGGCTGACCGCGACGGCGGAAAAAATCGACCGCCTCGCCGAGGTCTACACCACGGTGGGCGAGCGTCTGAATGATGCGCTCGAGCCGCGGACGGTCGCGGATGTGGCCGCGGGAAAAACGGCCAACGTACGCAGCGCCATCGAGCGGCTGGACCGCACCCTGGCATCCGCCGATGAATGGTTGAGTGATGCCGCCCTTCGCCGGCAGGTCAAGGACGCGGTGGCGAAAGCCGATGCGCTCCTCACCGATGCCCGCGAGACGGTCACGAGCGTGCGCGCCGCGGCGGCCAAGGCCGAGGGCGCGGTGGACGCGGCCGCCAGCGCCTTCTCGAAGATCGAGGGCGCGGCGGGCAAAGTGGGTGACTCGTTCGATTCGCTGGCGGCCAGGGCGCATTCGACGCTCGAGGCGACGGAACGCGCGGCCACGGAACTGGCCCAGACCCTCGACACGGCGACCAAGGGGAGGGGCACGCTGGGGCAGTTGATGCAGAACCCGGACCTGTACAACTCGCTGAACGATGCGGCCAGAAGGCTGGACCTGGTTCTCGTGGAGTTGGGGCTGGTGCTGGAAAAGATGAAGAAAGAAGGCGTACGGATCGGGCTGTAGCGGTCGCTACGTCCCCGCCTTCGCCAGCCCCGCCTCGCCGATCACCCGCTGGGCGTACTCGTTCATCGCGTCTCGGAGTTGCTCGAAACTCTCGAGCACGTAGTAGATCGGCTGGAAGTGGTCGATCTCGAAATCGGTGTCGCAGATGCGGTCGAGGTCGAACGGCCGCCACTGGGCGACCGGGCGCGGGGCGCAATCGGCGACACGTTCGCCGGGCCGCTCCCACGAGCCGCGCAGGGCGTACTCGGACTCGGCGTGGCTGCTCACCAGGCCGCTGCCGTAGATGCGCACGCGTCCATCCTCCTTGATGAGGCCGAACTCGACGGTGAACCAGAAGAGGCGACCCAGTCGCTTGATGTGAACTTCATCATCGCACAGAAGGGCGGCTCGGCCGTAGGTCTGGAGGAAGTCCGCGAACACCTTGAGCGTGTGCAGGGGAACGTGGCCGAAGACATCATGAAAGATGTCCGGTTCGGGCAGGTAGTCCATCACATCGCGCGGGCGGATGAGCACGGTGGTGGGGAACTCACGCTGCGCCAGGCAGGCGAAAAAGGCCTTGGCGGGCAGGTAGCCCGGCACGCCGTAACTGGCCCACTGGCTCTGGGCGCCGAGGAACTTGTTGATGCCGTCCAGCCGTGTTCCGGCGTTGAGCACCTCGCCCCCCGCGATGGTGATGTCGCGTTCAAGGACGTGGTCATCGAGCAGGGGCAGGCGGTCGCGGGTGAGGCGGAGTATCTTCATCCCATCGATGAAGATGCGGGAGACCTGCTTCTCGAGGACGTTCCAGCGCCGGTCGAAGAGGTCGCGCCAGACCTCGTGGTCCTCGCGGGTGTACAACTCGTACTTCTGCGTGATGTAGAACCGATCGGCGTTGATCTCGTCGGCGTGCAGGCCGGGGGCCTGATCCGCGGCGGCCTGGGCGGCGCGGGCTTCCTCTCCGTCGATGACGTTGTTGTAGCGGATCGAGGGTTGCATGGTCGCGGTCTCCGTCGTGCGATGCGTGCGAGTACGCCGGCGCACGATAAAGTATATGAATCGCCCCGCGGGAGGGGAGATCGGCGTCCCATGATCCGGGGCGGATTGATCCGGTGCCTGCCCCCGTACACTCCGGCACAGGAGGCCACCCATGCCCGCCACCATTCGCGCCGAAGTCAGCCCGATCCGTCTGTACGATGACGATGCCGACAGCCTGCTCCGTTCCGATGTCTTCCCCGACCGCGTGACACTGCTGCCCGGCGAATCGGGCCAGCGCGCGGGCGAACGCATCCGCATCATGTGGGGGCAGGACCTGCTCCGCGACCTGCTCGACGGCCGGTACCGCACCGTCATCTGCGGCGTGAACGATGCGGACAACAGCCACGGCATCATCGCGCAGCTCGTGGAACTGATGCACACCAGCCAGTGGACGCCCAAGACGGTGACCAGTTACGCCCGGATGTTCCAGGATTCGGTGGCGGTGCACGCGGCGGGGGACCGCGAGCCCTACGTCCTCAAGTACGACCTGGATTCGGTGCTGATCCTCGCGGTGCTGCGGCCGAAGAACAAGGATCATTTCTCCGTCGATGATCTCTACCGGGGCTTCCGCACGGTCTCGAAGATGCTCGGGGATCGGCGCGAGCGCCAGCCCGCCGCGGCGGTGTCGTTCCTCAACGCGAAGGCAAACAAACTGGTCGGGCCGGACGGGCGCGAGCCGAGTTTCGAGAGTGTGCTGCGGACGATGTTCAACGCGGGGTTCCGGGGCGATGTCTACACCGCACCCTCGATGTGGAAGAACGGCCACGTGGGCGTCTTCCCGACCTACCCGTTCCCGGAGGGTGTGGAGCGGATGCGCGGCGGCAGTTCATGAGGCCGCGCTCCGCACCGCGTGTTCGTGGGATGGTTCGCCCGGCGGGGCGTTCCTAGCGTTCGTCTTTCGCGTCGGAGGAACCCAGCGCTCATGCCTCGAGACATCCCGGTCGGCAACGGCGACCTGCTCATCACGTTCGACAAGTTTTACCGCGTTCGGGACATTTATTACCCGAACGTGGGGCGGTTCAACCATACCGACGGGCACGTGCAGCGGTTCGGCGTATGGGCCGACGGCATGTTCGCGTGGATCGAGGAACTGGGTTGGGATCGCACCCTGCGCTACCGGGCCGACACGCTGGTGACGGAGGTGGTGCTGCGGAACAAGCACCTGGGGCTGGAGATCACCTGCAACGACGCCGTGGATTTTCATCACCCGGTGTACCTGCGGCGGGCGACGGTGCGCGACCTCTCCGGCAAGGACCGCGATGTGCGGCTGCTGAGCCACTGGGACCTGTCGATCCGCGGCACGCCCGTGGGCGACACGGCGAACTACGACCCCAACCTCAGCAGCGTGATTCTGTACAAGGACGACCAGTATTTCCTCTTCAACGCCTGCGACGAGAACAAGTGCGGGATCGACAACTGGTCGATCGGCACCAAGCGCGTCCGCGGCACCGAGGGCACCTGGCGCGATGCCGAGGACGGCATCCTGGGACGCAACGCCATCAGCCAGGGGTCGGTGGACACCACTATCGGATTCAACCTTCAGGTGCCGGCGCACGGCACCTCGCACGTCACCAGCTGGTTGGCCTGCGGGCGTTCCTACCGCGATATCAAGGCGATCAACCAGCGCATCCTCGAGCTCGGCCCCGACCGGATGATCGAGAGGACCCACGCCTACTGGAAACTCTGGCTCCGCGCCGAGCCGGTGGAGAGCGCGGACCTGCCGCCGAGCATCGCCGATCTCTTCAGGCGGTCTCAGTTGATCCTGCGGACGCAGGTGGACAACGGCGGTGCGGTGATCGCGGCGAACGACAGCGACATCACGCAGTTCGGCGGCGACCACTATTCGTATTGCTGGCCGCGGGACGGGGCGCTGGTGGCGTACGCGCTGATCCTGCTCAACCAGAGCGAACTGAGCCGCGCCTTCTTCCGGTTCTGCGCCCGCGTGATCCAGCCCGAGGGGTACTTTCTGCACAAGTACACGCCCACGGGGGACATGGCCAGCAGCTGGCACCCGTGGACGATCGAGGGGCAGCGCATCCTGCCCATCCAGCAGGACGAGACGGCCCTGGTGCTGTGGGCCCTGCGCCGCCACTTCGAGGTCTTCCGCGATGTGGAGTTCATCAAGCCCCTGTACGCCACGCTCGTCCAGCGCCCCGCGCAGTGGATGCTGGCGTACCGGGACGCCAACGGCCTGCCCCAGCAGTCGTGGGACCTGTGGGAGGAGCGGCGGGGTGTTCATCTCTTCTCGGTGTGCGCGACGATCGGGGCGCTCAACGCCGCCGCGGCCTTCGCCCGGGATTTCGGCGAGCACGATTCCGCGATGGCCTTCCGCGAGGGGGCGGCGCGGATGACCGCGGCGATGCGCCGGCACATGTGGAGCGAGGAGCACCAGCGCTTCGCGCGCAACATCGTGCCGCACAACGGCGGCTACAGGCTCGACATGACGGCCGACGCGGCGAACTACGCGGTCTTCGCGTTCACCGGCCTGCCGGTGGACGATCCCCAGGTGCGGGCCGAGATGGAGAACGCCCGCGAGAAGCTCGCTGTCAAGACCGGCGTGGGGGGCTACGCCCGGTACGAACGCGACTACTACCACCAGATCGAGCGCGACCAGATCGAGACCGTGCCCGGCAACCCCTGGGTGATCTGCACCCTCTGGCGGGCGCAGTGGGTGATCGCCCGGGCGAAGACCGAGGCCGACCTGAGCGAGGCGATGGACCTGATGCAGTGGTGCGTCTGGCGGGCGGAGAAGAGCGGCGTGCTCGCCGAGCAGTACCACCCCTACACCGGCGAGGCCATCAGCGTCAGCCCGCTGACGTGGAGCCACGCGACCTTTGTCATGGTCGTCATGGAGTACGCCAACAAACTGCGGTCGATGCGCGACCGTCGGCGGGCCTGACGCCGCGGCTTCCGCGTCGCCTGCTCACTGATCGTGGCCGGCCTGTGAGGGCATGTCGTGCCCGGCATCGCGGAGGGTTTTCTCGCGTTTGGCGATGTCGAGGTCGTGCTCGACCATCATGCGGGCGAGGTCCTCGACGCTGGTGGTGGGGATCCAGCCGAGTTTCTCCTTGGCTTTCGTCGGATCGCCGAGGAGGAGGTCCACCTCGGCGGGGCGGAGGTAGCGCTGGTCGAACTCGACATGGTTCGTGAAGTCGAGGCCGACGCAGCGGAAGGCCATCTCCGCGAACTCGCGCACGGTGATCGTGCGTCCGGTGGCGATGACGTAATCGTCGGGCTTGTCCTGCTGCAGCATCAGCCACATCATCTTGACGTAATCGCCGGCGAAGCCCCAGTCGCGCTTGCTGTCGAGGTTGCCGAGGAAGACCTTGTCCTGCAGCCCCATCTTGATGCGGCCCACAGCGCGGGTGATCTTGCGCGTCACGAACGTCTCGCCGCGGCGGGGGCTTTCGTGGTTGAAGAGGATGCCGCAACTCGCGTGCAGCCCGTAGGACTCGCGGTAGTTGACGGTGGCCCAGTGGGCCATGACCTTCGCGCAGGCGTAGGGGGAGCGGGGGTAGAAGGGGGTGGTCTCGCGCTGTGGGACTTCCATGACCTTGCCGTACTGCTCGGAACTGCTGGCCTGGTAGTAGCGGACCTGCCGGCCGCTCTGCTGCTGGTAGTCGCGGACGGCCTCGAGCAGACGCAGGGCGCCCATGGCGACGGTGTCGGCGGTGTAGATAGGCAGGTCGAAGGAGACGCGGACGTGCGACTGCGCCCCCAAGTTGTAGACCTCGTGCGGCTCGACCTCGCGCATGAGTTTGGCGAGGCTGTTGGCGTCGCACAGGTCGCCGTAGTGGAGTTTCAGTTTCCCCGCCTTGATGTGGGGATCGAGGTAGATGTGGTCGATGCGGCCCGTGTTGAAGGACGAAGAGCGGCGGATGATGCCGTGGACCTCGTACCCCTTGCCGATCAGGTACTCGGCGAGGTAGGAACCGTCTTGGCCGGTGATGCCGGTAATGAGTGCGCGTCGGTTGGTGGTGGTCATGGGATCGGTTTCGGGGTACGGTCGGGACATCCTCCCCGTCACGGGCGGCTGCGGCCCGGGCGGGGGCAAAGGATAGAAGTGTGTCGGCAGGTTCGCGGCGAAGAATCAGCGGCGAGGGGCGGATCGCCGCGCCCGGGTCAATCCGCGCTCCGGGCCGCGAGCCATTGTTCGTGGTGCGAACGCATGAGCGCGATGACCTCATCGGCCGAACCGAGGCACACAGGGATGTCGATGTCCGGCGGGCCGGCCAGTTCGAGTCGTGGATCGAGCATGCTCTCTCGCGCCCACTCCACCAGGCCCTTCCACATCCTGCCCACCAGGATGAGGGGGACGTTCTTCACATGCCCCACCTGGAGGAGTTGCCACACCACGAAGGTCTCGAGCACGGTGCCGATCCCCCCGGGCACGACAACAAAGGCGTCGGCCGCGAGAACGAAGTGATGCAGCCTAGTGAAGAAGGTTTTGTGGACGAAGGCCTCGCCGACGAAGGGATTGGCATCCTGCTCGAAGGGAAGGTCAATCCGGATGCCGGTGGAGCGGTCGGCGTGCCCCGCGCTCGCGGCGCCCTCGTTGGCCGCCTGCATCAACCCCGGCCCGCCGCCGGTGATGATGTCGCAGTTCATGGCGGACATCGCCCCCGCCAGTCGCTTCACTTCGTCGTAGACGAACGTGCCCGGTTGCGCCCGGGCGGATCCGAAAATGGCGATGCGGTACCGCTCACGGCGTGTGGGCCGCAACCGTGTGAGGGTGTTGGCGACATCCCACAGGCCGAGAATCGCCTGTCCGAGCACACGCCGGACTGCCGGTTCGTCGGAAAGTTGCACGGGGGAGTGGGCGTCGGGGGTGTGTTGAGTCACGTGATGTTCCGTGTCGGGGTGCGTTATTCGTCAGCGGTGCTCTGTTCGTTGATGCCCAATGGTAGAGAAGTTCACACGGACCCACCCGTTATGCCGTGGATAAACGTGAACCCGGCTGTGTGGTTGCTCAGGGAGTAAACAGATCAGGAAGGCCGTCGTCATTCGGGTTGTTCGATTTGATCGTCTTGTAGATGCGGTCGGACAGCAGATTCAAGGAGCAAGAGGTGCTTCAGCAGCCATTCATGCTGCTCATTCCATTCCGATTCGTTCGACGGATCGGTGTCCCGTTTGAAGAGGTTCACGTTCGTCCAAGTCTCTCCCGCATCCTCAGCCCAGAGCAACGACGCTCCAAGGGCGGCCTCGATCTCGGTTGATTTCTGCCGAAGACGGCGGAACTCATCCCTGCAAGACTTGCCGGTGGTGGAGAAGCTAACGGCGATCCACTTCTGCTTCCGATTCAGCCACGTGTAGTAGTTGAAGTTCTTCTTGCGCACACCGAACCCGAGCCAGTCCCAGCCTCGCACTTTGGCCATCTTCAGCGAACCGTGCTTGCCCGCCCATGCCTCTGCGGCGACGGTCCAGTAGCGCTGACACAGTTCCTTCTTGGAAAGCTCAGCCGCCTGACTGTCCGTGACTGAAGGTGCGACGTACTGCGGGCCACCGGCGGGGCGTGGCCAGATCTTGACGACCGCATCACAGAGACGAGCGGTACGAGCGGTGATTGCCTCGGCATTCCATGTTGGCTGGTTGGCGAAGTAGTCGTTCAGTCCGATCTTGCTCTCAGCGAGGATCTCTTTCTTGCGCTCAAATGGGTGCTTGGACAGGTTTCCGTTGTACGCCGAGAGCGTCAAGTTGCCCAGCGTGTGAAGCAGTTGCTGATGCGTTGTAGACCAGTTGGCCCCGAGCATTTGTTGCCAAGAGCGGCCCGCGGCATCCTCGTTGATCGTCTGCGGCAGGACGTGTTCAATGGTGGCCTTTGCGAGCGAAGCCTGTTCCTTGTGACCCTTGGCAACCTCAATCGTCTCCAGAAGCAGCCTCGCCTTGACCTTCTCTCGTCGGTAGATGGGGAACGACTCCAAGCTCTTTCGCAGCGACGAGTCGTCGGGCCAACCCTTGGACAACCAGAACTGTTGCAGCTCGGCCCTCGGCGCAGCCTTGATCTCCTTGATTGCTGCAACGAACCAGCGGCTGTACGGACGGGTCGTTTCTCCGCAAAGCGACCGCCGAAGGACAAAGCTCTGGAGGTCGGTCAGGCAGCCGAGAAGATCCGCAGGAGTGAGTCTTCCGTCTGCGTGCAAGCCAAAGAGGACCATGACGAGCGGGTGTGCGGTCGAAATGTCCAATGCCTCGATGGCGGCGAGCGGCTGTCGAAGCTCGCCAAGCGGGCAGGTGCCGGGGCGACGAAGAAACTGCTCGAACGCTGCGAACTTCTTCAAGTCGGCGACGAGCGCTGAAGTGGCCTTCTGTCCAGCCTTCGCATGCGCCTTGAAGTCAACAAAAATCTCGTGACGTTTGGAATAGTTCCCAGTGAGCATGACGTAGTTGCGGTAAAAGGGCGTCTGCGGCAGCGGCGGAAAGGTGCAGTCTGCCTCAAACATCCGTTCGAAGGCCTGCCAATGCTCTTGGTTGAACTCGTCCTGATCCGCCAAGGGGATCTGCATGAAGAGGAAGTTGCGAATCAGGTCCGACTGCTCAAGCGGGAGACCCGTCGAGTTGAGGCTCTCGAAGATCTCGTAGGGATTCTCTCCGGTGATCGTGATGACGACGAGTGAGAGACGGTCGGTCACCGTGGTCAGCAGTCCCCTGATAGATCGCTCGGACGCACCAACGTTCGCCACTCTCGCCTCAACGCGCTTCCGGAACAGGGTCCACGCTTGAACAATGCCATCTCGGCGAAAGGCCTTGTCCACCTGTCCAGAAATCACTGCTTGAAGGACTTCCCGGTCGCCGGTTCGAGGAATCAGTTTGAATCGCTGGAGGCCCTTTCTTCGCTTGTGGACCAGAAAGTCCTCCACGATCTCGTCAGCGAGTTCGCTCAGTCCAAGACGCCGAGCAGCTTCTGCAAGCGCAGCGAGAAACACGCTGAGGGTCGTCAATCTCTGTTGCCCGTCGATGAGTTGATACGGCGTGACTTCACCCGGGACGTGTTCTGTCGGGGTGCAGACCAGGGGGCCAAGAAAATGCTGAGACTTGGCGTTGTCATCCTCAACCAGGGCGATGATGTCAGCCCAAAGACGGTCCCAGTTCTTTCGTCGCCAGGAGTAATGGCGTTGGAAAAAGGGCACCAGATACTGGTCGCCGGAATGGAGAATCTCTTTGACTGTCTTTGCCCTTGCGTCCATGTGTTTATACCCAGCGATCTGTCGTCGAAGCGGCGATTGGTCACCGGCAGGATATCAGAGTTTGAGTGTGTATTTTTCCTTTGTGGCATGTGAAGGGTCACGCGTTGAATGCAGCGAGCCGAGTTGTGTGTACTCCGGCACCGGGCAGGTGTCGTTGAAGTGATCGAGGATCCAGCCCAGCCCGCCCCTGCGGTAGAGGTTCGTAAAGAGCGCAACCGCCTGGGCACAATATTTGGTCCCGCTGAGAGTGGCGAGTTCGTCGATCGCGCGTTCCGCCGCGTCCGGGCCGATCTCGGCGCGGTAGGGGCGCACGCTGGTGAGGGCATCGAAGGAGTCGATGACGGAAAAGAACCGCGGGCCGATGGGTATGTTGTCTCCGCGGAGGCGGTCGGGGTAGCCTGTCCCGTCCCATCGCTCGTGGTGGTGACGAACCAGGGAGAGCAGGAGTGGATCATCTTCACCCATGGCGAGGAGGCGCTCGTGGCCGCGGATCGTGTGCGTCTGCATCACCTCGAACTCGCCGGGTGTGAGCGGGCCGGGCTTCTGGAGGATCTCGTCGGGGACGTCGATCTTGCCCACATCGTGCAACGCCGCGGCGTAGGTGAGGCGATGGATCAGGGCGTCATCGAGGCCGGCGGCCTCGGCGAGGGCGCGGGTGTAGAGAACAACCCGCCAGGTGTGCGCGGCGGTGGAAAAGTCCTTGGCTTCGAGCACGCCGACCATCGCTTGGACGATCTCGGGGTCCATGGTTCAAGCTCGTGATCGCAGCTCGGCCCGCTCGGCCCCGATATCGCTGAGAACATCGGCCTGGTGATCGGCGTGGTAACTGCTCCGCACCAGCGGCCCGCTCTCGACGACCTTGAAGCCGCGCCGGAGGCCCTCGGTCTTGAACATGGCGAACTGCTCGGGCGTCACCCAACGGTCGATGGGGAGGTGGTTGCGGGTGGGTTGGAGGTACTGGCCGATCGTGAGGATGTCGCAGGCGTCAGCGCGGGCGGTCTGTGGGGCGTGCGGCATCGAACCGTCGGCACCGGGGCGTGCGCCCGATCCGTTCGTGCTGTCTGACGGCGGACGCACGGCGGTGCGCTGCACCACGTCGTCCATCAGCGCGAGGACCTCCTCATCACGCTCGCCGATGCCGACCATGATCCCGGTTTTGGCGACCAGCCCTTGCTCTTTCACGCGTCGGAGGAGTTCCGCCGATCGGTCGAACTTCGCGCTGGGGCGCACCGCCGGGTACATGCGGCGGACGGTCTCGAGGTTGTGGTTGATGATGTGGGGCCGGGCGTCGATGACCATCTGGAGCGCGCCCCAGTTGCCCTCGAAATCGGGGATGAGGACTTCGATGGAGAGGCCTGGGCAGGCCTCGCGGGCGCGGACGATGGTTTCGGCCCACGCGCCGGCCCCGCCGTCGGCGAGTTCATCGCGGTTGACGCTGGTGATGACGATGTGCTTGAGGCCGGCTCCCTCCTGCATGAGACGCAGACTTTCGGCCACCCGGCGCGGCTCATCGCGGTCGAGCGCGTTGGGGCGGCCGGTCTTGACGTTGCAGAAGCCGCAGGCCCGGGTGCAGGTGTCACCGAGGATCATGATGGTGGCCACGCCCCGCGACCAGCACTCACCCATGTTCGGGCAGCCCGCTTCTTCGCAGACCGTGTGAAGACGGTGCGATTGCAGCAGGGTGCGCAGTTTGGTGTATTCGGGCCCGCCGGGGACCTTGGCCCGGAGCCACGGGGGCTTGCGCTTGACGGTCATGTGATCCACAGCGCCGCCGGCGTTGTTGAGCACCGACAGGCTCACCAGCGGACGGTCCACCACGCGCAACGGATCACCCCCGAGCGGGCGAGGGTGCCGCGCCACGGTGCGGGTGAGCGGCGGAGCATCTGGCTGGGTCGGTGTCATTGAACAACAGTTTAGGGGTTGGTCGAGCCTTGTAGGTCGCAAGGAAGCGGCAAACCTGAGCGGGGGATTTCTCGTATACACCCGTGTGGTGGAGGAAAGTTCGTGTCGCGCGGGGTCTCACGTGCTGCGCGGGTTTCTCAAAGTTGAACCCCCTTTCGGGGGTGAAGAGGTGTGGTAAAATCGCACAGCGGGTTCAATAGGACCGGCCCGCCCGGTCGATTCTGACCGTCCGGGAAGTGTCTCGCCGTGAAGGAACTTCCTACGATCGCCGTCGGAAATTGGAAGTATTTTGATAGGTAATGTGAACGTGGGATGTCTCGTTCGGTCCCTTTTCGACCGTTGTGAGTTATCGGAAAGCAGCCCGGAGGATCGTGGGGCAGGCGAGTTCGAGGTCTGAGTTCAGCGGGCGTGGATCAGGAATTGAAGTGTGGTTGTCGGAGTGTGAAGGAGCTGTTCGTGCCACAGTCAGTGTCAGGCAGAATAAACCGTCCGCACCCTACGCGACTCAGAGCATTGAGGTCGCGTGCCGGAGGATCCGGGCAAGCATGGTCCGTCTGCGGGAGCGTGATGCTGCTTATGGGGATGGGCGGGTGCCAGGACTCGTTCATGGACCCGAGCGTCGCGGGCCGTTGGGAGGCGACCCCGACCGTGGTCCCGGTGCTGGATCGGATCGCTTCGATCGAGGAAGATGAACCGATCACGGCGAACGCGACCTCGCCCGTGCCGGAAGATTTGCTCCCGCAGCCGTCCAGTTATCGCGTGACACCGGGCGATGCGATGCGTGTGACGCTGTACGACCTGATCATCACGGATCGGCCCGACACGTACGAAGTGGTGGTCGATGATCGTGGCATGATCGACCTGCCGCAGCTGGGACGGATCCAGGTCGGCGGGAGAACGCTCGAACAGGCACGGGCGGACATCGAGCGGGCCATGGCGCGCTTCGTGTCCGATCCCTTGGCCCAGATCGTGATGCTCAACAGCCGGGGCAGCACCTACAGCATCGTGGGCAACGTGGAACGCAGCGGGCAGTACCTTGTTCCCAACGCGAACTTTCGCTTGCTCGAAGCCCTGACGGCCGGAGGCCGCTTTGATGAATCGGTAAAAGACATCTATGTGATCCGGCGTGTGGAACTCAGCGATGCGGCCCTGGGCGCGCCCCAGCCCGATGGTGCATCGCCGCCCTTGTCCCTGCCCGATACGCCGGCAGGCCCGACGACCCCGCCCGTCACGGGCGAGGACCTCATCAGGGTCATCGACGACATCACCAAGCCCGAAGGCACCCCCAAACAGCCGTCACCGGGGATGATGCCCGCGGCCCCCGGCGTGCGCTACCTGCCGCGAAGGCAGCCCGATGTGACCGCCGTCCCGGATGGCAACTCGCCTCCTCCCGCTTTGGACCTTGTAGATCAACCCGTGGCCAAGTCCACACCCTCGGCCAAAGGTGCTGACTCGACTTCCTGGGTATTCCTGAACGGTAAATGGGTTCAACTGAATGCGGCGAAGGCCGCGGCCGCATCGCCCGCCGGCGGCCCGCTCAAGGCGGCTGATCTGGTGACGACCAGGGTGATCCGCATCCGCTTGGAGGACCTTCTCAACGGAGATCCCGCGGCGAACATCGTCATCCGCAACGGTGATGTCGTCCGTGTGCCGACTTCACCGGTCGGATTCGTCTACATGGCGGGTCAGATCAACCGACCAGGCCCCATCCAGTTGCCTCCCACCGGCGGCCTGACCCTGCTGCGGGCGATCGATTCCGCGGGCGGCATGGGCACGCTGGCTATTCCTGAGCGGGTCGATCTGACCCGGATGCTCTCCGGTGACCGCCAGGCCACCATCAGGCTCGATGTCCGGGCGATCAGCGAACAGACACAGCCCGATGTGTATCTGAAGCCCAACGACCGTGTGAATATCGGAACCAACTTCTGGGCGCTTCCGCTCGCGGTGATCCGCAACGGATTCCGCGTGAACTACGGGTTCAGCATCACGGCCGATCGCAACTTCGGCAACGATATCTTCGGCCCTCCGCCGTACGACGGCCCGGATTGAGGACGGGCATGATGCGAACCCTGGCCGCACGTACGAACCCGCCGCGGGGGTGGTGCAGTAAGGAAGCACAGCACTCCCCGGATTCCGCATGAGCACAGCGACGCCGCAACGATCCACCATGGTCTCACCGGGTTCACCCGCCACGGTGGCGGTGCGCGCATCGGCACGAAGAGCACACGAGGTATCCGCCTCGACCTGGGCCGCTGTCGGGCTGCTCGCGGCGGCGTTCATCGGCCTCTTCTTCCGCTGGTTCTGGAAACAGCACGAGCACAGTTCGATCAAGATGGAGGACTGGGGCCACGCGTATGTGATCCCGTTTATCAGCGGCTACCTGGTGTGGCAGGTTCGGGAGAAACTGCTGGCGGAGCCCGCGCGCGTCTTCTGGCCCGCGCTGGCGCCGATGCTGCTGGGGATCGCGTGCTACCTGTTCTTCGTGGTGGGAGTCCCGAACCACATGCTCCAGGGCGCATCGGTCATCCTGACGCTGGGGGGGCTGACGCTGCTGCTGGCCGGGACGCGGATGTTCCGTTACTTGTTCCTGCCCATCGCGTACCTGGTCTTCATGATCACGCTCTCCGAGCAGATCATGATCAAGGTGACGTTCCAGTTGCAACTCATCGCCAGCAAGGGGGCGTTCGTTTTTCTGACGATTCTCGGCGCGATCTTCGGATTCGGCGTTGATCTCTCCGGGAACACGCTGTCGGTGGCCGGGAACAAGATGAACGTGGCGGAAGCCTGTTCGGGGATGCGGATGGTGGTGGCGTTCTACGCGTTGGCGGGCGCTGTGGCCCTGCTGTCGTGCAAGCACTGGTGGCAGCGGATCGCGCTCATGCTGCTGGCGGGGCCTGTGGCGATCTTCATGAACGTCATCCGCGTGACGGTGCTGGGATTGTTGTCGCTCAACAACGTGAACTTCACCAGCGGCGATGCCCACATGCTCATCGGCACGCTGCTCCTGGTCCCCAGCCTGGGCCTTTTCCTCGGCGTGGTCTGGGCGCTCAACAGGATCATCGACGAACCCGACGGGGCCGGAGGGGTTGCGGCATGAGCGGCCCCGTCGCCAATCCCCGTCCTCTCTTTGTCCGTCCGGCCTACATCGCGGCGATCGTGATTTTGTCGGTCAGCGCCGTGGCCATGAGCGCCGCCATCTCGTCGTTCAAACTCTATCTGCGCAAAGAGAAAATCTATGCCCCCGATGGCCGGATGGTCTCGGCGATACCCAGCGAGAGCGCTTCGTTCGTGCGGCTGGGATCCGATCAGCGCATGCCCCCGGAGATCGAGGAGGTGCTGGGCACCCCCAACTACGTCTCCCGTGTGTATCTCGAGAAAGAGCCGCGCCCGGGCAAGGAGCGGCGGGCCTTGCAGTTCCACGCGGCGTATTACACCGGCATGATCGACACCGTGCCGCACGTGCCCGACCGGTGCATGGTGGGCGCGGGGATGCAACTCAAGGGCGTTGTGGGCGATATCCCGATGCCGGTACGAACCGAGGACTGGCTCGAGAACGAGGACGTTCCCGAGGCGATGCGGGGGCGCATCTTCCGGGCCAAGACCCAGGACAAGCACACGGATCTGCCCAACACACGCATCAACCTGCCGCGCGATGCGAAGGACCTGAAACTGCGTGTGACGCACTTCGAGGACGAGTCGGGGCGTGCGATCTACGCGGGGTATTTCTTCATCGCCAACGGCGGCATCGTCTCCCGTGCCGAGGGTGTGCGGCTGCTCGCCTTCGACCTGCGTTCGACGTATTCCTATTACCTGAAAGTCGAGTTTCAGTCGCACCTGGTGGAGACCGCGGAGGAACTGGCGGAACTGGCCGCGGCGTGGCTCGACGAGAACTTCGCCGAGGTGATGCGCTGCGTCCCCGACTGGGTGAAGGTGGAATCGGGCGAGTATCCACCCCGAACGGGCGGCGCCGATAACACCACCGCCGCCGGGTCGGGCAAATCGAACGCCCCGGGAGCGGGCGGGACGAACCAATGAGAACGAACACGCCGGAGCGCCCTGAGCGACGGTTCATGAGGAGTCTGTGATGGCCGGTCGAGTGAATACGAGGTTTGTCGCGTCCCTGTCTGTCGGCTTGCTGCTGGCGTTCGGCGTGGTGGCCGTGTCGGCCTACTACCTGCTCGTGAACTCGGCCACGGACCTGGCCAAGGCGGGCGACCGTCTGGCGGCCAAGGGCGAGTACGCCAAGGCGATCGAGTTCTACTCGAAAGCGGTGAACAAGGAGCAGACCAACACCGTCAACCTGAACAAGTGGAGGGACGCGCTGCGGCAACTGGCTCCGGAACTGCAGGTGACGTACCAGGACTACTTCCGTCAGTACATGCTGGCGACGCGCCAGCTGGCCCGCGTGCAGCGAGAGAACATCGAACTTCAGAAGGAGAACCTGGAGATCCAGCGTGAGATGCTGCCGGTGAACTTCTCCCGTTCGGAGCACGACCGCTTCGTCTCCGAGTGCGACGCGATGATCGCGCCGCACGCCGGGGAGGGCGGGAAGGCCGATGCGCTGCGACGCTACCGGGGCGAGGCGAAGTACGAACTCTACCGCTTCGTGCCCGATGCGAAGAACGAACTCGCGCTCGAGGCCGAGGCGGACCTGATCGCCGCGATCGCGGCCGATCCGTCGGATGTCGACGCGGCCCAGAGCCTCCAGAACCTGTACCTCATCATGGCCCTGCGCGCCGAGGGCCGAGCGGCCACCGAAGAGGCCCAGGCCCTGCGCGACAAGGCCGACGCGGCCCTGTCGTCGTTTATCGAGAAGAACCCCGATGACCCCTACATGATGCTGGTGTCGATGCAGCGGGATCTGGGCAAGTTCCAGCAGGCGATCGCCCAGGACGTGCAGCGGGGCAAGGTCGATGTCAACGAGCGGGTCGGCACGATGCAGGCGGACATGATGCCCCGTCTGGACGCGGCGGCAAGGGCGATGGCGACCAGCGACCCGGCGAGGATCAAGCCGCGCACGATCGACACGATGCGCTACATGGAGTCGCTGCTGGATCCGCAGGGCCGCTCGAAGCGGGCGGAGGCGGCGTGCCTGCGTGCGCTCGAGCAGCGGCCGGGGGATGCCCTGATGCTCGCGACCTACTCGGACATTTTCGCCTCGCGCGACGACTACCTCGGCGCCAACGCGCAACTCCAGAAACTCGTTGATCTCAAGATTCCCCCCACGAGCCTCGAGGGCGTCCGCCTCTTCGGGATGAGGACCAACGCCCAGTTTCTGCAGGCGCTCTTCCAGGCCAAGGCCTGGCACTACGTCAAAGATGAAGACAAGCCCAAGGTGCTCGCGGCGGCCCGCGAGTACCGGGCCAAACTCGGCGCGGTGATGGCCCCCGACATGCCGCAGTTGATGTTCGTCGATGCGCAGCTCGCCTTCGCCGAGGGCGATCTCTCGCGTGCGAACCGGCTGCTCGACCAGTACCTCAAGGCCGTGGGCAACCGTCCCAACGCCGAGGCGTTGATGCTGGCGGCCCAGGTGGCCGACCGGATCAACCAGCCCGGCCTGGCCAAGCAGCGCCTCGAGCAACTCCTGGCGCTGAATCCCGGCAGGCCCCAGACGCTCGTCATGCTGGCGGAGATCGAGACCAAACTCCAGAATCTGACACGCGCACGGGAAATCTACGACCAACTCCTCGCCGTCGCGCCCGACAACATGGAACTCAAGAACCGGCGCGACCTGATCGGCGTGGTGGAGGGGTCCAAGCCCACCGGCGGCGTGGTGGATCCCGTCGTCGCGGACCTGGTCACCGCGCAGGAGATGCTCGTGCCGCCGCCGGGGAAGCCCGCTCGTCCCGAGGAACTCATCCCGTACCTCGAGAAGGCGGTGGTCAGGCACAACTACGATTGGCGACTGGTGCAGCCGCTGGGCAACGCCTACCGCCGCGCCAACCAGCCGGAGAAAGCCGTGGCCCTGGCCAACAAGGCCGTTGAACTCCACCCCGATGTGAAGCAGGCCCGTCAGTACCAGATCGCCGTTACGCGGCCCGACAGCGCCGAGAGCCAGATCGCGATCATCGAACTCGACACCGAAGCGCCCGAGATCGAACGCAAACTCGGCGCGTACCAGATCTACCGCCGGTACAACATGCCCAAGGAGGCCGCCGAATCGCTGGCCCAGGCCGCGGCGATCAACGCCGACGACCAGCGCGTGGTGGAGTTTCAGTTCCTCGACGCGATCGATGCGAAGAACCTGCCCGCGGCCAAAGCGCTGGCCGAACGGGCGGCGAAGGCGAACATGGACGAGGCCGACGGCCTGACGTTCCGCGCCCGCGTGCTCGCGGCGGAGGGGAACTTCAAGGACGCCGTGTCGGCGATGGAGCAGGCGGTGGCCAAGGGTGGTGCCCTCCCTGAGGCGTGGCGTCTCAAGGGACGGATGGAGATGCTCGTGGGGCGCAGCGCCGAGGCGGTCGAGTCGTTCCGCCGGGCCGTGGCCCTGCGGCCCAACGACGTCGCCTCGATCAACGATGTGCTCAGCGCCCTCATCGGGATGGGGCGGCAGGAGGAGGCGCTGACCTTCGCGCGGGCGAGCGAGAAGTTCGGGCGTGATGATCCCTCCTTCATCGCCTCGTGGCTTGGTCTTGAGGCCGCGGTGGGGAACAAGTCCGTCGCCCGGGAGCGCCGCGAGACGATGTCGAAGAACTCGCCCAACGATCGGACCAACCTGGTCGCGCTCGCGGCGATCTACATCGGCGAGCGAGACTGGGCCAAGGCCAGGCCCATGATCGACCGCGCCCGTTCCCTGGGGGAGGGGTACGACATCCTGGCGCTCGACGCCGCCTGGAACTGGGAACAGGGGGAGCGTCAGAAGGCCAGGGACATCTTCGAGAAACACATCGCGGGCATCGAACCCGCGAAGATGTCGATCACCCCTCACATCGCGTACGCCCAGTTTCTCGTCCAGCGGCAGGATTTCGAGGGCGCGCTGGCCGAACTGGAAAAAGCCCGCGCCTACCAGAGTTCGCAGAACGCCGAGGCCGACAAGGTCATCGCCGATGTCCTGATGAGGGTGATGTCCTACGACAAAGCGACGGAGGTGTGCCGCCGCATCGTCAACGCAGGGGCCGACACGCAGGATCACCTGTACCGAAAGCGTCTGGCCGAGTGCCTGATGAAACTCGATAACTTCGCCGACGCGAAGAAGGAGATCGACGAGATCGTCAAGAAGGGAGACCCCGACGCCGTCACGCTCCTGCTGCTGGCCGATTGCAGCGGCGGCCTGAAGGACACGCGGGCCCAGCGCGAGATTCTCGATCGCGCTGTGGCGAGGTTCCCCGGCGAGGCGATGGTCTTCCTGAAACGCGGGCAGACCATGATGAGCGATCCGAAGACGGCCCGCGACGCCATCAGCGATTTCGGAAGGGCCTTGTCCATCCGCCCGGACATGTGGCAGGCGATGCGCATGCGCGCCTTCGCGTACATCACCCTCGGACAAATCGACGAGGCGGTCAAGGACCTGGGCGGGGCCGTCAAGATCGCGCCGTACAACGATGAACTCCTGTACGGACTGGTCGCCGACCTGCTGCGCATGGGTCGGACGGGCGACGCCCTCGACATCGCCTCACGGGCCATCGCGTCCCGACCGCGCGACCTCGAGGCGATGAACACACTCGGGCGGCTCTTCGCACGGGCCGATGCCCACCAGCAGGCCAGCCGGTTCTTCAGGGACGCCTTCGAGATCGACGGCAACGACCGCAACACGCAGTTCTATCTCGATTCGCTCCTGGCCATCAACCCGCCGGACCTGCTCGAGGCCAAGCGCGTCCTCAACAAGGTCGGTTCGCAGCGCATCTCCGCCAACCCCGGTCTGCTCATGGCACTCTCCAAGGTCTTCATGAAAGAGGCCAAGGTGCCCCAGGCCGAGGCCGCCGCCCGTGATGCCCTCAAACTCCTCCAGGTCGATCAGCCCGCGATCATGCTCGCGTGGTTCAACGACCTGCGCAAACTCATCAACGACAAAAATCAGACGCTGCGGTATCTCGAGGATACCGGGCGGGTGGCCCAGGCCGCGGCGGCGCAGGAGTGGATCGAGTACTTCCGCACCGCCCTGAACCTCGAGGACGCGTCCACCCGCAACGCCACCATCGCCCCCGCCCGCGACTTCCTGGGTCGGGTGAAGGACCCCTCGATCCGTCAGTTGACGTTCCGGGGCCTTGGGTCGGCGCTTGTCGAGGCCGGCGAACACGGCGACGCGGCGAAGCTGTACCGCGACGGCCTGGGGCAGTTCCCCGACGATGTCGAGATGAACAACAACCTGGCCTACATCCTCGCGGTCTACCTCGACCAACCCGCCGAAGCACTCCCGATGGCGCAGAAAGCGGTGGAACTCCAACCCGCCGTGGCGGACCTGCAGGACACCCTTGGCGCGGTGCTGTACAGGACAAAGGACTGCGCCGGGGCCGTCGCCGCATTCCGTCGAGCGGTGCTTCTCTCGAGCTCGCCGGAGCAGGCGGTGCGGTACAACGCCCACCTCGCCGAGGCGCTGCTCTGCGCGGGCCAGCGGGAAGAAGCCCGGTTGGCGCTGGTGGAGGCACGCAAGACCATCGAGGCCAACCCCTCCGCCGTGTCCGACAAGGCCAAGACCGAACTCGAGTCCATCCGCAAAACCATCGAAGGCTCCTGAAGCCGCGCATTGAACTGCTCCACAGATTTCTTTCTCCGCGAAGCACCATCATGACCACGCTCCCCACA
>DDSA01000035.1 GCA_002343715.1 Phycisphaerales bacterium UBA2402 | reverse complement strand
TACAGACCACGCGTTTAAGAAGGGGGGGCGCGATGGCGCCGCGCTTCGTCTTTGGGGAGAGCGCACCCAGCCGCGAGCCGGGTCGCTTCATTCCACGCCGAGCACGCGCAGTCTCTTGATGCGCTCGTCAGGTTCCGGAGAACGACCCTGGCCCGGCGACCTCTTTTCATCCAGCAGCACATACGCCGCGCGCTCGCTGATCCGGCGCGCGGAGACCGAGAAGATGGTCGCGACGAGTTCCGAGAGCGTGTCGTTGTCGCCGACGGAGAAGTCCGCGCCGATCACGAAACTGACATTGACGCTTCCGAATGTTTCCCAGATCGCGCCCGAGAGCGAGGCGGCCTGCTTGCCCGCGAAGGAACTGACGGTGCGGATGATCTTCACATCGTCCGCGGTAATGCCCGGGTCCGCGGCGTCGAGGCGCAACTTCGGCGCGGGGCTGATGCCCATGCGTGACGGAGCGGCCCCGTCCTTGGTTGCGTAGACGGTCTTGACAGAGGCCGATCGTTCGTACTCCAGCGTGACGGTTCCGGTGTGCGGCTCGGCCGGAACGTACTTCTGGGTGATGTTGTACTGGGTCTTCGTCCCGCCGAACACGGGCAGGTCGTGGTACGCGTAATCGAACACCGCCTCCATGACGATCGTCGCCAGACCGTTGATCGCCTCGTTGCTCACACCCCCCTTGACCACGGGCTTGTCGAGCGCGTTGCCGTCACGATCGACGAACGTCCCGGCCGTCCACGCCTTGATATAGCCGATAAGCAGTCGGTCAAGGGTCAGCCGATCCTCGGCCTTGGCATGATTCAGCGCATCAAACTCTGTTTGCGCCTCGACGGCTTCGAGCAGGTCGTCGAGCAACCCGCCGCCCCCCCTGCCCAGCAGCATCGCCACCGCCGACACCCCCTTCGCCGACATCGAGATGGTGCCCGGGCTTTCGCCGCGCTCGAATTCCTCCGCCGCGCGGAGGATCGAATCGACCACCGGCTCTCGCAGCAACTGCGCCAGAACCGGAGACCACGTGACCGGCGCCTCTCGTGAAGTATTCCGCTGTGACGCGGCGTTCGCGGGCGAACGGCCGGCTTTCGCGCTTCTCGCTTCAACGCGGACTTCGTCCCGGCGGGTTCGAAGCGCCGCGGGGTCGGTGGCCTGAATCGAAGCGCGCAGGGCGACGATACCCGGAGGAGGAGCCGATCGGGCATCGGCAGCGCTCCTGGAGGAGATCGATCTGTTGGCCTCCGGGAGGACGGATCGGGGGGCCATCTCCACCCCATCGAATCGCACGGTGGAGCATGCGGGCAGGAGCGCAAAGGAAGCGAAGGTGAGAACGTCGAATCGGTACTTCATGGTGTGTGTCCCGGATCAATCGAGCGTCAGAAGAACTGGGCACAAGCGCGCCCACGCTGGAAGAGAGAAACTCGCCACGGCGGCGTGCGCGCTTCAACGAACCGAAGGAAGATAAGCCCGCGACGCGCCGAACCTGTTGGCGGCCCCGAGGTCCGTCCGGAAGAGCGTGATCATGCGGCGCAGGCGGATGACCTGGCCCGGCGTGAACAGGTTCATGCACGCGTCATTGACATAACTCATGTAGTTTTCGATGTTGTCTTCGCCGGGCAGGGGGCACGAGTCCGTCTGTCCGGGACACCCGTGGCGCGGCCCGGCTTCCGGCGGGGTGTCTTCCACTTCGTCGTTTGGTTCGGAGCAACCGCCCTCGAAGGTATGGTACAAGCCCAGCCAGTGGCCCACCTCGTGAACCCCCGTCGCGCCGAGGTTGTACGGCGCGCTCCCGCCGGGCAGGGCGCTGTTGAGCAGCACGACGCCATCGCGGGCCGGGTCCGCCGACAGGTTCCACGGGAATGTCGCCCATCCCAGCAAGTTCCCCGGTGGGTTCGCGATATAGACATTCAGGTTCCGCCTCGGGTCTTTCCCCAGCGCGGCTTTGGCCTCGCGCTCTTCGCGGCTTCCGTAGCCCATGCCGTACCACGATCCGTTCTCACGCCGGTTCACGCCCGCCAGGGAGAACGAAACACCCGTATCGCCGAACGCCGCGTTGAGCACGCGCATTTGCTCTTGAATCACCGCCGCCGAGACATCGCCCTGCCCGCCGCACGTGATGATGTGGAACCACACCGGCACCACCACGGCGAACCCCTCCGCGACAAACGCCTCGGCCCCCGGCGCCGCACGGAACGCGCGCATCTCCCGTTCCACCTGCCTCATCACCGCCGCGGGCGGCGAGGGTGTTCCACACCGCCGGCCCGCCGCGACAAAGGCCCATTGGCCGGGATACTCGATACCCCCGAAGCGGAACGGCGCGGCATCCATCCCGACGATGGGAAGGCCCTGGAGGGTTGGTTGTCCCCCGGGGCCGACCTCGAACTCCCATGCCTCAACGGTCATCGGGGCCATGCGTGACAGGCCGCTCTGGGCGGTGCAGGATTCGGACGTCGGGGGTGGTTTGGTGGAGCACGCCAGAAGCAGGAAGGGCGCGCACAGCATACAGGGGAATCTCATGGGCCATACTCCGGGTCGTTGCTGGGAATAAAGAAGTAAGACCGGAGTGAACGGCATCGGCGCGGCGGAGAAGGCCCCGCGCGGTTCCGGAAGACGGGAATGGATGGGGAACATGATCCGCGCATCACGGCGTCACGGCATGTTCGCGTGGAGCCACCCCAGGAACCCGATGGGCTGGAAGTCCACCCCGCGTCCGAAGATGGCCTGGTAGCGGCGGCCCACCTCGTGCTCATCGCGTGGCTTGCCCGGGGCGTGCGGCTCGCCGTGCTCGACGATGGTGATGCGCTCGGGGGGCAGGTGGCCCGCGCCGCGCTTGAGGAGGTAGATGACGTCGGTGTCGTCCCACGGCAGGCTGTAGCCGATGAAGACCAGGCGGTTGCAGTCGCGCAAGGCCCGCTGGGCCTGGTACCAGACGCGGGAGATGTGCGGGTTGCGGTAGTCCTTCATCGTGGTGGGGGTGATCATCACCGGGCGGGGCGGCGTGCCGCAGTCGCGGCACTTGGTCTCGCGCCGGCGCTCGAAACTCTCATCCAGGGCGGGCGCATCGAAGGTGTTGCGGGCGATCTTGTAGGTGTAGCCGCTGCGGCCGATGCCCATGTCCAACCGGTGGCAGGTGGGGCAGTAGATCAGGTTGAGCGAGCCGTGGAGTTTGAGCAGTTCGCCGTGCCGCTCGCTCTCCTTGTACGCGCCGGTGGCGATGTCGCATCCGTACTCGGGGTAGCGCCCATCGCCAGCCTCGATCATGGCGTTGTCGGCGAGGAGGTCGTAGTTGAGCGAGATCGCCCGCGCCGGGGCGCCCGTGGCCTGGGTGATGCGGCGGAAGAGGTGCGTGTGCGGGGAGAAACTGTCGGGGTGTTCCAGCATCCGCTCGATCACGCCGAAGACGGCGTACTCGGCGCTCGCCCGCGCCTCGCGCAGGCGGGCCGAGTCCCACTGCGGTCCCAGCGCGTGCCGGCGGTCGATGGCCATGTCGAGCAGCGACAGGACCAGCGGCAGGGGCGGGTAGTCGCTCTCCCGTCGATCCGCGGCGTTTTCGGGCACGTTGAACTTCTCGATGAGCAGGCGGTCGATCGGCTCGAGGAGTTCGGCGTGCTGCACGCCCAGCCCGAAGGCCCGGGGCAATATCTCGCCCGTCAGCGGGCCGCCGCAGGCTTTGGTCGCGCCCGCGCCCAGCACGATGACGGGTCGGTCCTCGGGCGTGAATGGGGCGGAGGGGGGCATGGCGGATGCTAGGAAAGACCCGGCTCATGCCGCGGCGCGCGCCCGCCGAACGCGCGGCGGTCGTCCCGGGTCAGAACCCGATCGTCACCGGCCCGCCCACGGCCCGCAGCAGCACCTGCTTGTTGTACGTGCCCAGATCGATGTACGTGCCGGTGTAGATGTTGATGAAGGCGCAGGGGCCGCCGTCGGAGGCGTTGAAGGCCTGATTGAACGTGGCGATGCCCGGCCGCGGCAGGCGCACCGAGGCGTCGGGCAGGAGCGCGGCGCCGATGAAGTTGAGCGAACTGATCTTGTCGCCCGGGTTGCCACTGCCGCTGCTCCACGAGATCGCGTGCAGGTCCGGGATGATTTCGGTGCGGCCCGTGCCCGCGAGCACGAGGGACTTGCCGCGGAAGGTGTCGTCCTCGTAGAGCACGGCGGAGGTCCCCACCGGCAGGTTCCAGACGACGCTGCTGGCCTGGTCGTGGAAGCCGGTCTCGGTGTCGAAGGTCTCATCGTCGAGGCCGCCGAAGTTGGCCCAGTTCTCCAAGCCCCGGTCCATTGAGTCGTGGACGAAACTGCGGCCGCGGAAGTTGGTGTCGGCGTACAACTCGACGTACCCGGTGCACGGCCCGCCGAAGCGGTCTTCGCGGAGCAGGTGGTGGCGGAACTCGCTCATGCCGGTCCAGTTGCCGTGGAGGTAGTCGGTGGCGTGTGTCGCGGCGTAGAGAATGAGGTCGCCGTCGGGGCTGACAAAGACGCCCCCCGCCGCGGCGAAGTTGCCGTTGGACCCGGTCTGTGCCGTGAGATCGGCGCAGTACATGTGCTTGGCGGCGACCTGCACGAAGCGGACCTGGTTGCCGGGCATGAAATCCACCCGGTAGAGATAGGCCACATCGTCGCCCAGGGGGATGGGGCTGGCGTTGCTCGTGTTGTGCATGCCGATGAGGAAGAGCCGCCCATCGGACTGGGTGACGAAGTTGAGCGTCTGGTGGGCGGATTGCAGGCCGCCCCCGGGCCAGACGCCGAGGATGTCCGCCGTGCCCGCGGTCAGCGAGTCGTAGAAGGCGAAGGTGGAGAGGTCATCGGGCGTGGAGATGAGGATGTCCACGCGGTCGTTGCTGCCCCAGGTCAGGGCGAGGATGTAGCGGCGGTCGGGGAGCTGCGTGAAGGCGACCACGCCGATGTTGTGGCCGGGGGTGTTGACGGAAAAGGGCAGGCGCACGGGCTGGCGCGGCGAACTGATATCGAAGAAAGCAATCTTGCCGCTGGGGTCGTTGGCGTTGGTGGGCGACTCCAAACCCACGGCGAGGATGTTGCCGCAGGCCTGCATCCCGCCGGGGTGCTTGTAGTCCGCGATGGTGACGGCGGCGACAACACGATCCTCCGGCGCGGGCGCGGTGGACTCGGTGGGCGTGTTGGGCACCAGCCGGTTCGAACGCATCCGGTACAGGTCCAGCGTGTCGCGCGAGTCGAGCCGCACCACGACCAGCAACCCATCGTCACCCGGCTGCGCCCCGGTGGTGTTGCTCTGTGAGAGGTAGAAGATCGGGTAGCGCGGGTCGGGGTGGCGGGCGATGCCCTGGTAGTGATCGGTAGGGATCGGCGCCTGCACGCCGGGGGATTGCCAGAAGTTCATCCATTCGCCGTGGTGCTTGAGGCCGTTGAAGCAGCGCTCAACGTTGCCGACGGTCGGGGCCTGGCCGAAGGCCGCGGCGGAGAGAAGAAGCGTGAGGATGGGTGTGCGGGTCTTCATGAGCGGCTCGCGCTGATGTTGGGGTGGGTCGTCCGAGCGTCTGTTCTGTCACGCGGCGGTTGTCGTTACTGCAGGCCGACCAGCACCAGCACCATGCCTTTGCCGCTTTCGAGGCTCGACATCGCCTTGCCCAGGACCGCGCCGTTGGCGCGGGCGGGGTCGGCCTTCATCGCGTGGCCGGGGGTGGCGCTGGTGGTCAGGAGGTCGCCGGCCTTGACGGGCCCGCCCGCATCGGCATCGACATAGCACCAGACGCGACCGACGTTGGCCACGGGGTGCTCACCATCGGCGACGGTGCCGGTCTGCGAGAGCGTCAGGCCGACGTTGACACCATTGGCCCCGGAGATCACGCCGGCGACGGCGTGGTCGTAGGCGCTGGTGGCGATGCGCATCTTACCCACGCGGTCGGGGTCGATCGTCACCACCAGGCCCGGCGCCGCCTCGACGCCCGCGGCGGAGGCCACGTCGTACGGCTCGGCGATGTCGCTCCCGCCGCGGATCTGCAGCACGGGCACCGAGACGATGTTGGAGCCCGAACCCGCCTTGTCAAAGAAGAACCCGCCGTTGGCACCCACGCCCGCGGACCATTGCGAGGCAGCGGTGGGGTTGTTGAAGGTGACGGCGACGGTGCCCGCGTTGGTGACGCCGGTGCGGCCCACGAGGGAGAAGACGCGGGAGTAGTTGCTGGGGTTGACGCCCGATGTCGCGCCGAAGACGCCGGTGTTGGCGGTGATGGAGAAGAGCGAATCAGTCAGCGTGAAGTTCGTGGTGTTGAACGTGCTGCTGCCGTCCTGGTTGAGTTGGAAGCGGTCGTGCCCGGTGTTGACGTTGCGGAAGATGAGGTCGCCCGGGCCGGTGTGCCAGCCGGGGCCGGTGGAAAGGATGGACCAGTTGGCCCCGCCCGCGGCCGAGTTGGTGATCGACATGAGCGTGAAGTTGTTGTTGCCGCTCCGGAGGTGGAGCGTCTCTCCAAGCGTGGAGGGGGACTGAATCTCGGCGAAGTAACTGGGCGTTGCGGTGCCGATGCCCACCCTGCCGCCGGTGTTGAAGATGGCGTTGCCCGAGGTGTCGAGGGTGAAGGCGTTGTTGAGGGCGTACAGGGCGTAGGGGGCGGGGCGCAGACGCGTGCGCGGACTGAGCGTCTGCGCGGGGCCGCCGCTGGGCTGAACGGTGACTTCGAGCCAGCGATCATCCCCCTTGAACTGCGCCAGCCCCGCGGCGTTGAGGGGAACGTCAAAGGTGAACAACCCGTTCACGGCCTCCACATTCGCGGTGCCGTTGGCGAACATGGTGCCGTCGCTGGCCGCGCTGTAGATGCGCCACGTGATCGTGACAGGTCCCTGGACGACCGAGGTGCCGTCCTTGAGGACGCCCTGGTACGTGAAGGTGCGTTCGGCGGGGGTTTGCGCGGCGGCGAGACCGGCGATGGACGCGAGCAGGAAGGCGGCGGCGAGGCGGGTGAGTTTCATGGGTATTCCTTTCGGTGAATGGCGGGGGAAGTCGCCCCGGCTCGGCGCGGGGCCGAAATCAGTTCGAGATTTCGTCCGGAGCGCTATCACGAAGCCGACAAGGCGGGCCCGGTTCGCGCCTGCCGTTCCGAGGCCGACATTCAGGGACCGCCATCCGCACCCGGGAACTTCCCGGGAATGTGGTGCCCAAGCGCGGTGTTATATATGATGACGGTGAAAGGAGATTGAAAGATGAAGAATGCCGCGACGATGTGTGTGGTTGGCGTTGCGATGGCCGCCGGGTCGTCCTGGGGACAGGCGCTCAACGCCACCGAGACGAGCAACTACCTGCTGATCGGGATGGGGCCGGTCAACGACTTCGGCGGCCGCCCGGGCGTTGGCCAGGCCGTGAATGTCAACAACTTCGAGTTGGGCGCGAACAAGGCACCCGTGCCTTCGACCAGCGGCTTCTTGACCGGGGGGAGCAGCGGGGGGCCGGGTCTGCGCGGCAACGTGCCGAACATCCCGTTGAACGCGGCGTTCGTGGGCACGGGCGTGTGCTACGACGGCAATATCGCCATCACGAGCACGCGTGGCGTGTTCAATTTGCAGGATGTGGGCGTCTACGCGGATCGGGGCATCCGCACGGCGGGCACCGCCTCGGCATCGGACGCGGGGACGCAGAACTCGTTCTACAACGATCCGAACTTTTTCCCCAACACGTTCACGGATACCGGGCCGACGAACCCGGGCGTGAACCGGAACACGGGCGGGTTTGGTGTGTTTGTCGGGCCGGGCCAGGCGGTGCAGAGCACGCGCATCGATGCCCCGCGCCGCACGGGCGTGGCGGGCGGCGTTGATTTCTCGGAACTCCTCGCGGAGGTCGCGTCGAACCGGGCCGCCATCAACGCGCAGGACGCGACGATGATCCTCGACCTTCGCGGCAGCGGCGGGGTCATCAACTCCGACCGGACGATCGTTGTTCCCGCGGGGATCAGCATCATCGACATTCTCTCGGGCGGGAACGACGTGTCGCTCAACAACGCCAACCTTGTCATTGATGGTCCCGATGGGGCGCGGGTGATCGTGCGCATCCCCCGCAGCGCCAAGTTCAATGTCTCCAACGGGAACATCCTCGCCGGCAAGAGCGGGATCGGCCTGAACGCGATCCTCTTCTACTCCGACCGCCAAGACAACGCCCAGCACTTCAACTTCAACAACTCGGTGGTCAACGGCGTCGCGTTCTGGTCCGTCGGGGCCCGCGGCGGCGAGATCACCTTCAACAACGCCCAGGGCTGCACCCAACTCGTCGCCGACAAGATCAATCTGAACGATGTGCGGTTCTGCCGCTGCGGGTTCGCGCCGATCCCCTGCATCGCGGACTTCAACCAGGACGGCGGGATCGACGGCGCGGATGTCGAGGCGTTCTGGGACGCGTGGGAGAACGGCCTTCCCCGCGGCGATGTCAACGGCGACGGCGGGATCGACGGCGCCGATG
>DDSA01000185.1:2805-6378 GCA_002343715.1 Phycisphaerales bacterium UBA2402 | reverse complement strand
GCCTTCATCGCGTGGCCGGGGGTGGGGCTGGTGGTGAGGCGGTCGCCGGGCCGGATCGGTTCACTGGACGCATCGACGTAACACCAGACACGGCCGGTCATGGCGACGGCGTGATCACCGTGGGCGTGCTCCACACCCTCGGCCTTCATCACCATGCCGGGAGAGAGACCGTTGGCACCGGAGATGATCCCGGCGACCTTGGCGTCGTACGCCTCGCTGGACAGGATGAGTTTGCCGGGGTTCTCGGGATCGATGCAGACAACCATGCCGGGGACGGGCGCCGCCGCGGGGCGATCGCCCAGGACCGGGCTGTCGGCCACATCGAATGGCTCGGCCAGATCGGAACCGCCGACGATGGTCAGCACCCGCACCTTGACTTCACCATCGGCGTTGATGGCAAGTCCCCCGCCGTCATTGCGACAATACAACGCGGCCGCCGCGGCACTGCCCGAGAGGCAGACCATGCCGTTGCCCGTGGCAGACTCGGCCCATCCGCCCTCGCCGAAGCCGCCGAACCAACCCTTGTTGCCGTTGGCGGTTCGTTCGCCGTACAGCGCGATGCTGCCGGTATCGGTCGTGGCTCTGACACCCACGCCGCTGCCGCTTGCTCCCCATACACCGTCGTTGGAGGCGGAGTCCCCGACCACGCCCTTTGCGCCCGAGGTCGCGGTTCCGTAAACGGCGAAACTGCCATCGCTCGCCGAGTCGCTGCGGCCCTGTACTCCGTAGCCCGTGGTGCCCGTGGAGTGGCCCATGACGCCGACGCCGTTCTGTTGCGTCACGAACCCCATGACGCCGTGCACGATGTTGGTTGTCCCGGCCGTGACGGTGCCGTAGACGCCGGTGCCGAGGCTCGAGGCGGAGGAGCCGTACACCCCGTAGGTGGTGGCGGTGAGCGCGAAACTCGCGATCCCCCGAACGCCCGAGGAGAAAGCGGTGGATGACGAGTTGGTTCCCGTGATCGACCCGATGCCGGAGTTGCTCCCGCTGACGCTGAACACGGTGGGCGATGCGAGCAGGAACTGGCCGCTGTCGAAGCCATCGAGCAGGTCGGCGTTCAGGCCCGTCACCTTCGTGCTGCTGGCCACGGTGAAGGGCGCTCCCGCGTTGTTGAACGCGGCGGATGAGGAGAACGCGCTCGTGCCGCCCACCGCCAGGTTGTTGTTCACCGAGAAGTTATCCCACACGCCGATCGTGCCCGTGCCGGGCGTGTCCAGCGTGACCGCAGCGGTGTTCGCCGAACCGAAAAGGGAGCCGGGGTTGACCGTGAAGGAAGTCGTGCCCGCGCGAACCTCCAGCGGGAGTGTGGGCGAAGTTGTACCGATACCGACGAAGCCCGAGGTATCGATGGTCATCCGCACGGCGGAGGCGGTGCTGTCGCGCACCAAGAACTTGCCTGCACCTTCGGCGTTCGAGGCGCCGGTCGTGATAAGGCTCCAGGTGCGGCCGCTCGGGGCCCGGTTCTTCAGTTCCAGCCAGACGCCCGCGGCGTTGTTGCCGTCGAACTGACCGATCAACTGGTCATCGCTCACGAGATGGAAGGGTGCCGAGGGGGAGAGTGTGCCCAGGCCCAGCCTTCCCGCGGAAGTCAGCGCCATGCGGCTTGTGTTGCCGTTGGTGCGGAATTGCAGACCGTTGGGCGTGCTCGCGTTGTTGTAGACCATGCCGCCGTCGGTGGCGTTGGTCGGGCTGCCGAAGAAGACGGCCCGCTCATCGCCGGGCGAGAGAATCGAGAGGTACGACCGCGTGCTGTTCTCGAGGACCAAAACCGAGTTGCCATCGGCCGTCACCGAGCCGGCGTTCCCCTTGAAGATGTGCAGGGGGGCCTCGGGGGTCGCTGTGCCCACTCCGACACCGGCGGCCACCGCGTCCATCTTGCCGGCCGTGACCTTGTTGAGCGAGGCGATGTCGGAGGCGAGTTTGGCGGCGGTGATAGAGTTGTTGGCGATGTCCGCGCCCACGATCGTACCGTCCTGAATGTCCGAGCTGGTGACTGTGTTGTCCGCGATCGATGCGGAAATGATCGCGTTGTTGGCCACGGCGGTGATCGCCGACAGGTTCCCGGTGGAGATGATGGTCCCGTTCACATCGGGCAGTTGGAGCAAGCGCGACGCAGTGGGGGCCGAGGTCAACTGTGTGATCGGCTGCCCGGCACCGTTCTGAAGGACCAAGCCCCCGGTGCTCTGAAACGTGTTGACCCCGGTCCAGGTCTGGTTGATGCTCAGGCGGCCGAACGCGGAGGAGTCGTACCCGTCGAGGTAATCCGCGTTCAGCAGGGTGACCAGCGTGCTGTTGCCCACGCTGAAGGGCGAGCCCGCGCTCGTGAAGGCCGGGCGGGCGGAGAATGTCTGCGCAGCGCTGAAGGTCTGGACCGCGTTTAGCCGCGCGATGTTCGGGGAGAGCCGCGCATCATCCAGCGTGCCCGAGGCGATGTTGGTCGCGTTGAGGGCGGAGAGCCCCGCGCCGTTCCCGCTGAAGGTGCCCGACACGTTTCCGAACGTGATGGCGTTGGTGTAAGAGCCGGATAGGGCGGGACCGGGGAGCGTGCCCGTGTGGTTGGCGAGGTTCAGATAGAACGCGGGCGGTTGGCCGTTGAGGCTGGTGGCATTGGCCGCGGTGGTGGCATTGGTCGCGGTCGTCGCCGCCCCCGCGTTGAGCGAATAGGCCGCGTAGGGGGAAGCCGTGAGGGGTTGCCGGCCTGTCAATGTCGTGTAACCGGACGGGTTGGCGCACGGCAGGCCGGAGTCGGTTCGTACGTCGATCTCGAGGAACCGTTGCTGCCCGGCGAACTGCGCTCCGAAGTCGACAATCACCGTGAACTTCCCGTTCGATACGCTCACGTTGTTCGCGCACTGCGTTGCGCCTACCTGCAGGCCGCCCGCGGCCAGTGTGTACAGGCGGAACTGCATGTCGTGCAGCCCCTCCGCCGGCACGCCGAGTTCCGCCAGATCACCCTGGTACGTCAGCGCGGTGGTCAACGGCTGCGCCAACGTTGTGCCCGCTAGAAACGTCAAGAAGGCAGGAGAAATCGATCGAAGGACAGCCTGGTGAAGTTTCATGGATGTTTCTCTTTCTGTAACGGACCAATTCCCTGAAGCGGTATATGTCACAAGCGGTGTACCCCCGGCACCCGATGGCTCGTGCCCCGGGTGAAAGGGAACATGACCGGGCGAAGGCGGAGAAGACCTCATCGCCCGAGTTCAGACTGCTCTGAAAGATGGAGCGGTGACAATCGCGCTACGGGGCGCACATTCTCAGATTTATCTCACGTTCTCACTCGATTGATTGCAAAAGTGCTTGGTGGCTGGGACCGATGTCCGTTCGGGTGTAGGTTCGTATCCGTCTCCCGGCATATCGAAAGTCCGGGTAGCGCGGCGTCAGCGGCCACGCCACCGGTCGATCGCGACGGCGATGATGATGATGTGCCCGACAACCATTTCCTGCACGTAGTTCGGCCAGCCGAGAGCGGTGCAGCGGTTGTCGAGCAGGGCCATGAGGAGGGTGCCGCAGACGGTGCCGGTGATGGAGGCTCGGCCGCCGGCAAGGCTGGCACCGCCGATGACCGCCGCGGCG
>DDSA01000185.1:2269-2584 GCA_002343715.1 Phycisphaerales bacterium UBA2402 | reverse complement strand
ATTGGATCGTCGGGTCGCCGCTGCCGCCGAGCCGCGCGAACTGGATCACCCCGGCGATGCCCGCGAGCAGGCCGCAGAGGGCGTACAGGCCCAGTTTGACCCGTGTGATGGGCACGCCGCAGCGCCTGGCCGCTTCTTCGTGATCGCCGATGGCCAGAGCCTGACGACCGAAGACCGTGCGGTGCAGCAGGAACGCGGCGAAGAGCGCCAACCCGAGCGCGAGCCACACGACCGGGGCAACGAGCAACCATGCCGTTTCGGGCGTCGGCTTCACCCAGTGCTCCAGCCACCCATCGCGGGAGTACACGGGTGAAC
>DDSA01000185.1:0-2055 GCA_002343715.1 Phycisphaerales bacterium UBA2402 | reverse complement strand
GCTCTTCCGATCTCATCGCGGGAGTACACGGGTGAACTGCCGCTGATCCACTTCGAGACACCCCGGAAAAAGCCGAGCGTGCCCAGCGTGGCGATGAAAGGAGGGAGGCGGAGCGCGGTGATCAGCAGGCCGTTGTAGAGACCGCACACCGTTCCGGTGGCGACCGCGGCCAGGATCGTGAGCGTGACGTGCATCGCGGAAGGCTCGCCGGCGCTGCGGTCGGATGTGTAGAGCATCTTCGCCGCGATGACCCCAGCGAGTGCGACGGACGAGCCGACCGAGAGGTCGATGCCCCCGCCCGCGATGACCAGGGTCATTCCCAGGGCGACGATGCAGACGATGCTCGCCTGGAGCAGGATCGTCCGCGCATCCATGATCGTGAGAGGCCGATCGGGCGCGATGATCCAGAAAAACAACAACGCCCCGATCAGACTGAGGGCGGGCGACACTCGCCTGAAGATGACCCACACCCCGCTCACCTGGTCCCCAGGAGTGCCTCAAGGTCGGGGCTGAGAAGTTCTCGGTTCTGCGGTTCGTCCATCGTCTCTTTGATGATGATCGCCACCCCGGTGTCCTGATGGGCTTCGACAGGACGTGCCGCGAGGTGGTCGGCGGCGGCTTTCACCGCGAGGTACCCCATGCGGATGGGGTTCTGCACTACGAGGGCCGCGATCTCGCCGCCGCGCATGGCATCGACGAGTTCCTTGCTGCTGTCGAAGCCGATGAAGGCGACCTTCCCGGCAAGGCCGCGGCTTCTGAGCGCGAGCATCATGCCGAAGGTCGAAGATTCATTGGGGCAGTACACGCCGTCGATCCCGGCGCTGGCGCTCAGGAGATTCTCGGCTGCTTCCTGAGCGCTGGCGCGGGTCGGGCCGGCGTACCGGCCGGGATCGATGATGCGGGCTGCGGGCGACGCGGCGGCCAGACCGTCAAGGAAGCCCTTTTCACGCAGGGCGGTGCTGGCGGAGCCTTCCTGATACCGAAGGATGAGGACGGCGGGCTTGTCCTTTCCTGAGAGGAGTTCGGCCATCTTCTTCCCGGCGAGTCGCCCGCCTTCTTCATTGTCCGTGGCGACGAACGCGACGTAGTCCTTCCCGGCGGAGGCGTCGATGCCGGAATCCATGATGACGATCGGGATGCCGGCCGATGTGGCCTGCCGCACCGGACCGACCAGCGCGCGGTGGTCGAGCGGGGCGAGGACGATGGCATCGTACCTGGAGGCGATGAGGTTCTGAACCAGCCCGATCTGCTGCTCGCGGTCGTCTTCTTTTTCAGGGCCACGGAAGGTGATGGCGATGCCGCCGAGGTCCTTCTCGGCCTTCAATGCGCCGGCGTGGATGCTCTTCCAGTATTCGTGGGTGGTGCCCTTGGGGACGACGGCGATGCGTTTGTTGGTGGGCGAAGCGCGTGGCGGATTGACGGCGGTGGGTGAGGCGGGCTTTTCACAAGCGAAAAGCGAGGCAAGAACGAGCGCGAAAAGTCGGAGGGTGCGGTGCATGGGTTGCGTGACTCCGCATGGTGCAAGGGACAGACGAGGCGGGCAGTGTAGGAGGTGCCGTTTCGTCTCCCGTGGCGACTGTCCCGAGGTATTCAGCGGAGCATCATCCACACTCCGGTGGCCGCGCTGCCGCTCGGGAAATGCATGAAACGGATGGCGTGTGGGTCCAACGTGCTGCTGCACGGATTGCGTACATGAAAGTCACGATTCACCGGACTGAACTTACATCATGAACTCATAGAGTGAAGCGAAAATAGGGCCTATAACTCATGCATTTTCTTATTGAATGATGAAATGTAATGAAGAAATATCGAAATACTCAGTTCACAAGCAATTCTGAACTTGCGTTCTGAGTCTCCTTTTGTACACTCCTGAACTGTGGGGACTCAATGTGGGTTCTTTCAGATCCGTTCAACTGAAAAGCGGAAAGTGTGTGATCGATGAAAACCGTTGTGCAAATAGGGCTCTTTGTAGCCTCAGTTACTACCTCGATGTCTTCGGCCGGACTCGTGCTCGTTCAAGCAACCCAGCCCGCCGGTACATCAAGTTTGTTCAAT
>DDSA01000133.1 GCA_002343715.1 Phycisphaerales bacterium UBA2402 | reverse complement strand
CGTCGAACTCGTATCGACCCCATGGGGCGACGTGATCCGCGAAACCGCGATGAATGTCGATCCGTTGCGTCGGCCCATTTGGGTCGAGCGCCGCGTGACGGTGGTTCGGCGCCAGGTGGCCCTCGAAGAACTCATGCCCGACGATCCGCTCATCACCGGCGCGACGCCGATGGACGCGGAGGAACTGTTCTTCGGCATCCCGCTGATCACCGAAGAACCAGCGCCCAACCCGGGCGATACCGAGAGTGAAGTGGTTTCGTACGCCGTCTTCTCGAACGTGCCGCGCAACGTCGGCGGCGAGTTGGAGGATGCGCCGGGGCCGCTGATCGGGACCGTGCTCACGGCCCAGATCACGCAGGCAACGACCTGCAACGCCGCGGCGATGCCCGTCGTGACGTTGCAGCCCGCCGACACCACAGCGCCCTACGACGGCCGCGCCGAGTTCGTGATCGCCGCCGCCGCCGATCCCGAAGGAGGCACGATCGAGTATCAATGGCAGCACGAGGGAGTCGATCTTATCGGCGAGGATAATCCCGATCTGCACATCGACCCGGTCCTGGTGGAGAGCGCCGGCTCGTACGTCTGCATCGTCACCAACGAGTGCGGCTTCGTGACATCGCACGCCGCGACGCTGGCGGTCGAGGTGCCTATCGACATCGATACACAGCCCGAATCCGACGCGGTGAGCGTGGGCGAGACGGTGCGATTCAGCGTGAGTGCGGAAACCATGCTGCCGCCCGACTACACGTGGAGCCATAACGGTGTTCCGATCGTCCCGGAGTATCCCCATATCACGATCTCGATGGGTTCTGGAGGCATGAGCAGCACACTCACCATCCGTGATGTCACGCACAGCGATGCCGGGACATACTCGGTTGTGGTCTATAACGAGTTCTCCGGCGTGACAAGCGATCCGGCTACGCTCACGATCGAGGGGTGCGACTCGGTCGCCTGTGTCGCCGACTTCAACCGGGACGGTGGGGTTGACGGTGCGGATGTCGAGGTCTTCTTCAACCTCTGGGAAACAAGCCATTGCAGCGCCGATGTAAACGAAGACGGCGGGATTGACGGGTCCGATGTCGAGTCGTTCTTCGCGTCGTGGGAGGCGGGGAGTTGCTGAACGGGCTGAGGCCGTCGCGGCTCATTTCTTGATGCGACAGTATCCTGAGTTCAAGACAAGGACCCGCAACGGCGGGTCCTTGTTCTGCGCGTGCGACCGGTCGTCATGCCGGTGTCGTCCCGGTCGACCATCGACATTCCCCGAACCGGTCACGGATGATCTAGTCAGCATGGTTGCACGCCGGGTGTTCGCTGGAGAATCGAGAAGAACTCAATAATGATTTCCGAGACAGGTGCACGATGATCGTCGTGGAACTGAAACCGGATGGGTGGGGTTGACCTCCGGCGGCGAATCGAACGAAGCCCCGGCATCGCGGCGGAGGGGGAGGAAAGGTGGCAATATTGTGTATCAGGAGCGCCAAGGGCCGGCCGCGGCGTCGTTCTCCGTGTAGAACCCACTCTCAAGGAGACTCCCATGCGGATGAAAGTCATTGCCATCGCGTTGTTCCTCGCCGCGGCCGGATCGGTCGCGCAAGCCCAGCCCAGCCCGTTTCCGAAAGCACCCGAAGAACCGAAGATCAGCGTGTCGTTCAAGGGCGGCACGGTGCAGGAGTACCTGGCCGCGCTGCGGGCGGCGGGGTCGAAGGAGGCTCCGGTGAACGCCGTGGTGTCGAAGGAACTCTACTCGGTACAGATCCCGCCTGTGGAACTCTCGGACACGACGGTGTACGCGGCACTCTCGGCACTGACGGTTTTGGTGCCGCGGAACGAGTATGAGTTGAGCGTCAAGCCGTTATCACAGATGGGCCTGCCGCAGTATCACCCCAACGCCTTTGCGGTGGAGGCGCAGCGTCGGTTCTCCTCGCCGGACCAGATGCCGCAGAGTTTGCGCATCTATTCCGTGCGGGACCTGCTGGCGGCGCCGGGCGAGGCCGAAGGTGAACGGGTCTCATCGGCGACGCTGTTGACAGCCCTGCGGACAGCGCTGGGAGAAGTGCCCGGCGCGGGCGACCCACCGCCGGAGGTGAAGTTCCACGCCGAATCGGGCCTGCTGATCGTGCGCGCGACGGAGATCGAGCAGGACACGGTGAAGCAGGTTGTGCGCGAGGTGGGGGCCTCGGTGAAGAATGACTCCTCGGCAAGGCGCGCCGCCGCGGCCCGGAAACTGGACCTGACCCGCGGTGAGCAGCGGGTACTGATGTCACAGCGGGTGATGGAGAGTCTGCGGAGCCGGCTGGAGAGCGCGAAAAAAATGCACGAGGCGGGCACGGTGCCGGCGGGAGAGGTGCAGAGCCTGCAACTGGAGTACAACCGCGCGGAGGCCGAACTGGCGATGGCCCAGGCCGAACGACAGGCCGTGGAGGAGGGCTTGATCCTGACGAACATGGGGGCCGACACGGCCGAACTCGTCGAGCGACTTGCCCGGCTGGAACAGGCGTTCGCGCAGATGCAGAGCGCGAACGCGCAGCGGAACGTCCCCGCCCGGGGCGGCGCGCGGTGAACAATGCACCGGCATGATCGCCTCCCCGGCCATCCCGGTCTCGGCCCCACTCGGTTCGATGCCACGCGCCACGAACAACAACACCGCCGTAGCCCAGCCCGCGCGGAACGACAGCGAGGAGGCGCTGGCGGTCACCCGTGCGATCGGCGCGGGGGATCGTGCAGCCATGAGCGAGTTCTACGAAGAGTGGTTTGACCGTGCGCTGTCCTTGGCGATGCGGTTCACGGGGCGTGACGAGGCCTTTTGTCTCGATGTCGCGCAGGAGGCGATGCTCCGCGCGGCCAGGTCCATCCCCGCGCTGGCGACGTGGGGCGATGTGGAGCGCTGGGTGGCGCGGGTGGTGTACACCTCGGCGCTGGACCAGTTGAAGGCGCAGCGACGGCGTGCGGTTCGGGAGCGCGCGGCGGTGGGGCGTGAAAAATTGAGTTCTCCCCATGCGTCGGCGGAACTGCGGGATGAACTCGCGCAACTCTCGGCGCGGGTCTCCGCGTTGAGCGAGGAAGATTCCCAGGCGCTCGGGCTGCGTTACGGGCGGGGCCTGACTCACCGTGCATCGGCGATCGCTTCCGGCGGGACGATCGGGGCGCTGCACGGTCGTGTGCGGCGTGTGCTGGCGATGCTGAGAGGGAATAAAGATACGGGAGGCGGATCATGAGCGGCGCGATGATCGATGAGCACGGCGGCCTGTCGGAAACAGCGCGGGCGCGCAAGCGGGCCGGGCTGGAGGCGGTGCTCGCCGCGCAGGGCGCGCGTGTGC
>DDSA01000197.1 GCA_002343715.1 Phycisphaerales bacterium UBA2402 | reverse complement strand
CCGCGTTCGTGGCCGAAGAGTTCGCTTTCCAGCAGGGATTCGGAGAGCGCGGCGCAGTTCATGGCCAGCAGCGGGCCGTCGCGCCGGGGGCTGCACTCGTGCACGGCCCGGGCCACGACTTCCTTTCCTGAACCGGATTCGCCGGTAATCAGGATCGTGCCGCCCGAGTCGGCGAGCGTCTCGACATGCTCGCGCAGGCGTTTCATCACGTCGGAGTCACCGATGAGACGCGCGGAGCCCAGGCGCGAGGCCGAGGCCGACGGGCCCGCGGCCGAAGCGGGACCGGTCGCGCGGAGAAGGGCGTTCTCACGGACCAGGGCACGGTGCTCCAGGGCGCGCTTGACGCAGATGACCAGTTCATCCCCCTCGAAGGGTTTGGTGAGGTAGTCGAACGCGCCCAGCCGCACCGCCTTGACCGCGGTCTCGATGGTGCCGAAGGCGGTCATGACGATGACAGGCAGTTCATCGTCCAGAGCACGCAGGCGTTCGAGCAGTTCCATGCCCGTCATGCCGGGCATGCGCATGTCGGTCACGACGGCGTCCGGTCGCTCTTTCGACACGGATTCGAGCGCGGCGGTGCCGTCGGGTGCGGCGCGGACGGTGAAGCCCGCCCGCTCGAGGGTCATGGCGACGCTCTCGCGCAGCATGTCCTTGTCGTCAACCACCAGTACGCTTCTCATGCGGCTTGCTCCGTCGGGTTGGCGGCGCGATCGCGCCGGGGGGGTGAGATCGGATGCTGTGCGCCGTCGGCGGCACGCAGCGGCAGGATCAGTTCGGCGCAGGCCCCGCGGCGTGCCTTCGCGTTGGAAATGGTGATCCGCCCGCCGTGCGCATCGGCGATGCGGTGAACGATCGCCAGGCCCAGGCCCGTGCCCGTGTGGCGCGTGGTGAAGAACGGGTTGAACATCCGGGCCGCCACATCGTCACTGACTCCCGGGCCGGTGTCGGTGATGCGGAACACGGTGCAGCGCACGCCCGATCCGGAACGCCCCGTGCCCGTCGCCACGGTGGCGGTGCGGGACTCCAGCGTCAGTTCGTGCCCCCCCGGCGGGGCGGCGGTTTCGCCCATGGCCTCGAACGCGTTGCGGATGATGTTGGTCAGCGACTGGACCACCAGCGCCCGATCGCACTCCACCGGTTCGCCATCGCCGCGGGGGCCGGTGATCCGCACGGTGCGCCAACCGGGCACGCCGTCGTGGCTCGCCTGCGCCAGCGAACTCGCGAGCAGGTCCGCGGGATCAACCGGTTCCGGTCGGAGCCGGAACTCCCGCGCGAACGTCAGCACGTCGGCCACGATCCCTTCCATCGCGCGGGTCGCGTCGGTGATTTTCTCGGCGAGCCTCGCGGCCTCGGGACGGTCCTTGAGGTCCTGTGTCAGCAGCGAGGCGTAGAGCCGCACACAGCCGAGGGGGTTGCGGATCTCGTGGGCGATGCCCGCCGCCATCTCTCCAAGGGCCGCCAGCCTCCCGGCCCGTTCCAGTTGCGAGTTGGCCTCGGTCAGGTCGCGGGTCAGCGCATCGACCCGCGCCAGGAGTTGCGTGTGGCTCGACTCCAGTTTGCCCGTGGCTTCCTGGACCGCCGCGAGCAATCCCGTGAGTTCATCAGGCCCGACGCGCGCGATGGGGTTCTCGTCGTGGGTATTCATCCTCGAGCATCCTGAACCCGAGGGGCGGCCGGGCCTCGCGACGTGTACGCGGCCTGGGCACGTTCCGCGGCACAGACGCCGCGGAGTTCGGTCGCCAGTCGGTCGCGGGCCTCTTCGAGCGTGCGGCGGTCCTGTGCATCCCGGGCCAACGCCGACCGCGTGAGTTCGTCGAGTTGAGAGAGTTCTTCCATGAGCGATTGGCGCTCGGCATCCTGAAGGGCGTGGGCGGCATCGGCGATGTCGCGGAGCCGGTCCGCCTGGGCGGCGATGTCGGCGATCAGACCCATCCTCACCGAGAGAAGCGTGAGCACGGCCTCGCCGTCGCCCGCGCCCGCCAGTTCGCGTTGCCGATCGCTGAGTTCCTCCAGGCGTTGGAGCAAGGTCCGGTGATGGGCCACCGCATCGGCGATGTGGGCATCTCCGATGCGTGCGGGGGGATCGGTGGTCGGGACGGGGTGGAGGGTCATGGGGACGATTCCTTCGTCATTCGGCGGTCCTGCCGGCGGGGCACGTCATTCCGTCGGCCCGGAAGTGAGACGTGTTTGTGCATCGAGCCACGACTCCCATTGGGCGCGGCTCATGGGGAGCGTGGGGTCGTTCCATACGGATTCGGGGAGGGACTCGTAAAAACGCCTGGCCCGGGTATTCGCTGTGGCGGCCTCGGCGTCCTTGCCCTGGGCGAGCAGGGCCGACACGATCTGCACCATGGCGACCAGCGACGCCGGATCTTTCGGGTACGCATCGCGGGCGGCGTCGTACGCGCGGATGGCGGTGTCGAAATCGCCCAGCCCGTAGGCGCAGTCGCCGACGTAGAACCGGGCATTTCGCAGCCGCAGGTCGTCGGAGGCCGAGCGGTGTGCGCGCGCCGAGAGCGTTGCGATCGTCTCCTCATAGAGGTCCAGCGCACGGTCCAGCCGCTCACGGCGGGTTGTCTGCAGCGACACGCGCTGGGCGTCGGGCATGGCGGATCGAAGCGCGGTGTCGATCTCCTCGGCGCTGCGTCGGTAGCACTCGGCGAGGCGGAAGCGTTCGCCCACACCCGCACGTTCACCCTGCCTCGCAAGATGCTCCTCGAATCGTTCGATCGCACGGGCGTATTGCCCCGATTCGTGGTAATGCTCGGCGAGCGCGAGCACGGCCTCGCTGAACATCGGTGTGCTCACCCCGCCCACCTCGCCGCGGGCCACGGCGAGCAACAGCCCCTCGGCCTCCGTGTCGTTGTCGGTCTGGTTGTCGGATAAAAGGGTGCCGGCGAGCGGAACGTAACTCGAATCAGCGAACGGCCCGCCGGTGCCGCCGGTCGATCTTCCGGCGATGAGGGTCCGGTAGATCGCCGCCGCGAGTTGGAGATCGCCCCTCGCCCTGTACGCGCCCGCGAGCCTGAAGGCGGCTTCCGGCTCGCGGGCATCACCGGGAAAATCGGTCTGGAACTGGCGGAACGCCGCGATCGAGGCGTCGAGATCGCCGGCGCGGTCGAAGGCGTCGGCGGCGGCCCAGAGGCTTTCCCCGTAGGAACGCACATCGTGCAGCACGATGCGGCCCGCGTGGGCACGGAAGGCCTCGCCGGCGCGGACCAGGTGTTCGCGGGCCTCCCGCTGCGTGGCCGGGTCGGCCTCGGCGAGCGTCAGGGCGCTCTTGCCGCCGGCGCGAGTCAGCAGATCCTGGGCGAGGGCCAGGTGCGTGTTGGCGAGCGCGGCCAGCACTTCGGGTGTTGCCGCCGAGGGGCCGCACAAACGCTGACCCAGTTCGGCGAATCGGAGCGCCACGCCCAGGTCAAGGTTGTCAAACCGGCTCGCGTACCGCGCGAGCAGACTGGTCAGCGTCCGGGACTTGAGATCGCCCGCGGGGGACACGCGTTCCACGAGTTCCGTATACCGCGCCAGCGCGGCATCGAAGGAAGACTCGCCCGATTCCGCCGCGAGGCTCTCCACCTCGGCGAGTGTCAGCAGCGCTTCGGGCCGTTCGGGGCTGTGCGGGAATCCTTCCACGACGGCGGTCAGTCGTTCGCGTGCGAGTTCCATCTCGATCCCGCCGATGCGCGCCGAGACCACACCCGACAGGCGCAGCGCTCGGGGGATCAGTTCGTGTCCTTCGGGCAGGAGCCCCAGAGCGCGTTCCAACTGCGTGCCCGCGCGCCGGGGATCACCCACGGAGAGATACGCCTCGGCGAGCGTGACAAGCACCTCGCCGAGCGGGGGGCCTCCGGCGCTCTCCATCCGCGGCAGCGTCTTCAGTATTTTCTCGATCGCTTCGTTGGCGAACCCCAGCCGCACGAGCACCCGGCATTGCCCCCGGAGAACCCACAGACGGTCGGGCTCGGAGAGTCCCTGCATCGCCGACAGCCGGGTGAGCAGGTCGAGCGCGGTCGGTGTCGTCGGTCGTTCACTCTCCATCGCGCGCTGCGCCATTCGCTTCAGCAGTTCGCGCTTCGCGTCCGCTGATCCTTCGGGCAAAAGGTCGCAGGCCGCCGAGGCGGCGCTCAGGTCGCCCAGCGAGAGGTGGCAATGCGCCATGAACGCCACATCTCGCGGCGTCGGGTCCGCGTTCATCTCCTGCGCGACTCGGTACTCGCTCAGTATCGCCTCGTGATTCTCGGGTCGGTCGATCCCCGCCTCGGCCTGACCGAGAAAGAGCGCCCTGGCGCGAAGCAGGTGAAACTCGCGCCGCTGATCGGGGCTGAGCGAAGGCACCACCGGAAGCACATCCTGATTCAATGTTCCCAGGGCCTCGCCGAACCGATGCGCATCCAGCTGCTCCGCGGCCACGCGCAGTCCCGCCGAGAGGTCCGGCTTGGGCGCGTTCCTCACGCCATAGACCGCCGCACCGATCAGCGCCGCCACGCCCAGCGCCGCGGCGGGGATCTGCCACGCGTGCCGCGCTCCGGGAGTCACGGGCTGCTCCGGCGGAGGGGTGGGTTCGGGTTGCTGGGTCTGGTCCGACAAGCAGAGAGAATCCGGCCACATCAACCCCCGCGGTGCCTCCCCGGAAAGTGGGAACGCGCTCCGAACCGCGGTCGTTGCTGGCGCGCTGTTATCGGGAAAGACGCGCAACTTGCTTCACGGCGGGGCGCGGTCTCGGCGCTGCGTCCGCATTTCAATCCCACGATCAGGCGCTCGCGCCCTCCAGGGCGTCACATGTGCTCGGTCGGATCGTCCTCGATGATGGGCTCGACAACCGCGCAGCCCGCCCACTCATCGGCACGGTGTCGGCGCGAGGCGTCCAGCGTTCCAACCACCGCGATGAGGGGGACACACCATTTCAGCAGATTGCGGAGCAGCGCCGCCCCCATCGATGGGGGCCGTGCCGGGCCGTCGATGTCTCCGCTTCGGATGGCGATCACCTCGCACCCACAGAGCACTTTGCCCACGGTCTTACCCATGAGGGCCTCGCAAAGGGTGCACCCGCACACGAGCAGACTCAGCGCGGTGCCGCAGACGATCCACGATTCCGACGCGCCCCACCATTCGGGTGTGAGCAGGCCGGCCCACGGAACCCTCCACACGCCCGCGGCGGCGAACAGGCCGATGGCCGCGTCGATCACCGCGGCGATCCCGCGGCGCACCGGCCCCGCGAGCGACATCCGCGCGGGCAAGTGCACGGCTTGCTGTTCACCGGGCGGCCGGGTGATGAACAGCACCACCGAGCCGATGACCAGCCCCATCAAGAACGTGAGCAGTCGAACATCGGACGGCGCGGCGGGCGCGATGCCGATGATGCGGCCCTGGTACATGATCCGTCCGGTCCGGGCCGATACTTCGGCGATCATCCGCGCGGATCGGTCCTCGTCGGTGCCGTAGTGGAAAATCGCGGCGAGGCCGTCGGCATCCAGCGGCGCCATCGAGCACTCTCCGGTGACCGCGCGAAGGTCGGTCAGCGTGGTCCAGGTGCCGTCTTCGGTGTTCAGGTCGCGCGACCGCACTGAAAAGACGTTGTCTTTCTCCGGTCGGCCCGCGATCAGCCGTCCGCCGGTGCCGCACACCAGCACGGCCCCCAGTTCGCCCGCGAAGGGCGGTTCAATCATGTTTGACCGCCACGAAAAAGAACCGTCACGGGACGACTCATCGGTTAGCCACGCCACGGCGGCGGTTCCGCCGCCTGGGAGCGAACGACCTTCCGGCTCCATGACCATCAAACCCACGCCGCGGGGAGCGGCAAAGAGAGTCCACGAGAGGGGCATCGAAACCCGTGCGCCTTCGATGACGGTGGCCGATGCGGAGAGGCGCTGCGCCTCCTCGGGAGCAGGAACCTCGCTCCACCCATCGTCGCCCAGCCGCAGGAGTGCCAATCGAGATGGGTCGGCACCGTCATCGCGCAGGCCGTGCAGGAGTACCCACACAGCGCCCGCGGCCCCGGTCGCGGACAGGATGCGCCCGTCCGCGCGGATCGAAGGCGCGGTTTCCATGCGCCCGCTCGGGCGGATCGTCCAGCGGCCCGGCTCGCCGGTCGGCACCGCGCTCATGGTGAGCACCTGGCGAGGCCGCGCCGGCGGCACCGCGGGCTTGTCGTCAAAGATGAGATACAGGCGTGATCCCAGCGCAGCGCACGCGGCGGGCATGCCCTTGGTTTCGCTCACGATCTTGGCGCGGCCGTGGGTGGCCCCGGCGCTGCGGGGGGGAAGGTGCCAGATCAGCGTCGGGCCGGGCG
>DDSA01000118.1:9333-9492 GCA_002343715.1 Phycisphaerales bacterium UBA2402 | reverse complement strand
GGCGGCTCGGTCGAAGAGCGGGCCGAGCGCGTGCGGGCGCTCGCCGAGCAGGCCGCCGGGAGGATCGAGGTCCTGCCCGGCGGCGGTATCCGCCCCTCGAACGCGCGTGTCTGGCTGGAACGAACCGGGCTTTGGCAACTGCACAGCGCCTGCCGTTCA
>DDSA01000118.1:8863-9002 GCA_002343715.1 Phycisphaerales bacterium UBA2402 | reverse complement strand
CCGCTCAATCACCTCATCCATGACCATGCGCCACCACACCCTTCTGCTCGCCGCCGCCTCGTCGTTACTTCTCCCCGCGTGCAAGACAAGGCCGAAGGAGGCGCCCGCACCGACGCCCGCCGCACGCGCCGAAGCCCCG
>DDSA01000118.1:0-8718 GCA_002343715.1 Phycisphaerales bacterium UBA2402 | reverse complement strand
CCCCCCCCCCCCCCGGGAGCGGGGGGGGGGGGGGGGGGTGCGTCGGGCGCGCGGGGGGCCCCCCGCCCCGCCCCCCGCCGCACGCGCCGAAGCCCCGACGAGTCACGATGCCCGCATGGTCTGGTGGCGGGAGGCGCGTTTCGGCATGTTCATCCATTGGGGCATCTACGCCGTCCCAGCCGGCGAATGGAAGGGCCATCGAACCAAGAGCGTGGCCGAGTGGATCATGCACACGGAGAAGATCCCGCTCTCGGAGTACGAGCCGCTGGCCGGGCGCTTCAACCCCACCGGGTTCAACGCCAAAGAATGGGTGGCCATCGCCAAGAACGCGGGGATGAAGTACATCGTCATCACCAGCAAGCACCACGACGGCTTCGCGATGTTCGACACCGCCACCACGACGTACGACATCGTGGACGGCACGCCGTACGGCCGCGATCCGATGAAGGATCTGGCCGAAGAGTGCCGCCGTCAGGGACTGCGCCTGTGCTTCTATCACTCCATCCTCGATTGGCGGCACCCCGACTACATCGCGGGCCGCATGGAAGAGGCGTACATCCCCTACATGAAGGCCCAGCTCGGGGAACTTCTGACCAACTACGGCCCCATCGGCGTCCTCTGGTTCGACGGCGAGTGGGATGCTCAGTGGACGGAAGAGCGCGGGGCCGACCTGGCGTCGTACGTTCGAGGCTTGCAGCCCGACATCATCATCAACAACCGCGTCGGCAAGGCCCGGGCGGGGATGTCGGGGCGTTCGTCCTACAAAGGCGCGGGCGATTTCGATACGCCCGAGCAGGAGATCCCCGCCACGGGCATCCCCGGCATGGACTGGGAAACCTGCATGACAATGAACGACACCTGGGGATATTCCAAACTCGACCACAACTGGAAGAGCGAGCGGACGCTGATCCGCATGCTCTGCGACACGTCGAGCAAGGGCGGCAACTTTCTCCTCAACGTCGGGCCGACGGCCGAGGGACTGATCCCGCCCGAGAGCGTCGAGCGGCTCGCGGCCGTGGGCCGATGGATGAAGACCAACAGCCGGGCCGTCTACGGCACCTCGGCCGGACCGATCGGCCGCGTGCCCTGGGGCCGCTGCACCGCCGACGGCGACACGTTGTACCTGATGGTCTTCGACTGGCCGAGCAACGGCGAGCTGCTGGTGCCGCGGCTCAAGAACAATCCCAAGCGAGCCTCGCTCATGGCGGGCGGCGCTCGCCTCACCGCCCGGCGCACCGATGGCGGCGTGGTGATCTCGCTGCCGAGCGCTGCGCCCGATGCCGATGCGAGCGTCATCGTCCTGGAGTTGGACGGGCCGCCGCTGGCCGAACCGATCTTCATCGGGCCGGGGCCGGACGGCGTCTTCACGCTCGACTGCACCGAAGCCGACACGACCGCCCGGCTGGAGGAGCACGCCGGCCTCCACAACATCGGATACTGGACCAGCGCGGAACAAAGGGCATCGTGGCAAGTTCGCTTCCCCGCGCCCGGGGCGTTCAAGGTCCGGTGCCTGATCGCCTGCCAGCCCGGCGAAGATGGGGACGCCTTCACCGTGTCGTGCCAGGGCCGAAGCGTCACGGCGACCGTGCCGGCCACGGCGGGGTGGCGCGACTACACGTGGGTCGAGTGCGGCACGCTTTCCATCTCATCCGCGGGCGTTGGTGTCCTGACGGTCGCCCCCGCGCCGGGCTTGAAGGGGGCGCTCATGAACCTGCGTGAAGTGCAACTGGTTCCTGCGGAGTGAGGCGCGACGCGTACGCTTGTGTGACCAAACAGGAGATGCCCGTGAAGGTTCTGATCGCCGACAAGTTCGAGAAATCCGGGCTTGATGCCCTGGCCGCTCTGGGGTGCACGCTCGTGAACGAGCCGGGCATCGGGTCGGACAAGATCGGGCCTGCCCTCGCCGCATCGGGCGCCGAGGTTCTGATCGTCCGATCCACCAAGGTGCCAAAGGCCGCGATCGAACAGGGCAGCGCCCTGCGTCTGATCATCCGCGCCGGCGCGGGTGTGGACAACATCGACACGCCCGCCGCCACCTCGCGCCAGGTCGCTGTCTGCAACTGTCCCGGCATGAACGCCGTCGCGGTCGCGGAACTCACCATCGGGCTGCTGCTCTGCTGCGACCGCCGGATTCCCGATCAGACCGCCGACCTGCGGCTGAACAAGCAGTGGAACAAGAAGGAGTACTCGACCAAGAGCAAGGGCCTGAAGGGACTCGCGCTCGGCGTGGTCGGCGTCGGGGCCATCGGGCAGGAGGTCATCAGGCGGGCGGTGGCCTTCGGCATGAACGTAGTGGCCTGGTCCCGCGGCATCACCCCGCAGCACGCCGCGGCGCTCAACTGCGAGTTCGGCGGCACCGACACCCCGGCCCTGCTCGCGCTGGCGCGGCGGTGCGACGCCATCACGGTTCACCTCCCCGCAGCGCCGACCACCAGCAAACTCTTCGGGGCCGAGTTCTTCAGCGCGATGAAGCCGGGCGCGTATTTCATCAACACCTCGAGGGGGAGTGTGGTGGACGAGGCCGCGCTCCGCTCGGCCATCAAGGAGAAGGGGCTTCGCGCCGGGCTGGATGTCTTCGAGGGCGCCCCCGCCGAGGCGCAGGCGCAGTGGGACTGCCCGACCGCGTCCCTGCCCGGCGTCTACTGCACACACCACATCGGGGCCTCGACCGACCAGGCGCAGAACGCCGTGGCCGAGGAGACCGTCCGCATCGTGCGGGTCTATAAAGCCGAGAAGCGATTCATCAACTGCGTCAACGCCGAAGGGCTGGAACAGGCCGGCTGGCAAGGGCAGGGCGTGGCGTAAAGAGTCGCGGCCAGGCACACACGGCTCCAAGATCGTGGAGGCACGATCCTACCCTTGACGTTCACCATGCCCGACGCGACCCGCATCTACCTCGACAACGCCGCCACCAGTTTCCCCAAGCCTCCCGGCGTCTATGAATCCATGCTCCGCTACGGCACGCGGCTGGGCGCATCGCCCGGGCGAGGACACTACGCCGAAAGCCGCGAAGGGGCTAGGCTCATCCGTCAGTGCCGGGAACGTATCAACACGCTCATCGGCGGTGAAAGCCCGGAACACGTCGTCTTCACGCTCAATACTTCCGATGCGCTGAACCTCGCCATCAAGGGCGTCGTCAGGTGCGCAGTTTCGCAGGGCAAGCCCGTCGAGCTGGTGACGACCGCGATGGACCACAACTCCGTGCTCCGCCCCTTCGCGGCCCTCGCCGAGGACGGCGCCCGCGTGATCCACGTCGAGGCCGACCCGGTGACGGGGTTGATCGATCCCGATGCGTTCGCCGGGGCGCTCACTCCGCGGACGACGCTCGCCGCGGTCAACATGGTGAGCAACGTGACGGGAGTCATTCAACCCGTCGCCGCGATCGGTGAGGTCTGCCGAGCGCGGGGCGTTGCCTTCCTGGTCGATGCGGCCCAGGCGCTCGGCCATGTGGATGTGGATGTGCGAGACATGCACATCGACCTGCTCGCCTTCCCGGGGCACAAGGGGCTTCTGGGCCCGCAGGGGACCGGCGGCCTCTACCTGCGTCCCGGTATGGAAGCACGCGTCGCCACGACCCGCGAAGGGGGGACCGGCTCGCTCTCCGAGCACGATGTCCAACCCACGACCATGCCGGAGAAGTACGAGGCCGGCTCGCACAACACCATCGGCATCGTCGGGCTTTCCGAGGCGGTCGGGTACCTCTTGGAACGGGGCATTCCAGCGATCCGTGCGCACGAACTCGAACTGATCCGCTTCGTGCTCGATGAACTCCGCGATGGCGGCTGTGCGCTGGGGGGCGGCCCGCCGGGCGATGGTCCGTTGCGGGAGTTGAGGCTCCTGGGGCCGGCCGAAGCGGCGATGCGGGTCGGTGTCTTTTCATTCTCTCACGACACGCTCGAACCCGCGGAACTCGCCATCATCCTCGAAGAGCGCTTCGGGATCCTCGCCCGCTCGGGCATCACCTGCGCCCCGAGGGCCCACGCGGCGCTGGGCACGCTCGATTCACGCGGATCGCTCCGGCTGTCGATCGGGCCGTTCAACACCGTCGGCCATGTCCGCGCCGCGTGCGCGGCGTTGCGCGATATCTGCGCTTCAGTCGCCGCGTGCGCCTGACCTCGCCCGGTCCATCACGTGGCGCATGTGCCGGGCGGCATCGGCCAGCGCCGCACGCTCGCTCAGTGCGCTCCCTTCCTTGAGGTACTCCACCAGCATCCGGGTGATGGAGTCCTGCAGGTCCGCCGCGAACCGGTGCGCGTGGATGAAAGCAGGCTCGCGCCCCGTCGCCGGGTCGATCTCGTACGCGGCCCGCAGCCACGCCACCTTGTCACCAAAGTCGCGTACTTCCAGCGGCGGCACATCAAACCCGCGCGACCCGTCTGTCGCGCGAATGCCATTGGCGGATCGGAACTCTTCCGATGCGATGAAACTCAGATTCGCCGGGGGCGCAACACGCAGCGCATCCCAATACGCCGCCGCCGCCTCATCACTCACCAGATAGCGGATGAACTCCCACGCCGCGTCCTTGTCCGGCGCGTACGCCGAGATCGCCCAGAGGCACGCCCCCGACGGAACCGCCGCCACCCTGCCCCGCGGCAGCGGCGCGACGGCGTACCGCAGGTTCGGCGCGGTCGCGTCGAAGTTCGGCACCCGCCAGCATCCGTCCATGTACATGGCCGTGCGCCCACCGGCGAACTTCGCATCGGCCCCCGCCCCCGCCAGGTACCCGGAGATTGTCGGCGAATAACTCCGGTCCTCGCGCTGCATCGCGCGGAGAAAGGCCAGCGCCTCCACCCCCGCCTCGCTGTCGATGAGGCAGTCATGTCCGTCATCCGACCACAGTCGGCCCCCGGCCTGCGCAAAGTAGGCCATGAACGTCCACGCCCAGACCGGCGCATCGAACCCCGCCACCTCGATCACACCGCCCGGGCTTCGCCGCGTGAGCTTCGCCGCGGCACGACGCAGATCCGCCCAGGTCCATCCCGCGTTGGGGTACTCGATCGGGTCATCGGGGTTCCCGGTGTTCCACTCATCGAAGATCGTCTTGTTGTAGTAGAGTCCGTACTGGGCGTTGTCCTGCGGCAGCGCGTAGATCTCGCCGTCGATGTCCAGCATCCGCATCAGGTGCGGCGGGAACGCGGCTTGTTGAGCGGCGGTCAGCCCGCGGCTCGGGTCCCGCAGGCGTGCGGAGAGGGGCTCGATCAGCCCACGGGCCGCGAAATCGTGGTACCACGTCGCCTCGATGCGCATCACACCCGCGCCGATCCCGCGGGCGGCCCAGGCGTTGTACTTGGTCCGCACGTCCGAAGCGCGAATGTACTCCACGGTGGTACCGGGGTTCGCGGCCTCGAACTCCCGTGCGTACCGATCCCGGAAAAGACGGTCCTCGAAGGGCATGCCCCAGACGACCATCCGGAGTGAACGCCCCGACGCCGGGCCGCCGGGCAGGAACAGCACGCCGAGCGTGACCAGTCCCAGCACCGCCGCCGCGATCGTCGATGCCCGCATGTGTCCCCTTACCTGAGTTCCACGTCGGTGCGGCCCTGCTGGCGGGACTCAAGATACTTGCGGAAGGCGGTGCGGAACTGATCCATGCCTTTGGGCTCGGGGAAGACCTCGGAGAACTTTTCACCCCCCGTCCCTTCCGGTCGGGCGTCCATCTGCTCCTGGAAACGGGCCTGGAGCACGTCGTAAGCGAACTGCTTGAGATCATTGGGGCAACGGTCGTAGAGGGCTTTCGCATCGTCCACCGAGACCGAGGTCAGGACGTTGACCAGGATGACGCCCGCCTGCACACGGAAATCCGGCTCCATCTGGTCCATGCGGACGTAGTCCTTGCTCACGATGACGCTCTTGCGCTGTTGCTCCATGAAGTACTTGTGGGCACGCTTGGCGTACTCGAACTGGTTGGTGAAGAGGTCCTGGTTCCCGGCGAGCAGACCGCTGGTGTACGCCCCGGTGAGCGCGCCCACGACCATCGCCACCGCCACGTTGGGTGAGGTCAGACGATCGTTGAGTTCCGCCTCGACGAACTCGTTGAGGGGGAGCGTGGTGTTGTGGCGCCGATCGGGGTCGTTGACGTTCAGGCCCCCGTACGTGCGCAGTTTGCCCAGCCAGTGCTCCGCTTCGGCGTAGTCGCCTCGCCGGTAGAAGAAGCAGATGGAGTCTCGCAGGAAGTTCTCGTACCCCGCCGTCAGCGGCGAGTAGCCGCGGGCGTCGAGTTGGTCGGCCCAGGAGCGCTGCCGCACCTCCGAGTCGATCAGGTCGCCGTAGGCGCGGACAAAGTGCCCATCGGGTGCGCCGATCCAAAGCGTGTACTGCCCGATCATCGACGCGAAGAAGTCGAAGTAGACCTCGCCGGTACGGAAGAGTTCCTGGAGGGACTGCACGGTGATGCGGTCGGTGTTCAGGGTGTCGAAGTCCCGCCGGTTGTCCTTGGTGATGCGGACAAATCCGTTCTCGACGCCGGTATGCGACCAGTACAACCCGTGCGAGCCGTGATGCCGCCAGTCGATCGGGCCGAACTTGCGGGTGTAGCGGACCATCCGGTCCGGGTCCATCTTGTACTGGTCGATGAGCAGGCGTTTGCGGATCGTGGGGAGCAGGGCCTTCCACGCCTCCTCGTTCCCCGCATCGTCCACCAGTTCGGCGAACCGCTCCATGGGCGATGGCTCGGTCTCCACTTTCCGGCGCTCCTTGAGCGCCGCCAGGTAGTCCGCCCGGTACATGGACCCTTTGCTGGCCCTGTGCATCTCGTAGCGGCCCAGCAGTTCCTCATCGAGTTTGATCCCCAGTGCCTTGATCTTGTCCGCCAGGGCCGCCGCCGCGGGGTTGGCCGCGAAGACGTCCTCGAGCCGCGCGGGGGCATCGGCGATCAGGCTCAGCCAGTCGGCCATGACCTTGATGCGGTGCTCGCGGTCGCGGTCGGCGGCGGTGCGGGGCGGGGGCGGGCCGAGCACGATCGTCCATTCCTGGGCCAGTTGCCTCTTGTAGTAGGCGTTGGCATCGTCGGTGTACCCGCCGATCTTGTGCATGAAGATCCAGCCGAGTTCCTTGTGCAGGAGGATGTCGTTGGGGTTCGCGGGGATCGCCTTGTCGCGGAGCAGCCGTATGCCCGCGTTCACCCAGTTCCACCGTTCCTGCTCGGTCTGGGTCATCACCGAGATGTTGTACGCCATGTTCCACGCGTGAAAGACCCACACCCGCGGGAAGCGCGGCTGCAAACGGGTGATCGCGCTCGCCAGTTCAATGGCGTCGAAGTACTTGCCGTCCTCCTTCATCGCGTTGGCGCGGATCCACAGGAAGTTGACGAAGATGCCGCGGAACGCGCCCATCGCGATGCCCGCCGACACCTCCCACGGTTGCCCCTCTTCGGCGCGGTCGGTGGCGACAAGTTTCTCGCGCCCTTGGATCGCCGTGAGGCCCGTGGCCAGCGTCATCGACGTGAGCACGCACACGAGCAGGGCCGCCAGCGCGCCGATCTGGGTCTTGGTATCGCGGGTCATCGTCCCGATGGTACGGTTCCCGGGCGGGTCTGGTTCGCGCTCGCGGGCACCGGGCACGGCGGGTGGATCGACCGTGGAAAAGGGAGTCGGCAGGGTGATCCGCGTATTCGATCGGGTGGTGCTGTACGATCGGGCCTTCCGCCCACCATGGCCACCGCAGTCACCATCGGCAACTTCGACGGCGTCCACCTCGGGCACGCCGCCCTCATCCGCGCGGCCCGCGAAGCGGCTGGCCAGAGCGGCCGCGTGGTGGCGATGGCCTTCGACCCGCACCCGATCAGCCGCCTGCGCCCCGGCATGGCCCCGGCCCGGCTGACGGGCTTCGATCACCGGGCGGCTTTGTTGCGCTCGGCGGGCGCGGACGAGGTCGAGCGGCTCGAGCCCACCGAGGCACTGCTCGCCGAAACACCCGAAGAGTTCATCCGAAATGTCGTTCTGCGATACCGTCCGAGCGTGATCGTCGAGGGAAACGACTTTCACTTCGGCAAGGGGCGAGCCGGGACGCCCGCGACGCTCGATGTTCTCGGCCGCGCGTGGGGCTTTCGGGCCGTGGTCGTTCCCCCCGTCGAGGTCGAGTTGTCGGATCAACTGATGGTCCGCGCCTCGAGCAGCCTGGTGCGCTGGCTGCTCGCCCACGGAAGAGTCCGTGATGCGGCGATCGTGCTGGGGCGGCCGTACGAACTCCGCGGCGAGGTGGTCCGTGGGGATCAACGCGGACGCACCATCGGATTCCCGACGGCGAACATCGCCACGGATTGCCATGTCCCCGGCGATGGTGTCTACGCGGCGAGGGCCACGCTCCCCGATGGCCGGGTCGCCGCCGCGGCGGTGAACATCGGCACGCGCCCGACATTCGCCGGGGCTGATCGGAGGGTGGAGGCCCACCTGATCGGCGTGACGCCGGGGGGGGGCGAGTATGGGTGGCGGTGCGCCCTGTCACTGATCTCGCGGCTGAGGGATCAGGTGCGGTTTGATTCTGTTGACCACCTCCGGACACAGTTGTCAAGCGACGTGGCGCGAGCGCGAGACCTCATCAGCGCATGAAAAGGCCCGAGCATCAGCCCGGGCCTTGCAAGGTCACAGATTGAAGGCTGCGCTCAACGCATCACTGGAACCGGATCTTGTCCGTGCCCATCGCGCCGTGGTCGTCCATGCCGCCGCGGGTGGGGCCGCCGCCGCGGCGGGGCTTGTCCTCGCTGGGAGTGGACGAGGCGGC
>DDSA01000139.1:5737-5862 GCA_002343715.1 Phycisphaerales bacterium UBA2402 | reverse complement strand
CCTCAACGACATCCCGCTCTCCAAGCCCGACATCACCGATCTGGAAGAGACGCTCGTCCTGCGGACGCTGCGCTCGGGGCGTCTCTCGATCGGACCCATGGTGGAGCAGTTCGAGGCCCTCGCGG
>DDSA01000139.1:1268-5460 GCA_002343715.1 Phycisphaerales bacterium UBA2402 | reverse complement strand
GGCGTGGCGGTGAACTCCGGCACCAGCGGGCTGCACCTGGTGATGCAGGCCCTGAACATCGGCCCGGGCGACGAGGTCATCACCACGCCCTTCTCTTTCGTGGCGAGCGCCAACTGCATCCTCATGGTCGGGGCCAAGCCCGTCTTCGTGGACATTGACCCCGTCTCGCTCAACATGGACCCGGCGAAACTGGAGGCCGCGATCACGCCGCGGACCAAGGCCATCATCGCCGTCGAGACCTTCGGCAACCCGATGCACATGGACACCTACGCGGCCATCGCCGCGAAGAACGAGATCCCGATGGTCGAGGACTGCTGCGAAGCCCTCGGCACGGTCTATAAAGGGCGGCCCGCGGGTCATTTCGGGCGTGTCGGCGTCTTCGGCTTTTATCCCAACAAACAGATCACCACCGGCGAGGGCGGCATGATCGTCACCGACGATGAACGCCTCGCGGAAGTCTGTCGGTCTCTGCGCAATCAGGGCCGACCGCTCAACGCCCCGACACCGCTCGAAACCAAGGAAGGCAACACGGGCGGCACCCCCGTGGGCAGTTGGCTCAAGCACGAGCGCCTGGGGTACAACTTCCGCCTGCCGGAGATCAACGCGGCGCTGGGAGTGGCCCAGATGCGCCGCCTCGACGAGATCATCGAGAAGCGCCAGGCCGTGGCCCGCATGTACATCGACCGCCTCGGCGGCAACCCGCACCTGGTCATGCCCACCGTCTCGCCCGAGACCCTGATGAGTTGGTTCGTCTTTGTCGTCCGCCTCGCCCCTTCGTACACAGCCGATGAACGGGACCGCGTAATCCGCGGCCTGCGCAGGCAGGACATCGGCACGGCGGACTACTTCCCCTGCATCCACCTGCAGAGTTTTTACCAGCATCACTTCGGTTTCCGTCCGGGCATGTTCCCCATCGCCGAGACGGTCAGCCAGCGGACGCTGGCCCTGCCCTTCTTCAACGACCTCACTTCGCGAGAGATCGACTCCGTGGCCCAGGCGCTGGAAGTAATGATCGGGCAGGAGAATCTGACGAGAACGTAACCGCCGGCGTGCCGCGGACCCGGTACACGGCGTTGACTTCGCAAAGGCGGCGGCCACGCCGATCTCCGATCCGTTCGAGCGAGGTACCATGCGCCCGGTTCATTCCCCATACGCACCCGGAGTTGCCCCATGAAACTCGCCCCGCTCTTCGCTCTGACCGCTCTCACCGCCGCGGCACTCGGCCAGACGTCGCCGCCCCTGACCGCCGCGGAGCACGCCGCGGGTTGGAGGTACCTGTTCGACGGGACGAGCACCGACGCGTGGCGAGGCTTCAAGCAGGCGGGCTTCCCCGCCGCGGGATGGGTCGTGGAAGAGGGAACATTGAAAGTGGGCAAGGGCGGGGGCGACCTCATCACCAGGGAGCAGTTCGGTGACTTTGAGTTGAGTCTGGAGTTCAAGTGCGCCCCGAAAGCTAACAGCGGGATCATCTTCCGGTGCGATGAATCGGCGGGGGCCACCTGGCAGACCGGCCCGGAGTTTCAAGTTCTCGATGATGCAGGCCACGGCGCCAAGCCCGATGATGCTCATTCGGCGGGTGCGCTCTACGACCTCGTGAAGCCCCCGGCGGACAAGGTTGTGAAGGGCGCGGGCGAGTGGAACCAGGCCCGCGTGCGCATCAAGGACGGCGTGCTGCAGCACTATCTCAACGGGCGCAAGGTCGTGGAGTGCCGGATCGACACGCCGGAGTGGAAGCAGAAGATCGCAGCAAGCAAGTTCAAGGACTACAAGAACTTCGGCCTGCTCCCGAAGGGGCATATCGCCTTGCAGGAGCACGGCGATGATGTCTGGTACCGCAACATCCGAATCCGCGACCTCTCGGCGCCGATGCCCGGGGAGGTGACGCTCTTCAACGGAAAGGACCTCTCCGGCTGGACCTTCTTCCTGAACGACAACGGGAAGATGCACGAGGTCTGGTCGGTGGACAACGGCGTGCTGGTCTGCAAGGGCACGCCGGCGGGGTACATCCGCACCGAGAAGCCGTACACCAGTTTCGTGCTGAAACTCGAGTGGCGGTGGAGCCCGGTGACGAAGAAGGAGGGCAACAGCGGCGTCCTGGTGCGCGTTCAGGAGCCGCACAAAGTGTGGCCCAAGAGCATCGAGGCCCAGTTGCAGAGCGGCCGGGCCGGCGACTTCTGGAACATCGGCGACTTCCAGATGACCACGGACACCGCCCGACTGAACGGCCGAAACACCCGGCACACGCACGCCAACGAACGACCCATCGGTGAATGGAACGAGTACGAGATCATCGTGAACGGGCCCGACGTGGTCCTGAACGTGAACGGCGACACGCTGAACAGCGCCGGCGAGTGTGCGGTGATCCCCGGCCCGATCGCGCTTCAGTCGGAAGGAACCGAGATTCATTTCCGCCGGGTGCGCCTCAGCCCGTTGCCGTAACACCTCGGGGCTGAGCCTCGCGAGTAAAACGGACATTCACCTGCGAGTCGGCGCTTCGCCGACCACTCAATCTGTGTTCTTCGAACGATCAACCACACCCTCAGCGATGCCGGTGCGGAGTGGACGGCTTTCACGGAATTCGTCGAGCGCGTCTGCACCCCCTTCTCGACGATACCAACCTCGCCGAGGGCACCATCGTCAGCGGCAGCGGCCTGCACGTCGAGCGCGTCCGCCGCACCCTCTTAGACGGCAACGACCTGCCGCACGTCATCGCGCTCGAGAGCGCCACGCTGGGGTCCGATGAGGTCACCGCCCTGGATGTCCACTTCGACGACATGACACCGCACTCGGGCCAAGTGCTGCGCATCATCATCGAGAGCGGCGTCGAACCGGATGAGGAGCCGGAGCCTGGTATCCCCGCCATCTACGGTCAGGTCATGGTCTGGGACCCGGACATCGTCGATTGGATCGTCCTCGACCTGCCCGACCACGACGATGTAAGCGCGGTCCCCGCGGGGTGACCTCTCAACCACACCGCGGCCCAATTCAACTCCCGAACGAAACGGCGGAGGGAACTCGGGAAGTATGCCGAGTTGGTCTCCGCACGGAGGATTCCGGTGCTAAACTCAGTTCACCTCCGGGAGACTCAGCCGCGATGTCCGAGAGTTATCAAGCCCTGTGCACCGACTTCTACGTGAACCAGAAACTGGTTCTGAAGATGGAGTTGCCTAAAGCCCGCGAAACGGTGCTCGATCTGTTCGAGCGACTGCGTCGGCAGTTCCCCGCGATGGCGAACTTCCGGCGGTACAAGGACGAGTTCGCGCTCGAAAGCCCCCAGAGCGAGATGCCCCACCGCTGGGCGGCGATGCGATCGAACGTGATCCGCAGCGGCACGGTGAACCCTTCCGCCGCGGCGGATGCGTACGCGCTGCATCAACTCCTGCTCGAAGTGGCCCCCACCTACCTGTCCATCAGCCCGCTTGATGTTGACTGCCTGGAACTGCTCTTCGGCTTTGACCTCTCCGCGGGGGGCAACCACGACGCGATCGTCCACGATGCCCTGCTGGGCGGCTCTCCCCTGGCGGCGCTCGCGGATGTGCCCGGTGCTTCGATCATCGAGTGCCAGCCGATGCTGGGTCTTTCGCTGACCGACACGCCTGGTGTGGAGGCCTTCATCGAGGTCAAGACCCGCGGCCCGCATCACCCTTCGCGCGATCCCGAGGCCGGGGACCCAATCAGTGTCTTCCTCACGCTCCGACGCACCGGCCCGGTGGCGGAGGTGAAGGAACTGCCGGGAATCCTGCGAGCCCTGATCGCCCGCGGCGAGGACCTGGTGCAGCAGCGCATCGTGCCCGGCCTGCTCGTGCCGCTGCGCGAGGCCATCGCATCGGGCAACGCCTGAACAGGTATGGCGCTCCACGCCGACATCATGCTTGCCGCCGCCGCGGCGATGCCGCGGGGCGGAGGTTCGCGCGACCTGGGCCCCATGATGCTCTGGCTCGGGGTGCTGATGGTGATCGTCATCGGGGCGGGCTTGGGCGTCATGTGGTACCGCCGGCGCGTGCTCGAAGCCGATTCGGCGGACGCCGCGGAACAAGGCCTGATGGCACAACTCCGCACGATGCGCGATGAAGGAAAGATCAGCCCCGCGGAGTACGACGCGATGCGCAAGAGCATGGCGCGAAAGGCCGCGGCGAGACACGCGCCGGATTCTCCGCAACCCAGGCGGCATCCCGTGCGAACCGATCCGACC
>DDSA01000139.1:751-1007 GCA_002343715.1 Phycisphaerales bacterium UBA2402 | reverse complement strand
TGAGCGCAAGAATCATTGTGGCCCACCACGCGGGCCGATAGTCGGTCGATGGTGCGCATCGAGACAGAGCGCTGCGTCGCCGATACACTTGCGTTGACGTGTGATGCCGCGGGGCAATGAGTGTTCGCGAAAGGGAGTCATGGGCAAAGGCAAGCCGGATGGAACGGACCAGCAGGGGGGCATCGCCACGGGGAGCGACCCGTCCGGGTTCCGAGGCCGCAAGGTCACGACGTGCTCGTTCTGCGGCAAGACCAGC
>DDSA01000139.1:345-473 GCA_002343715.1 Phycisphaerales bacterium UBA2402 | reverse complement strand
ACGGACCTGTGCCAGAACATCTTCCGGCAGGAGAAGCGCCGGGTCAGCAGCGCCACGGTCTGGCTCCGCGAGGTGCCCAGCCCGCGAGAGATCAAGGAACATCTGGATCAGTACGTGATCGGGCAGGA
>DDSA01000139.1:0-123 GCA_002343715.1 Phycisphaerales bacterium UBA2402 | reverse complement strand
GTACGTGATCGGGCAGGAGCAGGCCAAACGCTCCCTCTCGGTGGCGGTGCATAACCACTACAAGCGGCTGCTGCACCTGGAGAGCAACGACGCCCAGCACGTCGAGATCGACAAGAGCAACAT
>DDSA01000210.1:2128-4183 GCA_002343715.1 Phycisphaerales bacterium UBA2402 | reverse complement strand
GCCCGCGCCCTCGCCCATGACGAATCCGTCGCGGTCGGCGTCATAGGGACGGGCGGCGGTCTTGGGCGATTCGCTGCGCTTGCTCATGGCGGTGAGGCGGATGAAGCCGGTCATGCCCAGCGGGTGGATCATGGTGTGCGCGCCGCCGGCGAGCATGACGTCGGCATCGCCGCGGCGGATCATCTCGAAGGCCTCGCCCAGCGCCTGCGTGCTGGCGGCGCAGGCCGTCATGCAGTTGAAACTCGGCCCCTCGATGCCGAACTCGTCGGCGAGGTGGGCGAGGGTGAGATTCGGCTCCTGCTCCAGCTCGACCACGCCGTTCATCCGCCGCAGGGCGGTGGCGGCCCAGCGGGCGTCCTCGACGGTGCGGGCCTCGGGCTTCCACGAGGCGATCGCCGCGTAGGCGTAGTTGTCGAAATCCAGCCCGCCCTCGCCGCTGCCCACGTACATGCCGATGCGGGTCCGGTCAAGACCGGAGGCGCGGTCCAGCCCGGCCTGTCTCCAGGCGGACGCCGCGGCGGCGAGCGCGAACTTGGTGCTGTCGCCGGCGCCCTGGTGAGACGGCGTGTTCTTGATGTGGCGGGAGAGATCGAACCCCTTCACCTCCGCCGCGAAGTTCGTAGCGAAGGTGGATGCGTCGAACTTGGTGACCGGGCCGATGGCGCAGTCGCCTTTGAGCAGCCGTTCCCACACGGCGTCCACATCGTCGCCCAGCGGCGTGACCCAACCCATCCCGGAGATGACGACGCGTCGAAGCATTCTGCTACCTGCGATTGGGGGAGGAGAGAACCGATCAGAGACGGAGGGTGGAGCACACCGCAACGGGCGTCAGGGCGCCGGGTCGTCGTGGTGGTCGCCCTCGTCGTGCTCGTCGAGCATGATGCCCTTCTCGGCGGTGATCTTCTCGACATTGAGGACGCGGACCAGGCCGTCCTTGAGGCGGCGCTCGGCGAAGTTGATGATGAGGCCCAGGTCGATGTTCGCCGCTCGCAGTTGACCCCGCAGGTTGAGGCGGTCCAGCCCGGTGACGGGGCCGGGCCGTGCCAGGATGTGCAGGGCGAACCGCCCCTCGACCATCATGTCGGCGATGACCGTGCCCAGCTCCTTGCCTTTGTACGACACGGGGATGGGGTGGTCGAGCTGATACCGAACCCCAAGGGCGTCGAACTCCAGCCGGAGCGCCGCCAGGTAGACACTCTTGGCGTAACCGGGGCCCAGGGCGCGGTGGATCTCGATGGATGCACCGATGGCCTTGCGCGAGGCGTCGGTAGTGTCGGGGTCGAGGACCGAGAGAGGAATTCCCCGGCGCTCGCGTCCCCGATCGCTCCCCCCGTGGCCTCCCCGGTGCCCACCTCGGTGTCCGCCCCGGTGTCCGCCGCGGTGGTGGGTGTCGGCGTGTGACGGGTCGTCGTGATAGTCTCCGCTCATGGGATGGTTCCTGTGGTGCGTGTAGAGGTGTGGATGGGCCGAACAACCGGCGGCACGGAGTTTAGGGGCCGCGCGGAAGCGGGGCGCAGCGCGGGGTTCGCGGCACTACGATCCTCCCGCATGACCGCCCTCGCCGAGATCCGTCAGACCTCGCCACCGTCCGCGAGTGAGTTGCCCGTGGCGGAGTTGCGCGGCATCCGCAAAACGTACTTCAAGCCCGACGGGTCGGTGATGGTCGAGGCGCTGCGCGGCGTGGACCTTATCTTCATGCCGGGCGAGTACGTGGCGATCATGGGGTCATCGGGTTCGGGGAAGAGCACGCTGATGAACGTGCTGGGGTGCCTGGACCGGCCCACCGAGGGCGTGTTTCTCCTCGGCGGACGCGACGTGGTGGGCATGAGCGATGAGGAACTCTCACGCTTCCGGGGGCGGACCATCGGGTTCATCTTTCAGTCGTTCAACCTGATCCCCGAACTGACGATCGTGGAGAACGTGGCCACGCCGCTGTTCTATCAGGGCACGCCGCGGCACGAGCGGCTGGAGCGGGCGACGGAGTCCCTTCGCCTGGTGGGCCTGGGCGACCGGCTGGACCACCGCCCGCGGGAACTCTCCGGCGGGCAGCAGCAG
>DDSA01000210.1:573-1910 GCA_002343715.1 Phycisphaerales bacterium UBA2402 | reverse complement strand
CAGCGCGTGGCGATCGCGCGGGCGCTGGTGACGCGCCCCCTGGTGCTCATGGCCGATGAACCCACCGGCAACCTGGATTCGGCGACCGGCAAGGCGATCCTGGAGGTCTTCGACGACCTCAACCGCCAGGGCATGACCATCCTGATGGTGACGCACGACAACAGCGTGGCCGAGCGGTGCAAGCGCATCGTGCGCCTGCGCGACGGTGTGCTGGAGAGCGACACCCGCCGGTAGAAGCTCGTCACACGTGGGCGAGGAACGACCCCCAGTCCGCGGCCCTCACGCCGGGAACGACATTGGGCGTGGGGGAGGGCGTGCCCGGCTTGTCGTGCACAACGAGCATCCGAGCGGCGGGTTTTCCGTTCGCGGTCATCGCCTTGTTCAGGCGCAGCATCGGCCCCGCATCGGCGGGGACGGCGGTCCTCGACGCCTTGCACTCGATGAGCGTGGGCGAACCGTTCTTGCCCGGTACCAGGAAATCGACTTCAAGGCCCTGCTCGTCTCGGAAGTGGTAGAGTTCACGCCGGCGTCCCGATGCGGCCTGATTTTTCACGATCTCCGAAGCGATGAAGCCCTCGAAGATCGGGCCGCGGAACGGTGAGCGAGCCAGCTCGGCGGGGGTGTCGATGCCCAGCAGGTGGCAGGCCAGGCCGGAGTCGGAGAAGTACACCTTGGGGCTTTTGATCAGGCGTTTGCCGGCGTTCTCGAAATAGGGCGGGACGATCAGAACCTGGGCCGTGATTTCGAGGACGCCGAGCCACTCGTCGATGGTGGGCACGCTCACGCCCAGGGGCGCGGCGATCTGGGTCTTGTTCAGACATTGGGCGTGGCGCGTGGCGAGGATGGCCAGGAATCGGCGGAAGGTGGCCAGGTCGCGGACCCTCGTCACATCGCGCACGTCCCGCTCCAGATAGGTCTGCAGGTAGGAACTGAACCAGAGATGGGCCGTGCGGGGCCGGGCCAACACCTCCGGGTACCCGCCGCGGAACGGGGACACCCGCGACGACTCCGCGGCGGAGAGCGGGAGCAGCTTGAGCACGGCGACCCGCCCGGCGAGCGAGTCGGTGATGGTGTCCATGAGCAGGGATTCATACGACCCGGTGAGGAGGAACTGGCCGGTGCGGCGGGGAGCGGCGTCGATGCGGGCCCGCACGGCGTTGATGATCTCGGGGACGCGCTGGAACTCGTCCAGGATGACGGGCGGACGGAGGGCGTCGAGCGTGCCCCCCGGGTCGGCGCGAACGCGCGCCACGACGGCGGGGTCCTCGAGCAGGACGTAGGAAGCGTGCGGGAAGAGATGGCGGAGCAGCACGGTCTTGCCCGCCCGCCGCGGCCCG
>DDSA01000210.1:0-288 GCA_002343715.1 Phycisphaerales bacterium UBA2402 | reverse complement strand
GTCTTGCCCGCCCGCCGCGGCCCGGTGAGCACGACCGCCGGGAAGGCCCTGGCGGCTCTGGCGATCGTGGGTTCGGCGGCGCGGGGCTGGTATCTCACGTTTGAGTTTCCTGAAGTTACTGTTTAAGAATCTCATCAATTCTAGCACCCTCCGCATGGAACACACGGCCCCCGCGGATCGGCTTTCATCGCCGGAGCGATCCCGCGATGAAAGCCGGGCGGCAAAGCGGGAGAGCGCACGGCACTTAAAGTTAGTATTTTGTTAGTTTTGAGTTTTCTAAACTTGTGC
>DDSA01000236.1:234-3668 GCA_002343715.1 Phycisphaerales bacterium UBA2402 | reverse complement strand
GGTGCTGGCGTCGATGTCGGCCCACACCGGTTGAGGAAGCCCATCGCCATCGGGGTGGGCGATGATCGAGGTGATGCCGAGTTGCGCCTGAATCGTCGCGGGGTGGGAAGACGAGCCGATCGGTCCGAAGACGTCGATCGTCCCGATGCGCCCCGAACTCGCGTCGATGGTGCCCGCCAGCCAGCCCGCGCCGGGGGCTGAGGAATACCCCACTTGAACGGCGGATAAAACGCCCCCGGTGCCCGCTCGCAATACACCGGTCTCTGAGACTTCGTTCGCCTGGACCATGCCGATCGCCACAACGCTGGAATCGGCGATGGACCCGGTGGTTGTCACTTCTCCCCCGATCTTGCCGTAAGTGGATGGTGTTCCGACCTGCAATCGGACGATCGTGCCGCACGTCACGTTGCCGATTTCGGTCTCATTGGGCGGCGGATCAACCGTGCCCGGGATGTTCCCTGAGATCGCCGCCGCCAACCGAACCTTGGAAAGAACGGACTCCGAACCTGTCAGACCGCCCCAGTGTGTTCCTGCGGCAGCCAGGTTGTCGGTGGCGACAAACTCGCTGAACTCGTCAACTCCTCGAACAAGCAGCAGGTCAATCGACTCGCTACTGCTGCGCGAACCACTCAACGTAATCCGCCCGATTCGGCTCGTGCCCCCCGATGAACGGATGCGGATGATCCGAGTGTTGTCGCTCACCGTCAGTGAGATCGGTTCGCCATCGGCCTTGCAGGAGTAGGTCGTGCTGCCCGAGATCGGCACTTCTTCGATGCAGACGGTCGAGCAGTTGCTACACGACTGCGCCTTCGCTTCCTGATTCTGAAGTACCGCCCCCCCCCCCTAACAGAATCGCCAGTGCAATTCCGAACGTGCGGATTCTCATGTTGCGATCTCCTGCAACGGCGTGCCCCATACACACCGAAGATCGCCCAGCATAGCCCCGTGATGCCCGCAGCAGGAACCGTCGCTATCCGAAAGTTTCCTCCGAACCCGGAACCGGATGGTTCGGCGCTGCCCCCAAATACACTGATGCGATCCGAGTTTCGGGCTGAGTCAATGTCATCACCCACCGCTGAACCTTCAAGCACTCGATACATGCCGCCGTTTACCAAGAGTATTTCTTCGGTCCATTCCCGACCAGCGCCCGCGACATCGAGCAGCCCCCACGGTGACCGGGTATTGGGGTACGACATGAGGGGAATGCGTCTCTCCGCGCTGGCCGGCAGCACAAACCCGGAGTTTGCTTCACCAGTCTCCGGCGGCCCGTAGTTGAGGGGGTTGTCGCTCCGGTTGGAGTACAGCCACCACCCGTCGCGCGTAGGATTGGCCGGGTCGTAGTGTGCACCCTTCAACCATTCATCGAGTGAGGGAATCCAGTATCGTGCCCCCGGGCTGCGGGTCGCCTGATCGCTGAACTGGCCCGGCGCGGGGTAGGCGAACGTCGCCGCGTCGTACGCGCCGTTGGCGATGGCCGAGAGCGCGACCCCCTTGTCGTTGTGAAGCCAGTTGCAGAACCGCGCGCTGGTGCGCCAGTCGATGCCGTAGACGGGCCTGTTTCCCGCATCCGCCTCGGCGCGCAGCCGGAACCGCCGCCCCGGCCCGGTGTACGTCGGGTCCACCTCCGCGCCCCAGGTGATGGGGATGGGCATGATGTGGTCGGGCACCGCATCTGCGCGGGCCTTGAAGGTGTTGAAGAACTCCAGCCACTGCGCCGTGGTGACCTCAGAGCGGCTCAACTTGAACTCGTAGCCCACGCTCCCCCGCCCCGTCACGCGCCCCGTCGGGTCCGGGCCGTTGTACGCGGGGTTCCCCGGCGCGCCGATGGTCACGAAGTCGATGCCGCTGGGGTCGGGCTGAGCCAACGCGGGAACGGCGAGCGATAACACCACGGCCGCGGCCCGCGGCGGGGTCAACCTCGAGAATCGGCGTTCGTACGGCATTGGCGGCGCTCCTGTCTGTAACAACTATGCCACACGTTTGGGACGATGCCAACCAAAATGCAGAGAAATCGCAGAAATCGGCGGATTTTTGATCCTCGCCGGATCCGCGCTGGTCGATCGGTCATACCCGCCGGACCACAATGAAGGTATCCGTTGCCGGTGCAGCGCGGGCGGTGGGGACGAGTTTTGGGGATTGAGCGGAGCCGGGCTTCCGTCCGGAGGTGAAGCCGGAGTTGAAGGTCAACGCCGCGGGTTGCTCATCGCGCCAGGAGGGCGATGCCTCGGGTGTCAGACCGGCCCGCCGGTGGTCTTAGCGTTCATCATGGCGATGGTGGCGTAGGTTGTAAAGGCGATCAGGACGAGCGTGAACCCGATCGATGCGGGCACCCAGAAGAGCGAAATGATCGACACAAGGCAGACCGCCAGACAGATGAGGGCGAAGACGCCCGCACGCAGGTTGAGTTCTTCGTACGACGACATGCGCGGTATCTCCCGGAGCCAATCCCCGCGATCGACGGCCAGGACACCGACGGCACCGGGCCGTGACCGCTTATGGCTGCTGCGGTCAAGCCCTGACCAGGTTCACGGCACAGCCCGTGCATCGGGCCCGGCCGTCGATCGGGGGGACTGACGTGGAAGGGTAGGGCGGCCAACGAATGGGGCGCCCGAAGCCGCTGGAAAACAGTTGTAGGGTCCGGAGAGCCATAGAAACCGGGGAGTCGATCAGGCCCGCATCAGCTCGACCCTTACTCCACCCCGTTCACCGTGTACTCCACCCGCACGCCCCACACGTCGAGGCTCGATGGAGTCGTGGGTGTGAAGAACGACAGGTAGAGGTGGTATTGATACTGATTGTTGTCCACCACGGGCACGTTGATCGTCGTGTCGCTGAAGATGCGGATCCCCGTGGCCGCGCCCGAAGAAGACATCTGAGCCATGTTCGTGAAGCCGACTGGCACAGTGAGCGATTGACGGTACAGGATCAGGGTCGCGTCGGAGGTCGCGGCGTTGTCCTGGACGTGCAGGTGCACGGCGGTGATCGTGGCGTCCTGCGGCAGGTTGATGGGCGCGGTGAACGCGGCGTTCTGGCCGGCGGTCATGCCGCGGAAGCGGCTGCCGTTGTTCTCGTAATCAAAGAACGACGAGCCGGGGATGAAGGCCCCCGCGGGGACGCTGAGCGTGCGCGTGACGGGCGCGGGGTAGTTGAAGGCCGGGGCCTGCACCGCGGCGGAGCTCTGGAGCGCGCCGCCGCTGGTGATGCGCGTGATGGTCGTGTCAATGGCGTTGCGCCACTGCTGCAGGTCGCTGGTCGCCGCGACGGCGGGACGGACGATCAGGCCCACGGTGTTCATGCCCAGCAGGATCGCCTGCTCGACTTCGGCGGCCGTCGCCCCGTGCTGCATCGCTCGGCGTACATGGCTCCGCAGGGCCGATTCCAAGCCCGCGCCGACACAGATGCCGATCTTGACGAGCGCAAGCGTCTTGGCGTCC
>DDSA01000236.1:0-133 GCA_002343715.1 Phycisphaerales bacterium UBA2402 | reverse complement strand
CGGTGTTCATGCCCAGCAGGATCGACTGCCCCGCGGAGAAGGTGTTGGCGACGGCCAGGCCGGGGACGCCGAGGTTCGCCCGTGCCGCGGCGGCGGTGCCCGCGCCGGTACCGCCGCGGGCGATGGACAACAG
>DDSA01000044.1:26547-122673 GCA_002343715.1 Phycisphaerales bacterium UBA2402 | reverse complement strand
GGGTGCGAATGGCGCTGACGGCGCTGAAGGCCCGATGGGTCCCGCAGGACCACAAGGACCCGCCGGGCCGCAGGGACTTGCCGGTCAGAATGGCGCGGACGGCGCTGAAGGCCCGATGGGCCCGCAAGGCCCAGCTGGCGCGAACGGCGCTGATGGTGCACAAGGCCCGATGGGTCCCGCAGGACCGGCTGGTTCGGGCGATGCATCAACCATCTCGAACCGGACTCGGAGTGTGTTTATTCCTGCCAGTTCTATGGCGTTTTCGAGTAATTCAGCACCGGTATTGATGCAAGGTAGCGGCACAAATTTAACTGGAGTCTGGGTACGTCGGCTCTCCAGTGGCGCATCGAATGAGACGGCCACAGTGGCGATCCAGGTGCCGGCGGACTATGCAGGAACCGGCATTTCAGGGTTCACGGCGCCTCGTCTCTCGATCTATTGGGCGAGCAACGACACTGGAAAAGTGAATGTCGATGTCGCGTGGCGAAAAATCAATGACATGTTGTTGGGGGACGTTGGAAATTCATTCCGCTACAACTTCAGGAGCGGCGTTCCGGTCGCTTCCGGCAACTCTGAAACCGAGTCGTATTTCTCAAATCCAGCCAGGACGCTTGTAAAACAGACAGTCCCCGAGGTAACTGAGAACGATGTGTGGGCGTCAGGTCCCGGTTCCGTTTGGAATGCCAATGACGTGATCGTGATCACTCTTCATCGCAACGGAGGTGCACCAGATGATCCCAACAACGGCAACATGTACATCCTCGGCATCGGCTACGAGTACGAAGCCGACATGTGATCCACACGGAGAAATCAACTCATGAGACACATGACTCGCTCGACACTCCTCACGCTCGTCGCGTTGGCAGCGCCGGCCCAGGCGCAACTGGCCATGGACTGGTACACCATCGACGGCGGCGGCTCCACTTTCTCGACCGGTGGAACGCTGGAGATGGGCAGCACCATCGGCCAGCCCGATGCCGGCCCGATGGGTGCCGGCTCAACCACGTTCTTCGGCGGTTTCTGGGGGGTCGGGCTTGAACCGCCGCCTTGCCCTGCCGATTTCAACCAGGACGGTGGCATCGACGGTGCCGATGTCGAAGCCTTCTACGCCAAGTGGGAACTCGGCCTGCTCGAGGCCGATGTCAACCAGGACGGCGGCGTCGATGGCGCCGATGTGCAGTACTTCTTCGAGGTCTGGGAGGCGGGCGGCTGCTTCTGACCCCATCGAAGTCCATATCCAACATGCACACGCGGCGGGTTTCTTCGTGGGGCCCGCCGCGTGTGTTACCGGGGTCTTCGGGTACCCCTTCGCTCCGCGAAGGGCGCGAATGCTGAATGACGTAGATTGAACAACCGTCCCCCGCCTTTTCTGTTCACCTCTCCACAACAACAAACGCCCCACGCTCCCGACCCAAGCTGAACACGAGGGCACTTGGAAACCCACATTCAAGGCCGCTGTTTACGTCCCGCGCGTGTGCCCGAACAGATCGATGTGCAGTCGAGTGCAGTATCTCCAACCCCGCTCGATGCACGCCCGTGCGATCCACGCCCGCTGATCCACCGATGGCGGCGTGACACCCTCGGGCATCAGGAGCACCTCCTCCCGTCTCCATCCATGCAAGCGAGAGAGCAACCCTTCGATCTCGGCCAGGTCCGCCACTTCGCACGCGACGAACTTCAGTTGCCGCGACGGGTAGCGGTCGAGCAGCGCTTGCAGCGCTCCGATATCGATCCGCCGCGCCTCGTGCAACCTTCGCCACGAGCCGCCGGGATCGCGCTGGTCCCCTTCCCGCGGCGTGCTGCTCGCCAACTTCGGGCTGATGCTCATCAGGTCGCAGCGCACATCACGAAAGACCGTGCCCGCCGTCTCGATCGTGATGTGAAGGTCCCGTGCCGACAGCGCTTCGCACAACGTTTCTACAGCCGGGAAGATCATCGGCTCACCGCCAGTCACCACGACGTGCCCGGCCCCGCTCGCCGCGGCGGTCTGGGCCAGATGCTCGATTGATCGCTTCTCTCCCTCGGGTTTCCAACTCGCGTAAGGCGTGTCGCACCAGACGCACCGCAGGTTGCACCCGCTCAGGCGGATGAAGTAACTCGGCACGCCGGTCAGAACTCCCTCCCCCTGGATCGACAGGAAAGTTTCCGAGATGGGCAACTCAGTTGAAACGCTCATGGCGCGTAGCGGGTCGGGTCGGCCAGCCCCGCCTCCTCGAACCCACGCCTTCGGATCAGGCACGAATCACAGTGGCCGCAGGCCCGCCCGTCCGTGGACGGGTCGTAGCAACTGAGTGTCAGCGAGTAATCGACTCCAAGGCCGACTCCCATCCGTAGAATGTCGGACTTCGTGAGCGTCGCGAGCGGGGTCCGCACATGAAAGCGATCATCCTCGACACGTGCTTCCACACCCGCGCGGGTGGCGAGATTCGCGGTCGTCTCGAACGCACGGATGAAATCCTCGCGGCAATCGGGGTAGCCGCTGTAGTCCACCGCGTTCACCCCGATATACAACTCTCGTGCCCCCAGCACCTCGGCGTAACCGAGCGCCAGCGACAGAAATACCAGGTTCCGCGCCGGTACATATGTGATGGGAATGTCCGACTTCGCCGCGGGCCGATCTTTGGGCACCGCGATCTCGGCCGTCAGCGCCGAGCCGCCGATCGCACGCAGATTGACAGGAAGCGTCTTGTGCGATGCGGCGCGAAGGTGTCTCGCTACCCGTTCCGCCGCCGCCAGCTCCGCCCGATGACGTTGCCCGTAATCGAAACTCAGCGCGTGGCACTCCGCGCCGGTCTGCTTGGCCGCGGCGAGGCAGGTCGCGCTGTCGATGCCGCCCGAGAGGAGCACAACAGCGCGGCGGGGTGGCGCGGAAGGCACGCTCCCGGGAGATGGCGTCTTGACCCCTTCGACGGTTCGGATTTGGAGCGTGGTTGACCCGGTGCCGGCCGCAACCTTTCGGAGGACCCCGGCGTGCGGCTTCTTGCCATCGGTGGCGAACTTCTTCTCGTAGTTTGTACCGACAGTCTCACCCTCGCCGACCCACTCGGGCGGCGTGAAGGGAAGCCACTCGAACGGCGCGGCATCAACCTCCGGCAGCACCGCGGCGGGAATGGGAGTCGCGGCCCTCAACGCCGCGTACGCCGCGGCATCGGTCCATGCGGCGAAGTGCTCCTTGTCCCACTCCCAGAGTTCATCATGATCGGTGACGATGCGCAACTCGCCCCCCGGCCGGAGAGCCCGCCACGCTTCCGCGAGAAATCGGTGCTGCACGACGCGGTTCTTGTGGTGCTTGGTTTTGGGCCAGGGATCGGAAAAATACAGGTGGATCACCGACACAATGCCCGAGATGCACCGCCATCGCAGAAACTCCGAGCCGTCGGTGTGCAGCATCCGCACGTTGGGCAGGACCGCCCGCCGCACGCGGTCCGCCGCGTAGAGATAGAACTCTCTGGCCCATTCGATGCCCAGGTAGTTGATCCCGGGGTTGGCCCGCGCGGTTTCGAGGATGAACGTGCCCTTGCCGCAGCCGATCTCGATCTCGAACGGCCGTGCGGGGTCGGCGAACCACTCGCGCGGGTCCAGCCGTCCCGCCGTCGGGTCGCTCAGTGCAGAATCGGGCAGCGTCGGGAACTGATCGCGGGCCACACCCACCCTTCCGGGTGCATCATCGAGCGTGCGGCCATGGCCGAGACCGAAGGACATACGTGGAGGGTAGGAAAGTCCAACACGCGGCTCGCGGGCACTGCGATCGGAGGACAAATCCACATCCGCTGCTCACGCGCGGTCTACGTTCCTGTTCATACGTGTGGATTTCAAGAGGGACAGCCTTTCGGGTTTCCAAGCCTATGTTCTGACGGGGTGGCTGGAGCATTCCCTGCAATCGTGGCCCGGCACTACCTGCAAACCCACGATGCACACTTCGACCTGGCGGCGGGGGTCGCTTCGGGGGATGGAGATAGTTGCCACGGAGCAACGGCAACAAATCCGGCAACACAAGCGCACCAAAGCGATCCCACGGCGTCCGAAGGCAAAACACAAAACCCCGAAAACCCTGCGGTTTTGGTGGGGTGTGGTGTCGGGTGTGACCCGATGGAAAGTGGGGAAGTGGGCGATACTGGATTCGAACCAGTGACCTCATGCGTGTCATGCATGCGCGCTAGCCAACTGCGCCAATCGCCCGATGATGAAAGTATAGCGCGAATGGGGAGCGGTGCCAAGCGTCTCTCATGGGGAACATGGCGACACGGAGTCAGAAGATGACCGCGCAAGTGGCCACGTTCTGGGTGCCGTAGAGCCGTTCGCCTTCAGCGCGTCCGTGAACAGATTATGAACACACATCCGCGGCCAGTGCGGCTGGCAGGATCAAACGATTCTTCCGGCATTGAGTCGGGCTAACGGACGGCCGTGTCCTGCAAATGCCGGAGTGCCCGCTCAATCTTCGTCTGTCGTGCGGGCGTGCTTGATGATTGGCATGCGCTTCATCACCTGGTCCACCAGACCGTACTCGAGCATTTCACCGTCATCGAGCCACTTGTTGCGGTCGCAATCCTTGGCGATACGGTCGTAGGGCTGGCCCGTCTGGTCGGCGTAGATCTGGTAGAGACGCTCGCGGATGCGGAGCATTTCTCTGGCCTCGATTTCGATGTCGGTGGCCTGCCCCTCCATGACGCCACCCAGCAGGGGCTGGTGCATGAGGTTGCGGGCGTTGGGCAGGGTGAAACGCTTGCCCTTGGTGCCCGCGGTGGCGATGACGCTGCCCATGCTGGCGGCCTGACCGATGATGTAGGTGGCCACATCGCACTGGACGAACTTCATCGTGTCCAGGATGGCCAGCCCGGCGGAGACGCTGCCCCCGGGGCTGTTGACGTAGAGGTGAATGTCGTTCTTGTGGTCTTCGTTGGCGAGGAAGAGCATCTGGGCGACGATCAGGTTGGCGATGTCATCGGTGACGGGTCCGCCCAGAAAGACGATGCGGTCCTTCAGGAGGCGGGAGTAGATGTCGTAGGCGCGCTCGCCCTTCTGACTCTTCTCGATCACGATCGGGACAAGGTAGTTCGACATGGTCGCGGTTCCGTATCTGTCTGTCGGCCCGCGTGGCGGGCCGTGATGGTCGGGCGGGGTGCTTCGTACAAACTGCAGGACTGGCAAGAGGCTGTCGCGGTGGGGGGGTCAACGGGCTGCAAAGCCGCCCGGGGCTTTCTGCGGCTCGTTGAGAACCTCGTCCGCGAGGCCATAGGCGACGGCCTCTTCAGCGGTAAAGTACTTATCGCGCTCGCTGTCGGCCTTGACCTGATCGATGCTCTTGCCCGTGTGGTGGGCGATGATCCGGGTGAGTTCGTTCTTGCTCTTGATGATCTGCTCGGCCTGGATACGGATGTCTTCGGCCTGGCCGGTGACACCGCCGTAGGGCTGGTGGATCATCACCTTGGCATGGGGGAGCAGGTACCGCCTGCCCTTGGTCCCCGCGGTGAGGAGCAGAGCCGCGCCGGAATAGGCCCGCCCGAGGCAGTACGTCGACACGGGGCTGGACATGAAACGCATCGTGTCGTACAGGGCGAGCGTGTCGTCCACCGCGCCGCCCGGCGAGTTGATGTAGAAGTTGATCTCCTGACCGCGTTTCTGATTCTCAAGATAGAGCATCTGCATCATGACTCGCGCGGCGGAACCCTGGTTGATCTCGCCGATGAGAAAGACGATCCGGTTCTCGAGGAGCAACTCGTCGATGGTCATCTCGCGAGTCCGCTGGTACACGACGCCTGCTGCTGGCATAGGAATTCCCTGTGGAGACTGGTGCGGGTCTATCGTCGGGCCGGAGGCGGGGGCCGCAGGCCGGACTTCTCTATATCGGTTCTGTATCGGTCACAAGTCGTTGCGATCATAGTGCCGAAAGCGAGGGGCCTTCCAAGCCCCCCGGTAGGGGTTCATGGCCTGTTTCTGAAGCCGGGGGATGGAACGCGCTGTGACACGTGGCGTACAGGGCACGCGGGGCCTGTCAGATTGGCGGTCTGCGCGGCCGGGCCGCGAGGATACATAGAGTTGAGACGCTTGTGGGCCGCGCCGGCCCATCTCCTCGGAAACACACCGTGCCCACCGCCGTCATCAGCGATATTCACGCCAACGCCTCCGCCTTGAGGGCGGTCCTCGCCGACATCCAGGCCCGCGGCATCACACGGATCATCTGTCTGGGTGACACGGTCGGCTACGGCCCCGACCCGCTCGAGTGTGTCGATCTCGTTCGAGAGAAGTGCGCCTGGTGCCTGATGGGGAACCACGACTACGGCGTTCTCTACGAGCCTACGAACTTCAACCCGGGCGCGGAATCCGCCGCGTTCTGGACCCGGGAGCAGTTCGATCGAGAGCCGGACGACAAGAAGCGCGCGCAGCGCTACGAGTTTCTGAATCGACTCAAGGTTCGGGTGGTCGAGCGGCTCGGGCCCAACGGGCCGGAGGCGATTATGTCGCCCGGCGGTGTGCCCACGCCCGAGCCTCCGGGTTCGATGCCGCTGCTGGCCGTCCACGGCTCGCCGCGGCGTCCGATCAATGAATACATCTTTCCTGATGACGCTGTGAACGCCACGGACAAACTGGAGAGCATCTTCGACCGGGTGCAGAAAGTCTGCATCGTCGGTCACACGCACGTGCCGGGGGTCTTTACAGACGAGCCTGATTTCTATCCGCCCAGTGAGTTGGGGGAAGGCAAGTTTACATTCCAGGATGGCGAGAAAGTGGTCCTCAACGTGGGCAGTGTCGGTCAGCCGAGGGACTTTGATCCCAGGGCGAGTTATGTGATACTTCACGGCACCTTCGCCCAGTTCGTGCGGGTCGCGTACGACATCGACGAGACGGCACAGAAAATTAAAAGCATCGCGCCCCTCCCGGATTGGCTCGGGGATCGTTTGTACGAAGGGCGTTGACATGGAAGTCGATCAGCCAAAGGAAAGTACCATCCAAACAAAGTCCGATCAGATACTGAAAATGAAAACCGAGCGCGACCCGCACTTTCCCCAATCGTAGAGATTGGCTATCCTGTGCCCCTCTTCGGTGAATCTCATCGGGGCATCGTCCCGGTACACCCGAGGAGAACGGTCGAACCCGGCATGCACGTGTTTGGTATGTCAAAGTGCGGTAGTGCGGGATCAGCGGTTCGCGGCGGTGCGAACAGGATGGTTCCTGATCGGGAGCGGCCGGGATGGGTTTGCTTGTGAACGAGTTCGTGATCGTGGGGCCGCGCCAGTGTTTGTCCTTCGCCCGGCACATAAGTAGGAGTTGACTGTGCACGTTCTGACCAAAGTCTTCGTCGTCATCGCCGCAATTCTCAGCGTCGCGCTTTCGTCTCTGGTGATCGCGTACGCCGTGAACACGGATCGGATTGCCGCGGCGTACCAGGACGCGGTGAACGCGAAGAGCGCGGCGGAAGCGACCGCGAACATGCAGGTGGCCAACGCCGGCACCCAGTTGACGCGTCTGGCGAGCGAGAAGGAGCAACTGGCCCGCGACAACGCGACCCTGACCGACAAGATCCGCACGCTCGATATCGAACGCGCCAAACTTCTGACCGACAAGAAGACGGCCGAGCAGGAACGCGATTCGATCACCGCCAAGATCGCCGAACTGGGCGAGACTGCCAAGACCCAGGCGGCGCTGATCACCAGTTACCGCGACGAGGTGACGGGCCTGCGTAAAAGCGAACTGACCTTCAAGGCCCGCGAGATCGACCTGAACAACGACATCAACAACAAGGACAGCCAGATCGAGGTGCTGACCCAGAGCGTCCGCGCCCTTCAGGAGCAACTCGTTGAGGCGAAGCGCACGGCGAGCGGCGCCCCGGCGGTCGGCGTCGTCTCCGGCCTCGACCAGCCCTTCACCTACACCGGCCCGGTGATCCGTGGTCGCGTGGAATCGGTCGAGACCGATTCGAGCAACGGACGCATCTTCGTGAAGCTCAGCGTGGGTACCAACGACCGCGCGGCGAAGAATATGCGATTCTCGGTCATCCGCAACAGCGAGTTCATCGGTCACGTCGTGGTGATGCAGCCCGACCTCCGCTGGTCGGTCGCCGAGGTCATCCTGACCAACAAGGGGCAGTCGGTCCAGGTCGGCGACCTGATCCAGAGCCGTAACGACTGAGTTCCGCACCCGGATACAGGAGATTCACCATGAGCCAGTTCGGAATGCAGATGCCCGGCGCCCGCAAGCGCGGCGGACTCCCGGATGTGTACACGGGTCTGGCGGTCATCGCCACCGTTTTTCTCGCCGCGGCGACGTTCGTGATGTTCACCGCCGCGGGAAAGGTGGGGGTCGATGGCTCCCCCTTCGGCCTGCAGGACGCCAAGAGCATCAAACTCCCCGCGGCGAAGGGCGGGACGGCCGGCGGTGCGGCGGGCCGCGGAACCTGATGGATTGCATTGACAGGCCGGCCCGGAGTTACCACACCCCGGTCGATCTGGTCGGACGAAAGTTCACTCTCGGAATCGGCACCTCAGTTCGCCAGTCTACTTGAACCCGGATGCGCAGCATCCTAAACTTTTGGCCCCGGCCGATTTTGGTGAAAGCCGAAACCGTGGCGGGGTGTTGGGGCGGTAGCTCAATTGGTTAGAGTACCGGACTGTCGATCCGGTGGTTGCGGGTTCGAGTCCCGTCCGCCTCGCTTGCGTAAGCCTCGGTTTTTCCGGGGCTTGCGTTCTTTTGGGGGCAGCCCCGAATCCGTGTCCGAGGCTGGTTTTGGCCCACATGCGTCCGACATGCGTCCTGACTGCGGAGTCCGCTTTTCTTCCGCGGTCATCGCGTCCAGCGCCGCCCGGGCGCGGTCCGCGTCCTGGGTCTCGGCGGCGAGGTAGTACTCCTGCGTCGTCGTGATCTTGGCGTGCCCCATGTACTCCTTGAGCACGTGTATCGGGATAACGCGGACCATCCGCGTGCCGTAGCCGTCTCGGTAGCACCCGAGTGCCCAACCCCGGCTCACCCAATCTCGAATCACCCCGACGATCTCACGGATGGGGTAGACCTCGCAGCCGAGCGAGGTCTTCGCGACGAACACGCCGCGGTCGTTGTCCCAGACCACGTCCTTGAGGGTGAAGCCCTCGGGCACGGGGCAGTCGTCGAACGTTCGGCTGTGGAGCCGCAGGCCCTCGAAGGGAGGGAAGGGGATCTCCACCTTGCGTGTGAGCACGACCCCCGTTGAGTGCCCGCCCATCGGGGGCGAGAAGGTGATGTGGTTGTCGAAGAGAAGCGTGTACATGATGAAGCTCGGGTTCGAAGGGCTGGCATCTGCTACGCCCTACGCGGTCCAGCGGAGCGTCACAGGCCAGAAATACGCGACGAAGATGAGGCGGCGAAGCAGGAACACCAGCGCGAGCATGCTGATGCCGGAGAGAACACCGGCGAGCACCCGGGTTGCCCAAGGTGGGATTGACTTGCCGGAGGCGAGCCGAGGTGCAACGAACCAGTCAAGGCCAAGAACGACTACGCCGTTGACGACGAGCACCGCCTCCCAGATCGAGACGCCGAGAAGTTGACCGAGCTGCTCCTCGGATAATCGGACGCCGCTTCGCACCAGCAAAAGGGTTCTCGCAGCGGCATTGTCGTTGAGGAGCGGGAGCGAGAACAGCCAGGCGAGGAACTGCGATATAGCTTCCAGGCCTTTGGTCTTTGCGACCAGGGCTGTCCAGCCGGCCGCGTACTTCGCCGCGATGACGCCGCCGCCCAGAAAGAGCGAGAGGACCGCCACTGAGAAGCGCGCGCGTGACTGGATACGCGGAAGCAGTGTGGCGATCGGCACGACCACAGCCGCCGCGTCGGAGAGCGCGTATGCGAGGGCAACGAGCGTGTACTGCCACAGAACGAGGTTGTGCAGGTTGCGAGCACCGTACTCGGAGATGATCTCAAGCCCTTCCTCTGAGGGCATCGGGAGTCGACTTGGGTCTTCGAGGATATCGAGGATGCGTTCCTTGTCATTTACGGGTTCCGGCAGCTTCTCCGTGGGAATGGGGTCGGACGGCTTGTATGGCATCTTTGCACCGAAGAAGCAGGTGAGCGGCAGAAGAAACGCAATCACCATCACCCCCAAGCCCAGGGCCTGACCCAGACGAGTCACCGCGGGACTCAGGAGGTGAACGAGGGTCCAAACGCCCGATGCCAGCAGCAGCAGCTGGGTCAACAGCGTCGGCCACGACCGTTCAAGCCCGAACGCCAAGGAAAACAACACCGTCAACGCGAAAATTACCCCGACACAAAGAGTGAGCGGGCTGAAGATCCACTTTCTGAAGCCGGAATTGGGGCCCGAAGTGGGCGGCGTGCCTGTCGACATGGTTGACATGGAGGTGTTCCCGCAGGAGTTCGTGACGAGTTTATGACAGGGGTCATTCAGGGGCTCCTGAGACCGCCAGAGTCAGAAAAGTGATGCGGCTTCGTGTGCCGGATTCGGACGTCGCCGTCGGGGCTCACCCGAGCGTGGCCCCGATGCGGCGGCCAGAGGCCGGCGGGTCCTTTCCGAACCCCACAGTGCCGGATCGGTTCTGAGCCTGAGGGGCAGAAGTTCCGAGCCTCCCTTTCGCGACGCCCCGCGAAAGGGATTTCCATTGAGCCCCGGCACCGATGTGGCATACCGCTATAGATTGGGGACAAGCGACGGAAAGTGCCCATGCCGCGGCGGGTGCTCCGGTTTCTCGCAGGGACGAGCAAGCCCAGTCAGATCGCCGCAGGCCTGGGGCACACCCTCCGGTGCCTGTACTACCGGGGCGGACGGGTGCGTCCGGAAGGACTCTGCAAGTCGTCGTGGATCGCGGAGGTTTTCGAGGTCGACGAACGGAGCGTGAAGCGAGCCCGGGCCGAGCTCGCGGCACAGGGAATCCTCACGCTCGGAACCGCCTGTCAGTTCGTGCTCAATCGACACGGGCTTCCCGTGACCTTCGTCCTGACTTGGGCAGGTCCGAAGCGTGGCTTGTCACCCCGAAGGGGCCTTGTCCAACTCGCGGACGCACTTGCGGACTAGATCGTCGAAGTCGAAGTGAACCGTGTAGGCCGCCTTGCGGTTGATCCTGTTCCACAACTCCTGGAACTCTTTCCGCTCAAAGTTCGCCTGATTGATCGGATTCGCCTTCGTGCCCTGCTCATCCTCGGGGACTGGGATCTGCACATCGCTGAACACTCTGTCGATGAGCTTGAAGACCTCCTCGGCGTGAGGCTTGAGCTCCTCCGGGAGTGGTGCGACCGTTCCCTGCTGCTTCGCCTCGTGGTACGCGGGAGCGATCCGGTCATTCTGGTCGGTGTAGTCGTTCTTGATCAGGTACTTTTAGATCTGTTTGGCCATGGCTGGCGTGATCTGTACCGCGCCCTCCTCGGTCTGGATAGTCTTGCCGGTGAAGTAGGCCTCGTTGGCGATTCTCTGCCGCTCCGAGAGGAATGCGCTGATGTCCTTCTGGAGCCCGGCGACGAAGTCCTTGTAGCTCTCGTTGGCAACCACGGTGACCGCGTTGACCTGGTGCACGGTGGCGGGGTCGTCTGACCGCTCGCCCTTCCGCGGGCCGGATGAGAACACCGACAGTCTCATGCCGCGGCCTACCTCCTGCCGGCGAGAAATGGTGTTGTCGCTGTGCTTCAGGGTGCAGATCACGAAGACATTGGGATTGTCCCAGCCTTCACGAAGCGCAGAGTGCGAGAAAATGAAACGGACGGGCTCTTCGAGCGAAAGAAGTCGCTTCTTATCCTTCAGGATCAAGTCGTATGCGTCCGAATCGTCGCTTTCCCCTGCTGACTCGCCCCTTTTCGCGACGTCTGGATCCACAATCCGGTTCCTCTTGTCGATCGAGAAGTACCCGTTGTGCGTCTTGCTAACCGCGATGCTCTGGAGGTTCTTGGAGTAATCCGACTCATAGAGCGTAAGGACCTCTTCGCATCGACCCCGAAGAGGGGTCGGGCTCCGGGTGTAAAGGCTGAGGCAGGGAGTTCCCGGAGCGAGCGATCAATGGGCGACCGACGGGCGTGGCTTTCGTTCGAGATTTCGTCCCCGCAGGCCATTCTCCGCCCGCACTCCGACAGATCGGTGCGAGCGGCATCAGTCCAGAACAATCATCTCGGCGGCCAGCCCCGGCCCGAACGCCATGGCCACCCACGGGCGCGGTCGCTTGGCCCGCGACAACTCATCGAGTATAAACAACACCGTGGGGGACGACATGTTTCCGAACTTTCTGAGCACATCACGCGATTCTCGAACCGAGCCCTCCGCCAGGTTGAGCGCTGCGGCTACCGAGTCGATGATCTTGGGACCCCCGGGATGAATCGCCCATCCGCCGATGTGCTCGCGGGTCAATCCGGTAGCGGAGAGGACTCCATCGACCCACGGCCCCGCGGTGCGTGCGAGCACTTCGGGAACCCGCGGGCTGAGTGTCATCTCAAAACCATGATCGCCGATGCACCAGCCCATCAACTCACCGCTCTCGGGGATGAGGCTCGATGCCACCCGGCGGATGGCCGGCGCCGTCGGATCATCGGATTGAGCAACAACCGCGGCCGCGGCACCGTCCGCGAAGAGGGCGTTGGCGATCAGCCGATCCGTCCGATCGGTAAACTGCATGTGCAGGCTGCACAGCTCTACGCAGCAGACGAGCGCGACCGCCCGGGGATCGGCCCGAACCGCATCGTGCGCCACCCGAAGGGCGTTGATCGCCGCGTGGCACCCCATGAACCCGATGACCGTCCGCCCGATGTCTTTCCTAAGCCCCAACCCCCACACAAGCGCCTGATCGACCCCGGGGGCTGTGAAGCCCGTGCATGAAGCGCAGATCAAATGAGTGACGCGGTCGGGGGTAATTGCCGCGTTGCGCAGCGCGAGCGACGATGCCCCGATCGCGAGCGGCGCCGCGGCGGCGGCGTACCGATCGATGCGCACTGAGGTGGTTGGCCCGTTGGGGCCCGAATCGTGGGCACGCAGCGTCTGGCCCCCATGCAGCGGGTCGATGATACTGGCGTGGCGAGTCTCGATGCCGCACGCGCGATGGATCCGCTCCAGCACGGCCTCGGGCACCCCGGCGGGCGCCAGCTCACGGGCCATGCGCAGTGCATCGTGCTGGGCAATGGACCCCCGCGGTGTCGCCGTTCCAATCGAAAGAAGTCGAGTGTTCACGCCGTCACTCGGGGAAAGCGATCGGAACCGGGAACGAGCAAGCGCACGACAAAGGACAACGCCCCGGGACAGACGTTCACACCGCTCATCGCCATCCGGAGCGCCGCATCGTGCCTGAGCATTCTTGATATGACGAAACACCGTCGCCGGTGTCGGCGCATCGTCCGGTTGTATTGTGCCGACCACGAGCCCTCGGGACGTTGCCCGAGGCACCGTTCATGAATGTAACCAGCCGCAGCGACCCCGCTCTGAATTGCCCAGGTCATGCCTTCTCCCGTGATGGGTTCGACATACCCGGCGGCATCGCCCAGCACCATGACTCGGCCCGACTCCACGCACGACCGCGCGCGTGTCAGAAGGGGTGTGCCCCGCCACCGGACCCCGTCGCAGGCCCCGGGATCACCCCCGCTCGCTTCGATAATCTCGGCGCAGAGCGGCCCGGGGCCTCCCGCCTCACGCGCGCGATTCGGATCGATCGCCGCGGCGAGGTCTATTTCGCCCGTGTGAAGGTGCACCAGTCCGAGATAACCCGAGGGATGGATCAGCATGGCGAGTTCGTTCGGCGCGAGCCTCACCGGGCTTCGTTGCAGTTTCGCGCCAAGGCCTATCCGGCTTGCCGAACGGATAGACCACCCGAACTCCGGTCGCTCGTCGAGCGAGGTGCCCCCCAAACCGTCGGCGACCAGCACAGCACGAGGCCGAATGTTGACCACGGATCCCGCGGTGCCGGTCATGCTCGCGGATCGAAGGTCGATGCTGTCATCGGGGCGGACACTGGCGTGCCAGCCGGGCAGCACCCTCGCCCCGGCCGCGGCCGCCGCGCTCGTCAACCGGTGATCCAGGGTGGCGCGGTCGATCGCGAAGTACGGTCTCACGTGCACACGGTTCGAGGATCTTCCGATGCGAAGCACGCATGTATCGACGTGTACGGCTCCCGCCAGTACATCCCCCAGCCCGAGTGAGTAGAGGGTCATCGCTCCCGTTTGGGCAAGGCAGCATCCGCAGACTTTGTCTCTGGGAAGATTGGCGCGATCGACCAGCAGCACGGAGTACCCGAGTCGGCTGAGCAAAAGGGCGGCCAAACTCCCCCCCGGTCCGGCGCCGATGATCACAGCATCCCACGTAGAGCGTGTCAGCATATCTGACGCGGTTGACGCATCGTCAGCAAGGGCATCGGCCGTTGTGTGCGTCCCGGAATCAGCTGTGTACTCTCTCCGCGGGTTCACGACGCACGCTCCCAGGAAACCACCAGACGCTGGGGCCAGCAACATTGAACACACGCCCCGTTCAGCCCCGCCCGATGGGCGAGTGTCCGTATCTCTTCGACGGTAAAGGCCGCGTGGACGCTGCGGACGGCGTCGATATGCACGATTCGCGATCGGGTCAGTAATCGCGGCACCACCGTGGCCAGCCCGAGACCGAGGTAGTTTCGACGCAGATCCTGAACAAGCACCGAGTTGGCCGCGTCGGCCATCTGTCTCAGCACGATTTCGATCTGTGGTTCGTCGAGATGGTGCAGGAAAAGTCCGCAGTACGCGAGATCGAAACCGCCGGGCAGGCGGGCATGGATGACGTCGATCAGGTGGGTGGTCAATGTCACGCCGCGCAGGTCTGCTTTGCGGCGGGCCTCATCGAGCGCGACGGGGCTGATGTCGCACGCGTGTGCTTCCAGCCCGATGCCGGCCTCTCTCGCTCGTTCCGCGACCCGGATCAGCACGTCCCCTGAGCCGGCCGCGACATCGAGAACCCGGACGTTCCGCCCCAGCACCCGCGCCAGCCCCGCGGCCCGGCGCCACAGGTGGCGGTCGATCCCGGAAATCGCGTTGATCCGTGCCAACCCGAGCAATGCCCGGCGGTGCGCGTGTTCGTCGAGGGCGTCATCGTCCATCAGTTCCGGAATCCGATGCCGGGCGAACGCCATGCGGATGTTATTCAGGCAGGTGCCCGGTACTTCAGTTGAACTCGATCTATTTGCGGTGTCTTGGTTGGCCTGCTTGCCTTTTCCAAACCAACGTACACTTCCGCATGCCCTATTACACCAAACTCGGCCTGCTCCCCCGCAAGCGGCACGTGCAGTTCCGTCGGCCCGATGGGGCCTTGTATTCCGAAGAGGTCTTCGGCACCGAGGGCTTTGTCGGTCCGACGACCACGCTCTATCACATCCACCCCCCGACGCAGGTCTACGGGTGGAAGCCCATGTACTCCACTGCGGTGGAGTATGTCGAGCAGGACATCATGCGGATGCGGCACCTCAAGTCCGCGCCGATGTCCCCGAAGGGAGACTTTGTCACCGGACGCGTTGTGCTCTTCGGGAACGCCGATTGCCAGATGGCGGTTTGCAACCCCGCCGAGCAGATGCCTTATCACTTCAAGAACGCCCAGGGGGATGAGTGCCTCTTCATCCACTTCGGCTCGGGCGTCTGTCACACCATGCTGGGCACGCTGCGCTTCGGGCCCAAGGATTACCTGGTCATTCCCAAGGGCGTGATCTATACCGTGATCTGGGACAGGCGCGAGAACGACCCCGCCACGGGCAAGCCCCGCGACGGCGGCCCGCCGGTCGAGCAATGCCCATTCGGGAAAGTCCTGCTCATCGAGACCTGCAACGGCAGCCACATCGGCCCGCCGCCCCGCTACGTGAGCAAGACCACAAGCCAGTTCCTCGAGCACGCGCCGTACTGCGAGCGCGACCTGACGCTTCCGGAAATGCCGCTGACGTGGGATGAACGGGGTGATTTCGAGGTCCGCATCAAGGCCCGGGACCTGATCCATTCGTACATGTACCACTATCACCCGCTGGACGTGGTGGGGTGGGACGGTTGCTATTACCCCTTCATCTTTAACGTGGACGATTTCAGCCCCATCACGGGCAAACTCCACATGCCGCCGCCGATCCATCAGACCTTCGAGGCGCACAACTTCGTCATCTGCTCCTTCTGCCCGCGGATGCTCGACTATCACCCGCAGTCCATCAAGGTCCCGTACAACCACAGCAACCTCGACAGCGATGAGGTGCTCTACTACGTCGAAGGAAACTTCGGCAGCCGCAAGGGGATCGAAGTCGGCTCGCTCACGCTTCACCCGCAGGGGATTCCTCACGGGCCGCACCCGGGCACGATCGAGGCCTCCCTCGCCGCGACGCACACCGCCGAACTCGCGGTGATGTGCGATACGTTCCGCCCCCTCTTCCCGACGAGGGCGGCGCTCGCCATCGACGATGAGAAGTACCCGGCCAGTTGGCAGGGCGAGCACTTCCCCGGGCTGGCCTCGGGCGCGATGCACTTGAACGGCGTGACGATCCCGCCCTCGTCCGCCGCGGCGTTCCCGCGCGAGGTTCACCCCGTGCCGGTCATCAAGGCCGAACCGGCACAGGTGGTCATCCCCGCGCCCGGTGCAAACGGCAAGAACGGTTCGACGCCGAAAGCCACAGGCACGAGCACGGCCAATGTCTGGGCGCCGTGATCTGGTTCCTGCGGCAGGTCCGCGCGGATCAACAAACCGGAGAAGGGCGGTCGGTCATCACTGCCGCGAGGTGGTCGCTGTCCATCAATAGTTCAGGCACTGCATCACGGCTTCGGTGATGCGCTCCGCGTTGGGCAAGTACTCGAGTTCGAGCTTGTAGTAGGGCATGATGGTGTCGAATCCGGCGACACGCTGCACCGGCGCCTTGAGGTGCAGGAAGCAGTGTTCCTGAACGATGGATGAAATCTCGGCCCCCAGCCCCGCGGTCTTGGGTGCTTCGTGCACCACCACGCAGCGGCCTGTCTTTTGCACGCTCTGGATGATCGCATCCCGATCGAGCGGGGCCACGCTCCGCAGGTCGATCAGTTCCACGCTGGCATCTTCGGGGAGTTTGTCGAGGGCCGCGAGGCACTGGTAGACGCTCGCGCCCCAGGAGATGAGCGTCAGGTCAGTCCCTTCGGACAGAATCTTGGCCTCGCCGATCGACAGTGTGTACCGATCCTCGGGGATCCACTCCCGGGTCGGCAGGCGATAGACGCGCTTGGGCTCAAAGAAAACGACCGGGTCGGGGTCTTCGATCGCCGCGGCGAGAAGGCCCTTGGCGTCGTACGGGGTGCAGGGCATGACCACTTTCAGACCCGGTTGGTGAACGTAGATCGCCTCGGGGCTGTCGCTGTGGAGTTCGGGGGCATGGATGCCCCCGCCCACCGGCACGCGCACGACCATGGGAATGGTGATGGCGCCGCGGCTGCGGGTTCGGTACCGTGCGGCGTGGTTGACGAGTTGGTCGTAGGCCGGCCCGAGAAATCCCTCGAACTGAATCTCGGGGATGGGCCGCATCCCGCCCATCGCCAGCCCGATGGCGGTCCCCATGATCCCGGACTCGGCCAGCGGAGTATCGAAGACCCGTTGATCGCCGAATCGGGCCTGGAGGCCGTCGGTGGCGCGGAAGACGCCGCCGTTGAGGCCGACATCCTCGCCCAGGCAGATGACACGCGCATCGCGCTCCATCTCCTGGGCGAGCGTGAGCGTGATGGCCTCCACAAGGTTGCACTCGACCATCGCCTGTCCGGTCTCATCATCGACCTTTCGGCGGAGTTTCGGGTTGAAGGGTGCCGTGGCGGCGGGGGATGTGGTGCTTGACATGCGGGGATGAGGGTAGGGGGATGCGACCAGTCGCGGCGGGCTTGCAGGAAGCACAGGGCCAAGTTGCGCTCGGCTGTCGATCCGGATCGCGTGCCACTCTGAACCGTTGAAACGAAAGGCTGCGGCCGGCGTGACCCTTCGAGCGCGTAGCGGGACGCGGCAGCGTGCCCTACGAGTACCTCATCGGCCGAACGGACGTGATGACGGCGTAGTGGATGGAGTACCTCAACACGTTCACAGCCCGCGCCGATTCTCTGCCCATCTCGCTCCAGGGCCCTCGACGCAGGCCGCGGCATATCACCACGGCACTTCTCGCACAGTCAGATCCCGCCGATCGTGAGTGTCGCGGGTTTCTCGACCTGTCCGGAGGCGATCTTCGCGTAACCGCTGCCGAGTTCGCCGATGGGGTCGGGGGGGATGATCTCGACCTTCTTCTCTCCCAGTTTGGCCTCGCCGCGGAGAACCTTGTCCTGAAAAGTGAGACATTCGGCCAGCAGCCGCGGCAGGATTTCCGGCTCGGGCACGTTGGCGACCTTCTCGCCCTGCACATAGATAATGCCGCGGCGGTCGCCCGCGAAGACGGCCACATCGGCCCCTTCGGCCTCGCCCGGCCCGTTCACGATGCAGCCCATGACCGCGACCTTCATCGGCACCTTGACCTGATCGGCCAGGGCCTTGCGGACATCCTGGATCAGGGTGAAGAGGTCCACCTGGATCCGGCCGCATGTGGGGCAGGCGATAAGGTCCACGCCGACACGCTCGCGAAGGCCGAGGCAATAGAGCAGCTCAAGTCCGTCCTGAACCTCGAAGATGGGGTCGTTGGCGTAACTGATGCGGATCGTCTCGCCGATGCCGTTGATGAGCAGGCCGCCGAGGGCCACGACGCTGCGGATGGTGCCCGTCTCTTTCGGGCCGGCGTGCGTCACACCCAGGTGCAACGGGTGATCAAACCGCGCGGCGATTTCGGTGTAGGCGTCGATGACCAGGGCCGCGTCCATGCTCTTGGCGCTGATGGTGATGTCGTGGAAGTCCTCTTCGTAGAAGATGTCGAGGTACTCCTCGAGTTTGGCGATCATGATCGCCAGCATGTGGCCGTGCTTGTGGGCGCTAAAGACCGCGCCCAGTTCCTTCATCCGCTTCTGCTTGTCCTTGCGCTCGATGATCGAGCCTTCGTTGACGCCCACGCGGATGGGCAGACCCTTCGCCTTGCACGCGCGGATCACTTCGATGACCTGGGCGCGGTCGTTGATGTTGCCGGGGTTCAGTCGGATTTTGTGAACCCCGGCCTCGACCGCCTCGAGCGCCCTCTGAAAGTGAAAATGAACATCCGCGACGATCGGCACGCGCACCTGGGGCAGGATGTGCCGCAACGCCTCCGTGTCTTTTTTCTCCGGCACGGCCACGCGGACAATGTCGGCCCCCGCCGCGGCGAGCTTGTTGATTTCGCGTACGCAGGCGTCGATGTCGTGCGTGTACCCTGCGGTCATGGTCTGCACCGACACGGGCGCGGGAGTGGTGGGGGTGCCATCGCGGCCGGGCACACCACCGCCGATGCGCACGAAACCGACCCGGCTATCCCCAACAACAACCTGACGTGTGAGCCTGCGGGGTTTCATTCGATTGGATCGTACGTTGCACAACGGTTGATGTTGGGATCTGAGAGGATGGATTCCTGTGGAATCACTCACGCATGCAGTGTGGAACGGTCGTAAACTCCGTTCAAGTCGGGGGGCGATAATGAACGTCACAGGATGCGGCGATCCGCACACGTCACACGCACGGTGATACCTATGCCCGAAGCCCGCGATCCGGAACAACTTCTGAAGAAAGCCATGGAGGGCGATCGGCCATCATTGGTAGCGTTGCTCGAAGAGTGCGCCCCTCGCATCCGCGCCAGGATCGAACCGAAGATCGGCGGATCGTTGCGGGCCTTGCTCGATGTCGATGACGTGATGCAGGTGACGTACCTCGAGGCGGTCCTTCGGATCGGGCGTTTTCAGGGCGGCGGCGCGGCGGGGTTTCTCGCGTGGTTGGGCCGCCTGGCCGAGAACAATCTGATCGATGCGGTTCGCTCGCTCGAAGCGGCCCGGCGGCCCGACCCTCGGAAGAAGGTGACGGGCATGGCGACCCAGAGCCGGGATTCGATGGTCGCGCTGGTGGACCTGCTGGGAGTCAGCACGACCACCCCGAGCATCAATGTGGCCAGGGACGAATCCGCCAAGGCGATCGACCGAGCGCTCAAGACACTGCCTCCCGATTATGAGAAGGTCGTGCGTCTGTACGACCTCGGGGGTAAGTCGATGGAAGAGGTGGCCAGGGAAATGGGCCGAACCGAAGGCGCGGCGTACATGCTCCGGGCACGGGCACACGACCGCCTGAGGGAAGCCATGGGGCCGGCCGGCAACTTTTTTTCGCACGCGCCGTGAATTCCGCGTGAGGATTACCGCCATTCGTCGTTTTCATAAGCATCGGGCAGTCACGGACCCCACGCCGGGGCGGCCCGGGTTCGCGTCTCACTCTGCGCGAACCGCGATTCCAAACGAGCCAGCCCGGGCGCCGAAGGGGACGTCCGGGCGGGCCGTTTTTGGATGTGGGCACAAGGGGCATTGGATGTTGTTCATATCGGGCGCATTTCTCCGCGAGTGCGGGCCTGATTTCCCGTTCCTGTCCCGGGTCGTGCGGCGGGGGCTGTGAGCCACTCCCGCGACCGAGTATCATCCGAAGTCAGATCAACCCACCACGACGCAGGCAGTCAGGATTGAACAGCGAGAACAGCCCGTGCCACTCGATGATGAACCATCCCGTGAAGTGAACCCGGGCGAACAATCGCCCCCGGGCCAGTCCGGGAGCGGGCCACGCGAACCGCCATCGCGCCGCAGCGACCGCGATCTCATTCAGGCCGCGCTCGATCAGGCCTCGCCGCGGCCGGAGACCGTGGTCTTCGGCGACCGTACCCCGCTCGCGGATACGTTCCCCGGCTTTGAGATTCTGCGTGAAATTCACCGTGGCGGTCAGGGTGTGGTCTACCAGGCGCTGCAGAAGACCACCCGCCGCAAGGTCGCCATCAAGGTCATCCACGGCGGGCCGTTCACCGGGTCTTCGGGGCGGGCGCGGTTCGAGCGTGAGGTGCAGGTCCTGGGCCAGTTGGACCACCCGAACATCGTCGGGATCCACGACAGCGGCGTCACCCCCGACGGCAGTTTTTATTACGTGATGGACTACATCTCGGGCCAATCGCTCGATGAGGTCCTCCGCGCCGAAGAGAAGCCGCCGGTCGATCGCGCACTGAAACTGTTCATCAAGATCTGCGACGCGGTGAACGCCGCGCACCTGAAGGGCGTGATCCATCGCGACCTCAAGCCCGCGAACATCCGCATCGACTCCAACGGCGAGCCGATCGTGGTGGATTTCGGCCTGGCCAAAATCGCCGGCCCCGATGTCACCGAGTACGAAGACGACACGCCGAGGCTGATGACCATCACCGGGCAGTTCATCGGCAGTCTGCCCTGGGCCAGCCCCGAGCAGGCGCAGGGCACTCCCGGCAAGATCGACGTCCGAACGGATGTCTATTCGCTGGGTGTGGTGCTCTACCAGATGCTCACCGGCAAGTTCCCATACCAGGTGGTGGGAACAATGCGCGATGTGCTGGACAACATCCTGAAGGCCGAGCCGGCCCGCCCCAGCACCATCCGCCGCCAGATCAACAACGAGGTCGAGACCATCGTCCTCAAGTGCCTGTCGAAGGAGCGCGAGCGGCGCTACCAGAACGCCGGAGAACTGGCACGCGACCTTCGGCACTATCTCGCGGGCGAGCCGATCGAGGCCAAGCGCGACAGCGGTCTGTACGTGGTCACCAAGACATTGCAGCGTTACAAGGCCGCCGCGCTGGTCGCGGGGGCGTTTGTGGTGACCATCCTGGTGTTCGGGATTGTCATGACGGTGCTGTACCGGCAGGCAGAAACGGCGCGGGGTGAAGCGATGGCCGCGACCGGGGTCGCGAAGACCGAACGAGATAAAGCCGAGGAGGAACGCCGCCGCGCACAGGCCAGCCTGGCCGCGGGGATCGACCTGGCGAGAAAAACGGTCTTCGACATCCAGACCCGCATCAAGGACCTGCGAGGCGCCACCGCGGCGCGGGAGGCGATGCTGAAGGACTCGGCGGAGTTCTTCGAGAGAGTCGAGCAGATCGCCGGGACCGATCCGGCGGTGCTGCGGACTATCGCCGCGGCGTTCGACCAACTGGGCGATCTGCAGGGCGATCTGTTCGAGGGGCGTCTGGCCGAGAGCGGCGGCATGGAGCGGCACTACGCCCGGGCCAGAGCGATCCGCGAAAGGCTGGCCGAATCCAACCCGGACACCTGGTGGAAGTTCTACGAACTGGCGGAAAGCGAAGCTCGCGAAGCAGCCCTGCTGCAGGCGCAGAACAAACTGGAGGCCGCAGCCGCGAAGTTCTCCAGCGCGGTCGAGAAATACGATCGCGCGCTCAGCACGGCGCCGCTGGGCGGCATTCCCACGGATCAAGAAAAACGCACGATCACGCGCCGTCGAGCCGATGCCAACAAGCGGGCCGGGCAGGCGCTGCTTCTGTACGCGGAACTTTCGATTCAGGCCGGGAACTTTGATCGAGACAAGAGTGCCTCGGTGCTTTCGTCGGCCCAAACACTCCTGGAGCGAGTGTCCGATGTCTGGTCCGCGGAGGCCAGAGAACGGGCCGACGACACGGCGGCGGCGGTCGAGAGTGTCCGTTCCGCTGCCACGCTTGCCGATGCGATGGTTGTTCGCGCTCAACTCGAAGGCCGAACGGCCCGGGTGCGGGCTTCCGCTACACCGTCCGATGCTCTGGGCGCTGCACAATCCCTTTCGTCCGCGGCGGCGGCGTTCGGCCGTGCCCGGGAGATGGGCCTGGAAGCCGCCGGGCGGGCCGATGCACTTGTCGCCCGGGCGGAGATCAGCCGGGATGCACAGCGCCTGGCCGCGACCACCCGGCACACCGTCGGCAATGCCTGGATGCTGGAGGCGGAACTGCGACATGCGCTGGAGAGTCAGTTCCAACTACGCGCGGACGGGCCGACACCGATGGAATGCCACGTCAACGCCGCGGACTGGTTCCAGCAGGCGTTTGACCGTGCCGCGGCTCTGGCGGCGGCGGATTCGGCCAGTCTTTCTGCATTGAGGGACATGGCGCAGATGGCGAACAAACTGGCGAAACAGCAGTTGGAACTCGGTGACGTCGCCGGAGCCGAGACACACTTCGCGGCATCGCTCGATGCCCGCAGACGCATCCACGACTTTGATCGCCTGGTCCGGTACACGCGCGATCTGGGGTTGGGCCAGTACCGGATGGCGGTCTTTCTACGAAGAACCGCGGATGCAGATACGAACCTTGAGTTACGTGCCGCGCGTTACGCCGGCGCTGCGAGGCACCTGGAAGACGCCGAAGCAACATTCTCGGAACTGGTCAGAAAAGGGGCGATCAAGCCCGATGGGGCCGAAATGCGGGCGGTGACTCAGGCCAGGGCGAGTCTTTTCTTCGGGCAGGCGATGTTGTCGGAGATGCGGGGCAACACCGCCGTGGATCCAGCGAAAAAGAATGAGCATTACACCGCCGCCGTGGCGGTTCTGAAGAACGCGGAAGCGTTGATCACGTCGTTAGGCCCTGGTGTGCAACCCGAGTCTCACGATGTCACAGCGAGCATGGTGGCGGATGCACGCCGTCGGTTGAGTGAGAAGATGGGTAAATAACACGAGGTGCGTGTGCAAAGCGAGAGTATTTCTTGCCGGAAGTATTGATTCCTGCGGAGTTTCCAGTACGGTATAGGGAACGGCACCAGCAGCCGTACTCGCCGTTTGTTTGGGTTAGTGGATCGGCGTGAGCCGATTTCTCGGAGAGACAGGAGAGACACGATGAAGATGGTTTCCGCTGCGCGCATCGCGCTGGCCGCGGGTTCGCTGGCCGGGTTGTCGCACATTGCCAGAGGACAGACTGTGATCAACTGGGCTGCCGCGGTCTCGGGCAACTGGGATGATGCCGCCCGTTGGAGTCCGGCGCAGGTGCCCAACAACGCTGGGGTGAATACGTTCGATGCCCGCATCGAGCAAACGGGCGCGGCGTACACCGTGACCCTGAACACGGCGATCACCATCGAGAATCTTCGGGTGAATACGCCGGACGCGACGCTCGACACCGCCGCGGCGGATCTGACCGTGAATCGGGTCTTTGACCTGACGGACGCGGTCGTGATGGGGATGAGCAACTCTCGGGTGGTGCGGGTGCGCGGGGCTTTCAACACGGCGAACGCCGCCCTGCACAAACTGGCGACGGTCGATTGCGAGGGCGGCTTCAACGTTCTTGGCGGCACCGACGACATCTGCGACACCAACATCATCCACCGCAGCATCGGTGCCTGGAGCGGCGGGAACATCGAACTCAACAGCATGACGGGGGCGACCACCGGCATCCGCGTGATGCCCGGCGCGACGTTCAACATCACGGGCAACGGCTTGCTCAACACATCGTTGGGCACGGCCACGTTCGAGAACCGTGGCACGCTGAACAAAGAGACGGGCGGCGGACTGACGCAGTTTGTCGGGGCGCAGTTCGTGAACACCGGCACGCTCAATGTTCGTTCCGGCACGCTGCGCACGGATGGCGTGAGCCTCACGGCCAACACGCTCGACACTGGAACGTGGAACATCTCGGGCGGATCCACCCTTGACCTGCAGGGCGTGACCGTGCAGACGAACCGCGCGAAAGTCACGATCGACGGGGTAACGAGCTCCTTCGCCGCGATGGAGAGCCTGATTCTGAATGACACCGCCGCGGAGTTCACGGTGTCGGGGGGAAAAGTCTTCACGACGCTCGCTTCATCCACGTTCAACAACCTCGGCAAGGTGACGGTTGGGAGCGGGAGCAGGCTCGAGGTTCCGGTTTCATCCACGCTGACTAACTACGACAGCGGCACACAGACACTCGGCGGGCGGTTCGATCTGGCCGGGGTGCTCCGCTTCGCCAACACGGGGGTGACGAACATCTCCGGCAACGTCACGCTCAACGGCGCGGGAGCGCAGATCCAGAACGATTCGGGCACCAGCGTCCTGACCAGCATCCGCAAGATCACGACCACGGGTGTGCTCTCCCTGAAGGGCGCCACGACATTCACCGCCGGGGGGAACTTCCTGGTGGAGGGAACCAACTCGGGCGTGCTCGACATCGAGGCGGGCAGCGAGTTCATCGTGCCGATCAGCTTCAGCCTCGACAACTACGACTCGGGCACCAAGACCCTGTCGCAAGGCGACTTCCTCGTGCAGGGGCGGCTGCAGTTCGAGCACGCGGGTATTGAGACGCTCGACAGCAAACTCACACTCGATGGCGGGTCGGCGCGGCTCGCCGATGCCGCGGACGCCGACGCCCTTACCGACCTCAAGACCGTGAACGGCAACGGTGCGCTGACGCTGGCGGGCAGTGCGAACTTCACCGCCAACCCGGCCAACACGGGCGGGTTCACCTTCACGGTGGCCCCGACGGGCCGCATCGCTATCAACGAAGGCTCTCGCCTGGAGATCAACGGGGCGTTGGCCAACTACGCCGGCGGCACGTTCACCGATGGCGACTTCGACGTGCAGGGAACGCTGGTGGCGGACAACATCACCGATATCTTAACGATCAGTTCACGCATCGCCCTGAACAGCGCCACGGCACTCATCACCAACGAAACCGAGGTCGATGTCTTCCGCACCGTGAACCTCATCACGCCGACGGGGGATTTCACCGTCGGGGGCGGGCGCGATCTTGACCTCCAGGGCAGCCCGGTGGTCGAGAACCGCGGGCGGTTCACTATCGGCCCAGCACCGGCGTCGAACTCCTCGATGGTCTCTGTGCAGAACGACTACGTGCAGACCGCCGGGCGGACGACGCTGCGGACCAACGGCTTCCTCGATGTGGGCGGCGACTTCCTCATGACCGGAGGTGAACTTATCTTCGACGGTGGGCGACTCACCACGGGAGGAGCCTTCAACATGATCGGGGGCACCCTGGGCGGCAACGGCACCCTCAACGGCCTCACGATTCAGGGAGGTGTCATCAACCCCGGCACGCCCCCGCCCCCCGGTGTTGGCGAGAACTTCGCGGGCGGCCGGCTCTTGATCGCCGGCGACCTGATGCTCCTCAATGAATCGGGGATCGTGATCGAGATCAAGGGCGTTACCCCCGGCATCTCCAACGGGTACGACCAGATCGACGTGACAGGCCTCTTGGGTCTTCGCGGCGAGAACACCCTCACCATCGCCTTTGATCCCGCCTATCGACCTGCCGATGGCAGCATCTTCATCCCGATCGTGTTCGGCGGGCTGGAGGGGGGGCGCTGGTTCGGGGATGTCAGATTTGAGCATCTCCCCGCGGACATGATGGTCGTACCGCTGCTGGGGTCGAATACGTATTCGTTCATGGTGACGACCGTGCCGGCGGCGCCCGCCGCGGCGGTGCTCGGGCTGGGAGCCATCCTCGCGACAAGACGCCGGCGGATCGGCTGATTCCACGGTGCCATGCGGTGTCCCTACGCTGCGGCGGTGAGTTCGCCGTTCCGCGCATGAAGATCGCCATCGTCATCCCCGTGTACAACGAGGAACGGACGCTCTGCGCGTGCATCGAGCGTCTCCGGGCTTCGCACGGGGGCATGGGGGGCGGGGTGGTTTGGGACATGATCGCCGTCGATGACGGATCGACGGATCGATCAGCGGTCATCCTTGCTGAACTGGCCGCGGTCGGAGCGGTTTACACAATCCGTCACGAGATCAACAGGGGTAAGGGTGCCGCGATCCGGACCGGGCTGACGGCTGCTCTTGCACGCGGGGCCGATATCGCCCTGATCCACGATGCGGATCTGGAGTACGACCCCGCCGACCACGCCTCCGTGCTCGCTCCGATTCTCGACGGCCGGGCCGACGCGGTGATCGGATCGCGCTTCATCGGGCATACCCACCGGGTGCTGTACTACTGGCACAGCGTTGCCAATCGGATCATCACCACCCTCAGCAACATGGCCACGAACCTGAACCTCACCGACGTGGAGTGCTGCACAAAGGCGCTGACGCGCCGGGTGCTGGAGAGGCTGAACCTGACCGAGGAACGCTTCGGCATCGAGATCGAACTGATCGCCAAGGTCGCCCGCATGAGGCTGCCCGACGGGTCGGGACAGCGGCACGCCCGAGTGTACGAGGTGCCGGTGAGTTACGCGGGACGCACCTACGAAGAAGGCAAGAAAATCACCTGGAGGGACGGGGCCGCGGCGGTCTGGTGCATCGGAAAGTACGGGGTGTTCAGAGCCTGAGGCCCGACGCGGCGACCGCGGACCGCTGCATCCCGAACCCCCGGTTCAGCGAACAGGTTGTTGACCGATCGGCCGATCCGGAATGTCATTCATCGCATTGAAAATTCTCTTTGGCGATAGGACCAAGTATATCACGCTTGTGTTGGGCCTTGCATTCGCCGCGCTCCTGATGAACCAGCAGGGGGCCATTTTTCTCGGGTTGTGCTTCCAGGCGACAGGGCCGCTCCAGAACGTATCTCAGGCGGATCTGTGGGTGACAGATCCGGGCACGCAGTGGGTCGCCGAGTACCGCCCTCTGTCGGATGAGAAACTCTCTCGTGTGCGATCGGCTCCCGGAGTGGCCTGGGCCGAGCCGATGTTCAACGCGTGGGCGGTGGCGGAACTGAAAGACGGCACATTCAAACGGTGCCAGATTCTCGGATTGCCCCGCAGCACGCTGGTCGGTCGTCCGCCGGAGATGGTCGAAGGCCGGCTGGAGGATCTCTGGATACCCGATGCCATCATCGTCGAGGAACTCTCGGCGAAACTGATGGACGTGAAGGTGGGGGACGTGCTCAAGATCAACGACCGGCGCGCCTTGGTGGTGGGCACCTGCCGCGCCAAGCGGGGGTTCGAGAGCAACGCCATCATGTACAGCACCTTCGACAACGCGGTGCGGTTCACGCCCACAGGCCGCGAACGTATCTCGTACATTCTGGTCAAACTCCGGGAGGGAGCGGACCTGGAGCGGGTACGCGGGGCGATCAACTCCCTGGGCGACGTGGTCGCGCTTACTCGGCGGGAGTTTCAGGAGCGCAGCATCCGGTTCATCATAATCGCTACTGGGATCGGTGTGAACTTCGGCATCACCATCGCCCTGGGCTTTGTCGTGGGGCTGCTCCTCTCGGCATCAATCTTTTACCAGTTCACGATCGAGAATCTACGCCACTTTGCGGTGTTGAAGGCGCTGGGCGCCACCGCGCCCGGGCTGGTGGGGATGGTGCTTCTCCAGGCCGCGATCGTCGGGTGTGTCGGGTTCGGCATAGGAGCGGGGGCGGCGGGGATCTTTACATTGATATCCCGGTCGGTGCAGAGCGAACTATCGGCGTACTTTCCGTGGCAACTGCTGGCGGGATCATTCATCGCGACCATGTTGACGATCGGTCTGGGATCGTTGTTGAGCATCCGTCGGGTTCTGCGCGTGTCGCCGGGGGTCGTCTTCGGGGGAGCCTGACGACCTTCTGAGAAGATCTCTCGATGTCCCGGGGTGCGATTTCTGGTCGATGACTCACACGGGCAACGTGTTCCACCGGCAAACGTTCCGGGGCGGCCATGCCGCTCTGGGGTGGCTTCGGCTGAAAAGCCGGAATGGGGTTGTACTCCCGAGGTAGGTATACTTCAGGGTGTGGATTCTGATCGGATCGGGATTCCTAGGAGGCGTGGGGTAGGATCTGTGAGGCCGGTTCCGCGGCGGGATGCGGAGCGGCTGTGTGTGGATAGGTGAAAGGACGATCGAATGAACGCCTCGCTCGTGCTGATTCAAACCGACGGCAAACAGCGTGAAATCCCGCTGAAGAAGGCGGTGCAGGTGATCGGCCGGCAAACAGACTGCGCTCTGCGCATCCCGAGCGCGAATGTTTCGCGGCATCACTGCGAGGTTTCTGTGAGTGATGACGGAGTCGCGGTGAGGGACCTGGGATCGAGCAACGGCACGTTCATCAACAAAGAGCGTGTTCAGCAGGCCCCGGTCCACCCGGGCGATCTGGTCTCGATCGGGGGGTTGGTCTTCGCCGTCCGCATCAACGGCAAGCCCGAGTTCATTGATTCGGAAGATGCCCTGGAGGACGGCCTTGTTCCCACAACCGACGCGGCGGCGACCAGCAGACCGAGTTCCGTGACGGTCTCACAGCCGCAGCCCTCGGCTCCTCCGCAGCGAACCGCCACGCCGAAGGCGGAATCGCCGCTCTCGGGGGACCCGGACGACAGCAGCGTGACGGACTTCGACTTCCTCGACGATGACGAGGAGATCAAGAAGCAGCCGAAACTCTAGAAGTGATCATCCCGAGTATCTGAACCAAACCTACCCGCGCGATCGCGTGAATCTTCTTCACGCCCAGGGCTGAGTCGCGACTGATTCTTTCGACACTTCGGGCGCCACCGCGCTCATTCCAATCACTCATGACGGACCACGACACGTCTTCCAAGCCCGGGCCGGATTCGTCCGCGCTCGCCGAGATTCTACGGATCGCCGGCCCATCGGTGGCCGCGATGGTGTCGTACACGCTGATGACCTTCATCGACAAGATGATGGTCAGCCGCATCGGGCCCGACCCGATCTATGTGGGGGCGCAGGGCAGCGGCGGCATGGCGGCGTGGATTCCAATTTCGTTCTTCTGGGGGGCGTTGGCGATCGTGAACACGTTCGCCTCGCAGAACCTCGGTGCTGGGAAAGCCGACCGCGCGCCCGCCTACGCCTGGAACGCGCTGTGGTTGTCTGTCGTCGCGTGGACGGGCATGCTGGTGTACGGCTGGTTCTTGCCGGAGATCTTCCACGCCATGGGCTACGAGCCGGAGCGTGTCCGAATGGCCTGCGACTACGGGCAGATCATGGTGTACGGCTCGATCACCAGCATGGCGGCGCGCGGATTCGGGCAGTTCTTCTACGGCCTCCACCGCCCCAATATCGTGCTCGTGGCGGCGATCGTGGGCAACTGCACCAACCTCGTGCTGAACTACCTGCTGATCTTTGGTGAGTGGGGATTTCCACGCCTCGAACTGCGGGGCGCGGCGATCGCCACGGTGATCGGGGCCGGGGTGGAAGCGTTGATCCCGATGTTGGTCTTCATCGGCCCGGGGATGAACGCACAGTACCGCACGAGGGCCGCGTGGCGGCCGAGCCGGACTCACCTACGGGAGATCGTAGTGCTCGGCACGCCCGCGGGGGCGATGTTCGGGAACGAGATGATCTGCTGGGGCTTCTTCATGCTCTACCTCGTGGGGAGTTTTGGAGCGGAAGCCAGCACCGCGGGGTTCATCGCTCACCAATGGATGAGCCTGTCGTTCATGCCCGCGGTCGGTCTCTCGATCGCGGTGAGTTCCACGGTGGGCCGGTGCATGGGGCAGAAACGACCCGACCTCGCGGCTCGCCGGGCCTATGTGGGTCTGGCGCTCGGGATGGCGTACATGGGTATCTGTGGGGCGCTGTTCATCATTTTCCGAGGGCCGATGACGGACCTCTTCATGCCGGTGGACACCGAAACCGCGGCGAGATCGCGGGTGATGGAACTAGGGAGCGCGTTTCTGATCGCCTGCGCCGCCTTCCAGTTGTTCGATGCGATGGCGATGGTACTCTCCGGGGCTTTGCGCGGCGCCGGCGACACGCTCTGGCCCGGCGTGGTGACGATCGTGCTTTCCTGGAGCATCATCGTCGGAGGGGGGCTGCTCCTGCGTGAGTTCGCGCCCGGCCTTGGGGCCGTCGGTCCGTGGATCGCCTCGGCGAGTTACATCATTCTCTTTGCACTCGCCATGCTGATCCGATTCCTCGGCGGCAAGTGGCGGGGTATGTCGGTGGTTCATTGACCCATGCGATAAAACTAGAAGGCCGCGCCTGGTGGCACGGCCTTCCGGTGTGTGTGCGTGAATATGCAGTCTTGTCGGCCGAGGAATCAGCAGCCGCCGTTTTCCCAGGCGTTGAAGAAGAACTCAACATCGGCGCCATCGATGCCGCCGTCCTGATTGGTGTCACCGCAGCCTGTGCCGCCCTCCCAGTCCGAGAAGAAGGCTTCAACATCAGCGCCGTCGATGCCGCCGTCAAGGTTGTAATCCGCGGGGCAAGGGTCGCAACCACCCCCGCCGGACCCGGTGCCGGCCCAGAAGCCGCCGGTCAGAGTGAAATCCCCACCCGTCATCGGGCCGCCGGCATCGTGCTGGCCGATGGTGCCCGAGAGGGAAAAGTCGCCACCGGTGCTGGTGCCGCCGCCGCCGTCGATCGTGAACCAAGAGATCGAAAAGTCCTGCCCCATGGCTGAGCCGCAGGCGGCGATGGTGAGACCGATGGTGATGGTGCGAAGTGTCATTGGAGTGTCCTCCCGTGGATGGCAGTGCGTTCGTTTAGGATACAGAGTCCTTCCTGTAAATAGAAGCGCGATTTCTACCAAAGTACGTCCATCAATTCGACATTTCCGAATAGTTTTTTTTCAAAACTTCAGGTCATCCATGAAAACCTACAATAATACTAACAAAACTGCGGCGCATTCCGGGTGTGTTATAGAGACACTCTACTTGTCACCTGCATGCCAAACTTGAGATTGATCTATCCAAGTTGCATTCATCGAGACGAGTCTGCGTGACGCGGACAGCATCAGGATTGATGTCAAAGCCGACCGCGCACCGGCCGAGCCGTACCGCCGCGACCAGAGTTGTCCCGCTGCCGCAACAAGGATCGAGAACGGTTCCATCGGGGGGACAGCAAGCCCCGATCAAGAGTTCGAGCAGCGCGAGTGGTTTTTGAGTGGGATAGCCGGTTCGCTCGGCGGCCATGTTATTGAGACTGGGAATGTCGATCACGTCCGTGGCTTTTTTAGTCTGGCCCTTCAGGCGATTGCTGGTAGCGGGAATGCGTGGTGGATCAAAGTAGTACCGGGACGGATCGATGCAGTAGAATAAAATGTCGTCGTGCTTTCGGGCAAAGGCCCGGGGTGATGAGCCGCCGAGTCCGTAACTCCAGATCAGGTGATTGACGAATCGATCCGGTCCGAGGAGATCGTCGAGCAGCAGGCGGACATGATGACTCGTCCGGTAGTCGACGTGCAGAAGAAGACAAGCCGAGGGGCGAAGTGCCGGGAGTGTCGAGTTCAGACGAGCGCGGAGCCACTCAACATACGCCGCCGTGGAAGGCCAGGTATCTTCGTACCCGGCGAACTGTTCTCGACCGAGGATCGCAGCGCCGGGCGGCGATCGTTTTCTGCATCCCGAGTTGAAAGGCGGATCGACATACAGCAGGTCGATGGTGCGAACCTGGAGCCTTTGGGAACCGTCGAGCCAGTCCGATACGGCGACCGATACCGGCCCGCAGCGCGGGACCGGTGCCGCAACGTTCTGGGTGCGGGTGGAGAACTGTTGTGTCTGATCGGCGGCGTTCATTTCTCAGGGGTTGTGTCGCACCTCAGATCGTGAGTTCAGACCACGACAATGCATGTCAGCCCGAGGAGTACAAGCGTGGAGGGGTGCCGCGTGCGATGACGACCTCTCCGACCATCCCTTCCCACCTTCGCAGAAGAGCGCGGCATTCGGGTGTCACGAGATAATCCCTGGTCGGGTCGTCCAGAGAAAAGACCGGCATGTTGATGCCCATGACGCCCTTCTCCAGCACTCCTTCGTCCTGCACCCCCTCTTCTCGAAGAATGAGCACGGGAAGGCCGAGTTGATAAGCCATCGCGGGTTCAATCTGGCAGAAAGGGCTGGTGAGCCAGCGGTCGGCGATCGGAGCCACTTTCCCGATGGCCGCGGCTTCATCGGCGTCTTTTCGGTAGGTCCCCTGGGCGATGTGCAACCTGCGGAACGCGATGGTGATCAGACCGTTCGACTCGAGCAGGAGGCGGCGTATGGCCCGCAGGGGGGCATCCACGTCGTACTCCGTGACGCCCAGGGTCCGTGGTTCCAGACCTCGCTCGCGCAGATATGCTGATATTCGTTCGATGAATCTCGTCTGGCTCTGCCGGTGCGGCTGAGGAAAACTGAGGAAGATCGGGATCGGCATGAAGGAGGATACGGACTCCCCTCACCCTCCGGTGGAGGCGCTCTCACCCGGTCTTCACGGGTGCCCGGCCCACGCTGTAATAGGTGAACCCCAGTTCGCGCATCGTTGACAGGCGGTAGAGGTTCCGTCCATCGAAGATGACCTTGGCCTTCATCAGTGACCCGAGTTTGTTGAAATCCGGGCTTTTGAACTCATCCCAGTCCGTGCAAATGACCAGGGCGTCGGCCCCCTTGACGGCCTCGTACATGTCGCTGGTAATGGTCGCGGCGGGGCCGAGTTCCTGGCGGGCGTTCTCTGCGGCCACGGGGTCGAAGCCGCTGCAGGTGGCCCCGAACCCGGCGGCCTTGCGGATCAGCGTCAACGCGGGGGCCTCGCGGATGTCGTCGGTGCGCGGCTTGAAGGCGATGCCCCAGAAGGCGAGTTTCTTTCCCTGAAGCCCCGCCGGCCCGCCGCCGATCCCGGTCTTGCCGCCGAAGTGGTTGACGATCTTGTCGAAGAAACGGTCGCGCTGCTTCTGGTTGACGGCGTGCACGCTCTTGCTCAGCGTCGCTTCCATGCCGGCCTTGTCGCCCATCATGATGCAGGCGAGCGTGTCCTTGGGGAAGCAACTTCCGCCGTAGCCCAGGCCGGGGTAGAGGAACTGGTTGCCGATGCGTTTGTCGGAGCACATCCCCTCTCGGACTTTCTGGATGTCGGCGCCGTAGGCCTCGCAGAGGTTGGCCATCTCGTTGATGAACGAGATTTTCGTCGCGAGGAAGTTGTTGCTCGCGTACTTGACCATCTCGGCGCTGAGCACGTCCATGATGAAGATCGGGTGCCCGTTGCGGACAAAGGGGTCGTACAACTGGCGGAACATGTCCGCCGTGCGTTCGTCCTCGACGCCAGCGACGACCCGGTCGGGCTTGTTGAAGTCGTTGATGGCGTCGCCTTCTTTCAAAAACTCGGGGTTGTCGGCGACGCTGAATGGGATGTCTCCCACGACCGCCTTGATCCGTTTCTTGACCTCGAAGGTCGTGCCCACCGGCACGGTGCTTTTCACCACGATGACCTTGGGCTTCTGGTTGGGGCCCAGTTCCTTGATGACCTTGCCGATGTCCTCCGCGGCCTGCCAGACGTATTTGAGGTCGCTGTGGCCGCGTTCATCGCTGGGGGTGCCTACGCAGATGAAGATCATCTCGGCGTCCCGGTACGCCGCGTTCTTGTCGAGCGTGTAGGTGAGCCTCCCGGCGGCGTTGTTGCGCTCCATGAGGTCGGTGAGTCCTGGTTCGTAGATGGGGCACTCGCCGCGCTTGAGTTTCTCGATCTTCCGTGGATCGACATCGAGGCAGACGACGTCGTTGCCGGTGTTGGAGAAACAGACCCCCGTCACCAGCCCCACGTACCCCGTGCCAACCATCGTCAATCGCATCGTTATCGCTCCCGGAACAAAGTCACTCTGCCGCGCCGGCCCGGCGCGCCGGGCCACCCCGCCGAAGTTGGGGGGCGAAGTATAAGCGGCGGCGTCGTGGCGTGTCTCTTTTTCGGGTGTTATGAACGATCTCTTCGCGCCGGGCCGCTGGGCTGAGCAAGTTCGCGGTCGAGCATCCCCTGATTGGCTCGGTACGATGAGCGGCACGATCGTTGTCCGAAGGCCGGTGCCCGCGCGTGGTCGCGCCGCCCCCCGGAACGGTCGGGAGAGACATCCATACCCGACATTCACATGACTGACACTCCATCCAGTTCTCCGACCGAGCACCCTCACCGTTATACCGCCGCGCTCGCCGGTCTGATTGAGCGGGAGTGGCAGGAACGGTGGGAGACCTTCGGCACGTTCCGCGTGCCCAACCCCGGCGAGCAGGGCTTCGATGGGACGCGCCCCAAGAAGTACATCCTGGACATGTTTCCCTACCCCAGCGGCGTTGGGCTGCACGTGGGGCACCCGCTGGGGTACATCGCCACCGACATCTGCGCCCGCTACCTCAGGATGACCGGGCACAACGTGCTGCACGCGATGGGGTTCGACGCCTTTGGCCTGCCCGCGGAGCAGTACGCGGTGCAGACCAACCAGCATCCCCGCACCACAACGTACAACAACATCGCGACGATGAAGTCGCAGTTGAGACGGTTGGGTCTCGGGCACGATCCCAGGCGCGGCGTGGCGACGACCGATCCCGCGTTCTACAAGTGGACGCAGTGGATTTTCCTCCAGATCTACAACAGTTGGTACGATGCAAGCGTCGGGAAGGCCCGGCCGATCTCCGAGCTGCGTGCCGCGCTCCAGACAGGGTCCATCGGAACGCGCTCGGGCCGGGCCTGGGACGAGTTGACCGATGCGGAACGGAGGGAGGAGGTCGATTCCCGCCGGCTCGCGTACCTCGCCGAAGTGCCGGTCAACTGGTGCCCCATGCTGGGTACGGTGCTGGCGAACGAGGAAGTGACGGCGGAAGGTCGCAGCGAACGCGGCAACTTCCCGGTGTACAAACGGCCGCTGAAGCAATGGATGATGCGGATCACCGCGTACTCGGATCGGCTGGCCGCGGACCTTTCGACGCTCGACTGGCCCGAGCCCATCAAGCTCCTTCAGCGCAACTGGATCGGGCGCAGCGAGGGCGCCGATGTCGAGTTTTCAGTACACCCCCCCCCGGGTACCCGGTCGGGGGCGCTGACCATCACGGTCTTCACCACCCGGCCCGATACGTTGTTCGGCGCGACGTACATGGTGCTCAGCCCTGAACACCCGCTGGTGGATTCGCTCATCGGATCAGAGCCTCCGGCGGGATTCAGGGCCGGTGTCTTTCCGGGTTATCAGGATCGAATGACTCCCGCCGAAGCCGTGGCAACGTATCGAGCCTACGCGAAGAGCCGCACCGACGATCAGCGCCGCGAAGCGAAAGACAAAACGGGCTGCTTTACAGGGTCGTACGCGGTCAACCCCGTCAACGGTCATCGCATCCCCGTCTTCATCGCCGATTACGTGCTGATGGGGTACGGCACGGGCGCGATCATGGCGGTCCCGGGTCATGACGATCGGGATCACGAGTTCGCCGCCGCCTTTGATCTCCCCGTCGAGAAGGTTGTCCAACCGAGCGGCGGCGAGGCTCCTGATGGGTGCTTCGCGGAGGAGGGCATCGCGTGCAACTCTCCGCCGGTCGGAGAATCTCCGTACACGATCAACGGGCTGGCGACGCCCGAGGCCAAGCGGCACATCATCGCGGCCTTGGAGTCAGCGGGTGCGGGCAGAGCACGCACCACGTACAAACTCCGCGATTGGCTCTTCTCCCGTCAACGGTATTGGGGGGAGCCGTTCCCGATCGTCTTTGACGAGGCTGGAGTGGCCCACGATCTCCCCGAGTCGATGCTCCCGGTGTTGCTCCCGGAACTCAAGGATTTCCGTCCGGAAAGCAGCGAGGACCCCGCCGCGCCAGTGCGCACGCCCCTGGCCCGGGCCTCCGACTGGGTGAACATCGAACTCGACCTCGGCGACGGGCCTCGACGCTTCACTCGAGAGACCAACACCATGCCCAACTGGGCGGGGAGTTGCTGGTATTACCTGCGCTACCTCGACCCCGAGAACGACAGTGCGCTGTGCGGTACCGATGCGGAGCGGTATTGGATGGCCGGGCGGGCTCCGGGTGCGACCACGGGCGACGGCCGCGGCGTGGACCTCTACGTGGGCGGTGTCGAGCACGCGGTCTTGCACCTGCTCTACGCACGCTTCTGGCACAAAGTCCTGTACGACCTGGGGCACGTCTCGACGATCGAGCCGTTCCAGCGTTTGTTCAACCAGGGGTACATCCAGGGGTACGCCTTCACCGATGCGCGTGGGGCGTACGTCGAAGCATCTGAAGTGCTGCTGCCCGACGGCACGAGGGCTGTGGAGAATCAGGATCACCCCGGCCCGTATTCATACAACGGGCGGCCGGTCACCCGTGAATACGGCAAGATGGGCAAGAGTCTCAAGAACGCGGTTTCACCCGATGAGATCGCGTCGTCTTACGGGTGCGACACACTCCGGCTGTACGAGATGTCGATGGGCCCGCTGGAAGCGAGCAAACCCTGGAACACGCGGGACATCACTGGGTCGTTCAGATTCCTGCAACGTGTATGGCGGAATCTGATCGATGAGCAGACGGGCGCATCGCGCGTGTCGGATATCGCGTCGTCGCGCGAGACGAGCCGCGTCCTGCACAAAACAATTCTGGGCGTGCGGCGCGACATGGAGTCGCTCGGCTACAACACGGTCGTCAGCAAACTCATCGAGTTCAACAACCACCTGGGATCACTCCCCTCGGTGCCCCTTGAGGCCGCTCGCGCGCTGATCCTGATGCTCGCACCCCTCGCGCCGCACATCAGTGAAGAACTCTTCCGGAGGGTCATCGGCGGTTCGTCATCGTCTCTCGCATTCGAGCCGTACCCGATCGGTGATCCGGCCCTCGCAGCGGATGATGAGATTGAAATCCCGGTCTCCATCGCGGGTCGCCCGAAGCACAGAATCCGCGTGTCCCCGGGTCTGGATGCGGCCGCACTGGAGGCCGCGGCGATGGCCGACCCGAAGGTGAGGGAGTTGATCGAAGGAAAGACACTGAAAAAGGTGATCGTCGTTCCCGGCAAAATGGTGAACCTGGTGCTGGCCTGATCGCTGAAAGAACAACGGCCCGGGCGACGTCGCCCGGGCCGTGTGATTGAGCCAAGTCTCTGGCGGTGCCATCCGCCCGAACGGAGAATCAACGTCGGCGACGCGCCGCGGCCAGCCCGGCCAACCCGAGGAGGCCCAGCGCGCCGGGGGCGGGGATGGGTGTCACTTCGATGCCGCGGAAGATGGTGCCCGCGGGGCCGGTGGCGATCTGTGTGAATGAGGAGCCCGCTCCGATGTCCGTCAGGCAGACGATGGCGGTGATGTCGGGTCCACCGGCGGGGTTGGAGTACGATGTGGTGGCATAGACAACCGTCTGGCCGAGTGCATCGGTCATCGAGGTGAGTTGCCGGAGGCGTGCGCTGGCGGGCAGACCCGCCGTGAAGGTATCGGTTCGGTTCCAGTTCGAGCCGTCGAAGATGAATTTCTGGAGGCCGCCGACGCCGGCGACCGCGGAATCATCGGCGACATACAGCGTGTTGCCGCTGAGGACGAAGTCGTAGGGTGATTGCCCGGTGATCCCGCCGGTGCCGGGAAGGATGGAGTTGGAGGCGCCCGCCGCTGTGGGCAGGCCGGTGTCGATCGTGAAGACGCCGGTACGGCCCGAAGCCTGAGCGGCGGAGACGTACAACTGACCGCCGAAGATGTTGACGCAGCGAGAGTTCGTGATGGGGGTCAGGCCGCCGGGGTTGTTGACGGTGTTGATCTGTGTGGTGGAAGCGCCTTGGTACGTCGTGTAGCGGATGCCTCCGTTCGCTCCGGTGAGCCAGAACTGGCTGCCGTCAACAGAGGCCGCGCCGCGCACGTTATTCGCGCTGAAGGCATCGGAGATCGCGGTGCTGGTGTCGGAAACGCCGGTGACCGACACTCGAGCTACGACACGGTTGACCGTTGCGCTGGTCGTGTTGACGACGTTGGCCGTGCCGACATCGGCGTCGTAGCCGGCGAGGATCAGGAAGTTGCCGTCGGCGGATCGGGTCAGTTCGCCTTCGGAGTTCGCGGTGCCGCTCATCGTCAGCCGGCGGTCGAGACCGCTGACCGAGGTAGGCATCGCGATGGACTGGACGAAGACGCCCGCGGTGGTGTACTCATCGAGGAACACGGCCTGCGCTGCGTTGCTGAGCGTGTTACCCGTGCCCAGACGCACGACGACAAGGTTGCCCTGGCCGAAGTTCGCGCCAAGGGCCGAAACCGCCACGCCCGCCACCGCCGCCAGAATCACACACTTCTTCATCGAATCTCTCCTTCGTTGGTAGACGAATCACGCCCCGCGCGGAACCCCTGTTCCCGATCACGGGTCCACTCAAGTTCACTCGCGGTATCGAAGGACGACGTGTCCCTCTCTCAGTGTGCGACCGGTAGGCCGCACGGCTCCTTGAGCATATTCTAACGAGCACGGGCGGAGGAACAAGACGAAAGCAACAACTTCCGGCGAGAAGTTCCGAGTACCAGAAGTTTCCCGGACCAAGCAGTGCATGAATTCACCAAGACGCCGTAGTTATGATCGGTACGTGGTAGGGGTATGTCTGCCTCGTGGGTGTGAACTGATCGATCGAACCCGGGCAGTTCTGTGAAAGAAACTCAATTTTCAGATCGTGCGTTGAGCATCACGGCCAAGACCGTGGTTGTCAAACTGGGCAGCGCACTTCTCGCGCCGGGCGGCAGACTCTCTGAATCTGCGTTGAACCAACTCGCGTGTGATGTCGCGGCGATGGCGCTGCGCGGTCGTCGTTTCGTGATCGTTTCGTCCGGCGCCATCGCCAGCGGGTTTCGTGCGTTAGGGTTGGCCGCGATGCCCAGTACCATCGTGCAGAAGCAGGCCGCTGCGGCAGTGGGGCAGCAGCGACTCATGGCGGTGTGGTCGGCGGCTTTTGCGGCTCACGGCTTGACGGTGGCGCAGATTCTCTTGACCGCGGAAGATCTGGACGCTCGGGATCGAATGGTGAACGCGCGTCGCACATTCGGCGAGTTGCTGGCACGTGGGATTGTGCCCATCGTGAATGAAAACGATACGGTGAGTTACGCCGAGATCAAACTCGGAGACAACGATCGACTCTCGGCGCTTGTGGCTGGCCTGATCCAGGCCGACCTGCTGCTGATCCTGAGCGGTGTCGAAGGTTTGCACGCGGGCGGCCCACGGGGGCCGGTGCTCCCTCGCGTCGGCTCCATTTCAGAGGCCCGAACGCACATCGCCCCGGAGAAGAGCGCGGTGGGAACGGGCGGAATGGAAACGAAAATCGCCGCGGCGGAGATTGCGGGCCGCGCGGGCATCCCCATGGTGATCGCGGGCGGTCGGGTTGATCGGGTCATCTCGCGTGTACTCTCGGGCGAGGAAGTGGGTACGTGGTTTCCACCTCTTGGCGTGAGGCAATCGGCGAGAAAGCGCTGGCTCGGAATGGCCGCGCGTCCACGGGGAACAATCCTGGTTGATGAAGGAGCCGAGAAGGCGGTGGCGAATCGAGGGGCAAGCATTCTTCCGGGGGGCATCACGGACGTGCGGGGCGAGTTCGCCGGGAGCAGCACCGTGGATATTGCCACTGAATCGGGAGGGGTATTTGCCCGCGGGATCACGGCCTATTCCTCGACCGAAGTGCGGCGGATCATGGGCCGACCATCCGCAAATATCGCCCTCGTGCTCGGGTTCAGCCACAGCGAAGAGGTCATCCATCGCAACGACCTGGTCGTCATTCGTGCACGTGCCGAGAAGTCTGGAGAGCCGGCATGAACCTGGAGGGCACCGGGGGTGTGGCGGACATTGAACACGCGGCGCGCAGTGCGCGAGAAGCATCCCGTGTCATTGCCGGGTTTGAAACCAAACTGAAGAATCGGGTGCTCGTGGAGATCGCGTCGCTGATCGCCGCGCGAGAGGCCGAGGTGCTCGCTGCCAACGCAGAGGACATGAGCGCCGCTCGGGCCGCGGGGTTGCCGAGCGCCAAACTGCGCCGGCTGGAACTGAGCCCGGCTGCGCTCACGCAGGTGCGGGCGGGACTGGAGCAGGTCGCCGCGCTCCCGGATCCGGTCGGCATGATAGTGCGCGATGACGTGATGCCGAGTGGTTTGCGTGTTCGTCAGGAGCGCACCCCGTTGGGTGTGATCCTCATGATCTTCGAGGCCCGCCCGGCGGTGACGATCGATGCCTTCGCACTCTGTTTCAAGAGCGGCAACGCGTGCATCCTGAAAGGCGGAAGAGAGGCGGCGAGGGCCGCGCGGGTCTTCGCGGACATCGCCCGCGAAGCGTTGGAGATTCACGGATGTCCGGGGAACTCCGTCACGGTCCTGCCTGAACTGTCACGCGATGATCTCCGTCACCTTCTGACTCTGGACCGTTGGATCGACTTGTGCATCCCGCGGGGCGGCACCGAACTGATCCGCTTCGTCCGCGAGCACAGCACCATCCCCACCGTGCAGCATTATCGGGGCGTTTGCCACGTTTATGTTGACGAGTCGGCGGACTTGGAGGAAGCCGAACGCATCTGTGTCACGGCAAAGACCAGCGCGCCCGCGGCCTGCAACGCGGTCGAGTGCATCCTTGTTCACCGAGCCGAAGCACCGCGTTTCGTGGCTCGACTGGTCGCTGCATACGCGGGCGCCGGAGTGGAGGTTCGAGCGGATCAGGGCGCGAGAGTGTTTGCGCCGACGGCGAAGGAGGCGGACACCACCGACTGGGGCAGTGAGTTCCTTGATCTGGTGGTTGCCCTGCGTCTAGTGGACGGGATGGATGAGGCGATCGCTCACATCGCCCATTACGGGAGCGACCACACCGAGGCCATCCTGACACGCTCGGAAGAGCGTGCGTCCCGGTTTGTCCGCGAGGTCCGGAGTTCATGTGTCCTGGTCAACGCGAGCACCCGGTTCAACGACGGGTTCCACCTGGGGCTGGGTGCCGAGATCGGCATCAGCACCAGCCGTGTCCACGCGTACGGCCCGATGGGATTGGAAGAACTGACTACAAAGAGGTTTATCGTGGAAGGGTCGGGGCAGACGAGGTGATTTTGTTCGGGGGGGGCTTGCCCGATCGATCCGACCGCCCGAGGATCAACATGGTTCTGAACGGGTCCGGTCGGATGGACCGCCACGATTTGTACATCATCATGGCCCGCTGGAGCGCGAACGATCCACGGGAACATGTGGACTGCTTTGGAACCGACAATCAGAACGATCTCGCGGTCTGGATGGCTGTACTCCAAGTTGCAGGCGGGCCGCGCAGCGATCCTCCCCGCCCCGTCTGATCGTTCGGCTCGGGGAGTTGAAATCGAAGGAGAAACCTGCAAAGTCGTGCTCCGAGTGCGCATGTTTGATTGGCAACCGGCCGAGATCCCCCGCACGTTCCGTTACGCCGTGGTGTGCGGTGCCATTGCATGTGAATCACACACCGCTGCACGGCGCGATCAGCAGAAGGGTTTTTCATCCCGATCTGTGCGCCGTTCCAAAGAATCGATTGGCTTGCTGTACAATCCCGGGGAGAGTCCCTGTCGCTCGTCTCCTGTTCGGTCTAGCATTGAATACTGAAGCCACTCCCGCTGTGGCGAGGATTCCACTACACTGGTCGGCATTCGATGAAACTGCCCGCGGACAAAGTGAACCAACTGAGAACCTTCTACGAGGGGCGGGAAGTGTGTGTCACCGGCGGGGCCGGCTTCATCGGCGGTCACCTGTGCGATGCGCTGATCTCGCTGGGCGCTGAGGTTCGTGTCATCGATGATCTCTCGAACTCGGGCACGGAGTATCTCTCCGGGCTGATCGAACTCGATCCGGATCGGCTGCGCTTTGTGCACGGCTCGATCCTCGATGATGATGCGCTGTCCGATGCGATGAGGGGGGCGCGTACGGTCTTTCATCTCGCGGCGATCGGGTCCGTGCCGCGAAGCCTGGAGGACCCGCAGCGGACCTGGTCGGTCAACACGACCGGAACGCTCCGAGTTCTCGAGGCCGCCCGCGGCTTTGGGAAGGGCATGCAGAAACGGTCCTCGCAGGTGGAGCGTGTGATCGCCGCGTCGAGTTCGTCCGTGTACGGGAACCAGCCAGAACTCCCGAAGTCCGAGACACAGCCTCCGCGACCGCTTTCTCCTTATGCCGCGAGCAAACTGGCGGGCGAACACCTGATCAGCGTGTACGCGTCGTGCTACGGGCTGTCGGCGGCATCCCTGCGTTTTTTCAACATCTTCGGACCGCGTCAGAGCGCCGAGTCCGCTTACGCCGCGGTGATTCCCTCGTTCACCAAGCGACTGATGGAGGGCGAGCGTCCGGTGATTTACGGCGACGGCGAGCAGAGCCGGGATTTCACGTTCGTCGGGAACGCCGTGTTGGCGGCGTTGCTGGCCGGCGCGACCCCGACAAAGCTCACCGGGCAATCCATGAACATCGGAGCGGGAAGCCGGATCACCATATCTCAGCTCGCAGCGCTCATCGCCGACATGTGCGGCGCCGGTCAGCTGCAACCCAGGTTCGAGCCGGCGCGCACCGGCGACGTCAAGCACTCCGTCGCGGACATCGGCCTGGCCAGACAACTGATCGGGTACGAGCCGGTCACGACACTGGAGAACGGCCTGACCGAGACGGTCGAATGGAGCAGGCGAACCATGGCGGGACGATGAAAATCCGTCGGATCGCGCGTGATCACTCCGGGGGCCCGGCCCGGCCAGGAAGACTGCTTCTTTGAACTGACTACTTCGGATCGTTGGCGGGAGGCCGCGGAGCATCCGGGCGCGAACCATCGCCGCCCGGACGACCGCCCATGCCGCGACCGCCGCCGAGGGTGGCCTGGAACTTGGCCATCTGATCTTCGGAAAGGATGTCCTTCATGGTGTCGGTCAGTGTCTTTCGGGCTTCCTGGGTCGCGGTGCGAAGCGCCTCGCGATCGCCTCCGGCTCTGGCCTTGTCAACAGCCACGATATAGGTCTGAACAGCGCTCTGGGCATCCTTCATCTTGGCGGCATCAAGCCCGAAACCGGCGAGTGCATCGGTCATCGTGTCCCACTGTCTGTTGAATGAGCCCAGCGGCGAGATGGCCTTCTGGACCTGATCGGCGGAGAGTTTGGAGGAGAGAGATTTTTCGAGTTTCTCTCGCTCGCTCTTCATCAGTTCTTCGGTCTTCTGCTGAATTTCGGCGAACGCACCTTGAGCCCCCTCATCGCGAGCCTTGTCCATCAGTTCCTTGCGCATCTTGTCAGAGGCTTCGGTATGCGATGTGCGAGCGGCCAGGTATGCTTCGATGGTGGCCTTGGTTTGCTCAGCGTCGAAGCCCAGGGAGGAGGCGACACTCCTGGCCTGAAGTTCCCACGCGGCTCTGCTCTTTTCAGGCGTCAGCGGCTGAGCCATTCCCTGGCGCCCGCCTTCGCGTGGACGGGGCGGCGGGGAATCCTGAGCCGTCGCGGTCAGGGTGATGGTGGAGAGGCACAGGCAGGAAGCAAGAAGAAGCAGAGTTTTCATATCATGTTTTCCAGGGACGACCGCTGAGGCAAGCACAACGTTCAGGCATGCGAGAGATTGCATCGGCAGAGATCGCCCCGACATCAACAGTCCGGCTCGGGCTTGTATGCGCTCCTCGGAGGATTGTTTCAGCCCGCGCGTCAGGCGGTACCGGCTGGAGCGGTCGCGGCGGAGGCGGTCGGGGTGAACGTGCCGGGCTTGAGTTGAGCGATCGGCACCCACTTCGAGCGCCACATACGGCTTTTGGTCTTACGGCGCTTGGTAAACCAGCGGACCTTCTTGTATTTCATGCCGGATGCGTCGATCTTGAACTGAGCCATAAGGGTCCTTTTGAGTGTGATCGAGTTTGAAAAAAGGCCGCGGGCCATTCGCCCGCGGCCGAGTGCGTTACTTGGGGTTGGCGGCCTTCTCGGCGGCCTCTTTCTCGGTCCGCTCTTTCATTTTGCGGGCGATTTCCTCTTCCATCTTCTTGCGGACTTCCGGGGGAGGGCCGTCTACGGGCCTTACTTCCGCACCCTTGCTTTCGATCTCCGGCTGCTGGGCGGGCGGTGGGGCGGACTCGATTTTCAGCACATCGATGTCGAATATAAGTGTGGCGTTGGACGGAATCTTCGGGCGACGACCCGCGGCCCCATAGCCCAGAGGACCGGGGATGACCAGGCGGCGCTTCATTCCGGGCTGAATCTGCTCCATCGCCGTGTTCCAGCCCGCGATGAGTGGCGTGCCGAATGCGTACGTGAATGGTGCGTTCCGCTCATAGGAGGAATCGAAAACTTCTCCGTTGGTCAGGTAGCCGACGTAGTTGAGTGAAACGATGTCGCCCTGTTTGGCCGGCTCGCCGGAGAGGGCGGCGGGGTAGTCGATGACAAGCAGGCCGGTCTCTGGCCATTTCTTGGTCGTGACTCCCGTGTCGAAACGAGTAAACGTGTACTTCTCACCAGCGGCAGGCCCCCAGACCTGTTGCCCGGAGGCGTTCAGGCCGCGGTCGGCGGTTTGGATCGTCGCGCCGTCGAAGGCAATCTCACTGGTCATATGCGTCGCGCCGCCCATGATGGTGGGGACGGGAACCGGCGTCTGACCGGCCCATGACGCACCGGAGCCTTTCAGGCTCATTTCGGCGGTGGCGACGACATCATCGGCGGTGTAGAGCGGGAAGGATTCGGGCGCGGCCCACAGTCCGTTGATGCAGGCCATTTCGGCTCGGGGCCGACGGAACTCGAGCGACTGCAACTTGACGCCGTCCCCGGACTTGACGAACCGCCAGAATGCGGTGCGGTACGGGCGGTTAAGACCATCGGCCCGCGCGGACTCGACGTAGAGCACATCGGTGAGACCGGTGATGCCGACGGGGGCGATGCTGATGACAACATCGGTTGTCGTGCCATCGGGAAGGCTCGCCGTGGCTTTCCACGAACCGATAAGGCTCTTGGCGGCGTTCTCGAACTCCGGCATTGACCAGACGGGAAGATTGGGTGCCGGTGTGGCCGGGGAGGCGGCCGCAGTCGCTTGTGCCGGCTTCTCGTCCTGCGCGAGTGAATGGGCGCACAGAGACGCTAGGGCGAGGGCTGCGGCGGAAAAAGTGACGATGCGGTTTGTGGTCTTCATGGCAATCATGTTCGTGTAGACTTCCGGGAATTACGCTTCGCGATATCAGGCGAGTTCGGGAAAAAGTTTCGCAACTGTCGAAACGAGGTCTTTGACGTGTGAGACCGACTCGTCCATGAGTTTTTGTTCGTCCGGGGTCATCTTGAAGGTCACGATTCGCTCGACGCCCCCCGCCCCGAGCAACGCGGGCACACCGACGAAGTAGCCCTTGCCCTTCTGCGGCGATACGCCGAACTCGGATTCACAGTACACGGCGGACGGGATGATCCGCTTCTTGTCCTTGACAATCGCCTCGACCATCTGGATCGTGCCGGAGGCCGGGGCGTAGTAGGCGCTGGTGCCCATGAGTTTGACGATCTCTCCACCCCCGACCTTGGCGCGATCAACGCAGGCCTTGACCTTCTCCTCCGAGAGAAGGTCGAGAATGGGGATGCCGCTCACGCTCGTGAGGCGGGGCAGGGGAACCATGTCGTCGCCGTGGCCGCCGAGCAGAAGCGCCGAGATGTCTTCGACGCTGCACTTGAGTTCCATCGCGAGGAACTCCTTGTAACGGGCGACATCGAGTGCCCCGGCCTGTCCCATGACGCGGTTGGTGGGGAAGCCGGTGACCTTCCACGCGGTGTAGACCATCGCGTCGAGAGGGTTGCTGACCACGATGACGATGGACTCGGGGGCGTATTCGCGGACTTTCTCGCTGACGTCCTTGACGATCTTCACGTTCACCTGGATCAGATCATCCCGGCTCATTCCCGGCTTGCGAGGCATACCCGCCGTGATCACGACCACATCGGAGTGCGCGATGTCCTTGTAATCACTGGTGCCGATGATGTTGGCGTCGAACCCCTCGATGGGGGCGCAGCAGGCCAGGTCGAGCGCCTTGCCCTTGGCGAAGTCGGCACGCTCCGGGATTTCGAGGAGCACGATGTCGCCGAGTTCCTTCGCGGCGGCCCAATGTGCGCAGGTCGCGCCGACGTTGCCGGCGCCGATGATGCTGATCTTTGCCCGACGGGTGGCCATGTGTGAATGCCCTTGAGGTGGTGCTTGAAATAGTGGGGACAATGATAGGTGGCCCGGTATAGAGAAATCCTGCTTGGCCCTAAGAACGGTCGGGTCCTGCAGGCTCGGACGCGGCGCGTTCGGGCACTGGGAGCGGAAGGGTGTCGTTGCAGAGGCGGATGGTGGCTGGCCGGGGATTGCGCCAACGATCACGCCTCACGGGAACCCGATCCGTGCTCTGTACAAGTTCGGTACCGAAGGTGTGCCGAACGGCGAGAGAGGGCGCGACGGCGAGCGTCCGCTCATGCCGCGTCACGCGGCAGAGCGACAATCCGCAGCGCCTTATTACCGCGGTGCTGACCGAGTTGGGCGGCGAACTTCCGCTCCCCCTCGACGCAGACCACGATGGGCCTGGCGGCGGGGGTTTCGGTGACAACCAGATCGCCGACGGCCAGGTGGAGCAGATCGCGGAGTGTGATCGTGGTCTCGGCGAGGATGCCGGTCACCTCGAGGGGAGCGCGAGACAGATTGCGCGTCAACTGCGTCTGGGTTTCCTTGCTCTTCTGATTTTTCTGACTGGCGAACCAGCTCTGGCTGCTGAGTTTTTCCATCACCGGCTCGATGACGTTGTACGGGATGCACAAGTTCATGGTTCCAGCGCGGTTCGACATCTTCAGTTCGAACGCGATGACGACGACGACCTCGTTGGGCGGCACGATCTGCACCAGTTGCGGGTTGCTCTCCGTCGCGGTGACCTTGAACTCCAGCCCCCGGATGTTGGCCCAGGCCTCCGACAGAGCCGACAGGCCGCGGCGCGTGACATTCCCGATCAGGCGGTTCTCGATGAGGGTGAGCGGCCGCTGAGGTATGAAGAGGTCCTGGCTGTTGCCTCCGAGGAGCCGGTCGATGATCGGGTAGATGATGAGCGGGCTGATCTCGAGGCACATCTGTCCTTCGAGGCCGTCGGCTGTGACAAGATTGAAAGAGGTTGGGTTCGGCAGGCCCGAGGTGAACTCGGAGTACGTCATCTGTTCGCACGCGGCGACCTTGACCTCGACGATGGTGCGAAGAAACCCCGAGAGGGCCGCCCCGAAGTTGCGGGCGAAGGACTCGTGCAGGGTCTGGAGCGCGCGCATCTGGTCCTTGCTGACGCGCTCGGGTCGCTTGAAGTCGTACGCCTTGATCTCGACATCGCCCCCGTCCGAGGCGTCGCGCGCGAAGACCAGCGCTCCGGCCGGCTCCTGCCGAACTTCGCCGGTTTCCACGGCCTTGAGCAGCGCATCGATCGAACTCTGGTCCAGAACGTCGGCCATCGGGTGGTTCGAGTATCGGCGGCCGCCGCAAAGGTGCATGACTCTGCGCCTTCGCGCAGGTTGCACGGGGGCCGGATTCCCCGCAACCGGTGAACTCAGTGCATGAGCGCCCGGGCCCCTTTCACCACTCGGTCCCATTGAAAAGCCGGGCCGGGGTCCACCTTGTTCGCCTGAATGTGGTAATGGCCGAGAAGCCCCGTGTACGAAGCCAGCGTGGCATCATCGAGTTTTTGCACGACGAGTCGGCCCTGGGCATCGCGCGGGTACTCGCAGCGGATGCTGGGGAGAGCGGTGCAAAGGGCCGCGGTGAGCCGCATCAGTGAGTCATATTGCTGGGGCGTCAGGTCGTACATCCGCTGGGTCGTCCCCTGAATTTCGGCGCGGATGAGTTGCGGACGGATGGGTCTTCCAACGAAGCCCTGAGTGCGAACTCCTCCGTCGCCGAACGCGCTGGGGATGGTGATGCGCATCGCCTCGCCGGCGTCATTGATCTCGTACCACTGGGCGAACGGATCCTTCTCGCCGTCGGCATAGGAGCCGATGTTGGCGATCTCGATGCCCACCGATCGGTGATTCGAGGTGGTGGCGTGCCAGGCGCGCTCCTTCACGTCGAGGGTCTGATAGATGGTGCCGTCGATGTCGAGCATGAAGTGGACGGACAGACCCCTCAGATCGTGCAGAACCCGGAAGCACTGACGGCTGGTGCCGCAGGCGTCGTAGTGGATCACAAACTGATCGACGACGCGACGGAGTGTCGGCAGGTCCCATCCTCCACCCCGCACGCGTTCCAGTTCATCGGGTGACAGCAGGGCCGAGCGGGCGTCGTAACGGTTGGGTGAGGAAGGGCCTTTACCGCCCTCGGTGGTGGCCGCCCAAGACGCCTTGTCGAGCGGCACGAAACGGCGCTCGACGCGATAGGCGTCGTACCCGCCGGGATCGGTCCACAGGACAACCGGAGCGCCGGTGTGAAAGTGCTTGCCCGCGATCACAATCTCGTCGCCGCGGCGCTGCGCGGCGGGAGAGCCCGGACGAACCGCGCACCCGGCGATGGCCGAAGCGATCGACAGAATGGCCAGCCGTCGCGAGATGGCCCCCGCAACGGCCGGCGGGGAAGTTTCCACGCGCGGTGAGGCAACAGACGATACTGGGTCGGAGCGACGCACCGATGAGCAACGAACAACGGACAACGCGGTGGTGGGGTGGGGCACGATGGTGAGTGTACCCGCGGTGCCGCGTCTGCTGGCCGGAGACTGGGCGGTGCTCGGGGGTTATTTCGCGCTCCTTATCGCCAGCGGCCTGTGGTTCTCACGCAAGAGGGCGAAAAACACCAACGACTATTTTCTCGCGGCCCGCTCGATGCCGGTGTGGGCGGTCGCCATCTCGGTGCTCGCCACGGCACAGTCCGCCGCGACCTTTGTCGGAGCGCCGCAGGCTTCGTACGCGGGCGACCTCACCTACCTCTCCACGAACATCGGCGGCATCATCGCCGCGGTGCTGCTGGCTGTCTATTTCATCCCCGCCTATTACAGATTGGGCGTAGCGACACCTTACGGACTGCTCGAAACACGCTTCGGCCCGGGGGCAAGGCTGGGGGCTTCGTGGGCGTATCTGGTGGGGCGGGTCTTCGCGAGCGGCGCGCGGGTGTTCGTCGGTGCCTTGCCCGGGAGTTTGCTGATCTTCGGGGATATTTCGCCGCTGCACCTGATTGTCACCATCTCCGGGTTCATCATCTTCGGCGTGCTGTATACGTACGTGGGGGGCGTTGGGAGCGCGATCTGGACCGATGTCCTGCAGGTGGGGGTGTATCTCGGGGCCGCGCTGGTGGCCATCGTGGTGCTCTGGTCGCGCATCGGTCTGGGGCCGGGCGAACTCATGACGGCCCTGGCGCACCCGCCCGATGGCGCTGCATCGAAACTCACCGTCGTGCGGGCCGGGCTTGATCCGTCACTCCCGTTGTGGGGGTTCAAACCAGAACAGCCCTTTACGCTCTTGACGGTGACGACCGGCTTCGTCCTCCTAACGCTCGCGTCTCACGGCATGGATCAGGATCTCGTGCAGCGCATGCTCACCTGCCGGGATGCGAAGAAAGGGGCGTGGTCCGTCATCAGCGGCGTGCTGGTTGGTATCCCCGCGGTCTGTGTCTTTCTGTTTCTGGGGCTGTTGCTCTATGTGTTCTATAAACGGCCTGACGTGATGGGTGTCGCGTCACCCGGCTACGCGCCCTCGAGCGATTCGGCCTTCCAGACCTTCGCTGTGCGAGAGATGGCCGGGGGCATGGCGGGGCTGTTTCTGGCGGGGTTGTTCGCCGCGGGGCCGGCCGGGATCAACTCGGGGCTGAACTCCATGGCCAGCACATTCGTCAACGATATCTATCGTCGGCGCGTACCGCACCGCGAGGATTCTCACTACCTTCGCATCGGCAGGCTGGCGGTCGCCGGCTCCGGCGTGGCGCTGGGGGTGTTCGCCTGTCTGTGCATCTTCTTCTACGACCCGGCCAAGTCCACGCTGCTCGACTTCGTGCTCGGGGTCATGAGTTTCGCGTACGCGGGGTTGCTGGCGATGTTCCTGACGGCACTCTTTACACGTCGAGGGAACAGCGCTTCGGCGGTGGCGGCCCTTTTCGCGGGTTTCATGACGGTGATGGTCTTTCAGGTTCCTGTGTGGGAATGGTGGACGGTGCAGAACGCCTGGACCAAGGCAAACCTCGGCCCCGTGCGGCTGGCGTTCCCGTGGCAACTGGTGATCGGTACGGGCGTGGCGATGGCGGTCTGCCTGTGCGGGACGCGACGGACTAAAGCGTGACGGGAAGCCGGCGCGTTCGGGAGTAGGGGATCACCCCGATGCGGCACAGTCCCCGATAGTCTTCGATCGTCATTCCCCAGCGGACATGGTCACGCCAGCGTCCGTTGATGCGGAGGTAACGGCGAGCCAGCCCTTCTTTCCGGAATCCGAGGCGGGCCACCAGCGCGGTCGAGGCGCGGTTCGAAGGCATGATGTTGGCTTCCACGCGGTGCAGCCCGAGAGTGCAGAAACAAGTGTGAAGCGTGAGCGCCAGGGCGTCGGTCATGTAACCTTGTCGGGAATACTCAAGTCCGATCCAGTAGCCGATGGTGCAACTCTGAAACGCACCGCGAACAATGTTGCTGATGCCGACGGCACCCATGACCGCATCGTCCTCACTGCGGCGGACAAGCAGCCGAAGGCTTGATTCCAGGCGCGATGTGGCCAAAGCCCTGTCGAACGCCGCGGCGGCGTAGTTCCACCCCCGGCGTGTGCCCGGCGGTGTGGAGTCCCAGGGTTCGAGGAACGCTCGCGAGCGACGGCGGAGAGCGATGTACTCCGCCCGGTCGGCTTCAACGGGAAGACGGAGCGCCACGCGGGGTCGCTCGATGGTCCTTCGCTTGGGTCGGCTTGAGCGGCGGTTTACTCCCACTCGATCGTCGCCGGCGGTTTGCTGCTGATGTCGTACACGACGCGGTTGACGCCGCGGACTTCGTTGATGATGCGGGTGCTGACTCGAGCGAGCAGGTCGTGCGGCAAACGGCACCAATCGGCGCTCATGAAATCCTGTGTCTCGACCGCCCGCACCGCCACGCACGAGTCGTAGGTCCGCCCGTCGCCCATGACTCCGACGCTCTGCACCGGCAGCAGAACCGCGAAGACCTGGCTGGTGGAGCGGTACAGGTTCGCGGCCACGATCTCTTCGAGCAGAATTTCATCACACTCGCGAAGCAGATCGAGTTTGGGTTTGGTCACTTCGCCGAGGACCCGCACCGCCAGGCCCGGCCCGGGGAAGGGGTGTCGCCAGACGATCTGCTCGGGCAGGCCGAGGACCTCGCCGAGTTTGCGGGCCTCGTCCTTGAAGAGTTCACGCAGCGGCTCGACGAGTTGAAAGCCCAGTTTCTCCGGAAGACCGCCGACATTGTGGTGAAGTTTGATGCCCGCGGCGGTCCCCGCGTGCCCGTGGCCGGACTCGATGACATCGGGGTAGAGCGTTCCCTGCGCGAGGAACGCGGCACCGCGAATCTCCTTCGCGGCCTCCTTGAAGACCTCGATGAACCGGTGGCCGATGCGCCGGCGCTTCTCCTGAGGGTCGGTGATGCCGGCAAGGTCGGCGAGGAACTCGCGCTCGGCATCGACGACACGAAGGTCGATCTTGAAGTGATCGCGGAACGTCGTTTCCACCAGTTGCCGTTCGCCAGCCCGGAGCAGGCCCGTGTCCACGAAAACGCAGTGCAGTTGCGGGCCGATGGCCTTGTGAAGCAGGGCGGCGACGACCGCGGAATCCACACCGCCCGAAAGACCGCAGATCACTTGCCCGTCGCCGATGCGCTCCCTCGCGGCGGCGGCGGCGTGGGCCGCGAACTCGCTCATCCGCCACGAGCCGCGGCAGCGGCAGATTTCATAGAGAAAGTTGCGGATGATGTCGCCGCCGTGGGGTGTGTGCGTGACTTCGGGGTGGAACTGCACGCCGAAGAAGGTGCGGTCACGCCCGGACCAGCGGACGGCGGCGTTGGGGCACGTGGGCGTGGTGGCGAGCACCTCGAACCGGCCTCCCATGTCGGCGACCTGGTCGCCGTGGCTCATCCACACGGTGGTTTTGTCGGGCACGCCGGAGAACAACTCACTCTTGCCCGTGAGCGAGAGATGGGCTCGGCCGAACTCGCGGTGTTCCGAACCCGTGACCTTGCCGCCAAGGAGGTGCGCGGCGAGTTGCATGCCGTAGCAGATGCCCAGTACGGGCACGCCGAGGTCGAAGATGCCGGGGTCGCACGTGGGGGCCCCCGGGTCGTAGACGCTGCTGGGGCCGCCGGACAGGATGATGCCGCTTGGTTTCATCGCCGCGAGCTCGGCGGGGGTGATCTTCGGGGAGACCAGCAGAGAGAACACCCCCGTATCGCGGACGCGGCGGGCGATCAGTTGTGCCGTCTGAGAGCCGAAATCGAGAATGGGAACGATCTCCCGCTCGGCGGATGGAGTGATGGGCGTGGACATGGGAGGGGGCGAGTGTAGGATGCGGGCGAGTCTGTAAAGATTGAGGGTGAGTCGTTCCCGATGACATGAAACGGGACGGCCACATGGTCGCTGGAACGGGCGGAACGCGCTGCCCCGCGGAAGGTCACAGGGGCGGGTACGGATGCGCGGCGTGTCACCCAACCCCTACGCTGTTGGCGATGAAACTCGGCGAGACGCGTACGGAGGGGACGAACTTCATCGGCGGGACGTGGCGTGATCCGGCGGAGGGTGACGTGATCGAGTCGCGTTCGCCCTCAGACCCGCGGCGGGCGGTCTGGAGAGGCCGTCAGAGCACGTCGGACGTGGCACGCGCGGTCGCGGCCGCGCGGGGTGTGCAAGCGGAATGGGCCGCATGGCCGATGGAACGGCGCGGGGCGGTCCTGAAACGGTTCGCGTCGATCGCGTCGGCACGGGTGGATGATGTCGCGTCGCTCATCCGTGATGAAGTAGGCAAGCCGATGTGGGATGCCCGTGCCGAGGCGCAGCTGCTCGCGTCGAAAGTGGAAGTGACGCTGGATGCAGGCGCGACGGGGCCGCTGCGGCGGGTCGAGGGGTATGACATGGCGCTCGGGCCGGGCAAGTCGGGGCGCTGCTGGTTCCGGCCGCACGGCGTGATGGCGGTGGTGGGGCCGTTCAACTTTCCTGTGCATCTGCCCAACGGGCACATCGTCCCCGCGTTGGCGCTGGGGAACACCGTGGTTTTCAAGCCCAGCGACAAGGCGTCCGCCTGCGGGCAGGCGCTGGTCGAAATGCTGGCCGAAGCACTCGACGCCGAGGGTGCCCCTCCGGGTGTGCTGAATCTGGTGCAAGGTGGGGCGGATGTGGCTTCGGCCCTGACCACGCACCCGATGATCGACGGGGTGCTGTTCACCGGCTCGTGGGCGGTAGGCCGACGGATCATGCAGGCCAATCTGGACCGCCCCGGGCTGATGCTCGCGCTCGAGATGGGGGGGAACAACCCCGCGGTCATCCTTCCCGATGCGGACGTGAGGCAAGCCGTGATCGAGTGCGTGCGGTGCGCATTCATCGGCGCCGGGCAACGGTGCACCTGCACACGACGGTTGATCGTGCATCGGGACATCGCCGATCGGGTGATCCCCTCGCTCTGTAAGGCCGCATCGGCGCTGACGGTGGGCGACCCCGCCGCGGACCCGCCCGTGTTCATGGGGCCGGTGGTGAGCGAAGCCGCTCGCCGCACCATCCTGGAGGCGCAGGCGATGCTGGCCGCGGCGGGAGGGGAGGCGCTCCTGGAGATGAGGGCGCTCCCGGGGTCTGGATGGTTTCTCTCGCCGGGCGTGATGAGGGTCGGAAGATTCGTGAGGGGGGAGGTGGGGCCGGGGGCGGACATCGAAATCTTCGGTCCTTTTCTGCGGGTGGCGGTGGTGGGATCGCTGGAGGAAGCGATCGAGCAGGCCAATGCGACGGAGTTCGGCCTGGCGGCATCGCTCTTCACGAAGGATGATGCGGCGTTCGAGACGTTCGCTTCGAGGGTTCGCGCTGGGTGCATCAACCGCAACACGGGCACCGCCGGGGCGAGCGGCAAGCTCCCTTTCGGAGGTCTGGGTCGCAGCGGCAATCATCGTCCAGCGGGAGCCTTCAGCGCGGACTACTGCGCGTACCCCGTGGGCGGGATGATCGAATCGGGTCCGGGTGCTGTGGTCGCGCCCGGCATGGGCGTTGATTCATTGACGGACTTCGTGATCTGACCCCGGCGAGACACCATGACCGCCGCCGCGCCGTGAGGCTCGCGTGATCAGTCGATGGTCTGCACAAAGCGGCTGCGGTTGCGGTCCACCGCGTTGATGCTCTTCGGGAAGCGCTGAGTGTCCGATGAGAAGAAGATGTTCTGGATGATCTCGGCCTGATTGAGTTGCGGGCCTGGTGTGCTCTTGAGAAACTCGGCGTGAGAGTCGGTAAAGACGAAGGAGCCGCCCGCCGCTCCTTGATTGTCGACCGGCGCGTACCCGCCCGGGCCGAGGGCACCCGCGGGCTGGCCGAAAGCGGAGAACGCGGCGGAGTTGCCGCCTCCGTACCAGGCGTACGTGCTCACATCAGGACCATTCGTCTCATCGCCCCAGAAGGGAGCGGGCGTGACAATGTTGGGTTCATCGGTCTTGAGGCCGACGATGTAGAGGTAACTGATGTTGTAACTGATGACGTCGTACTCACTGCCGGGAGCCTTGGGAATCTTGGGTGTGGCGGTGTCGTAGGAGGAACGCTGCGGTGTCGGCCCGTGGGGCATGCCGTAGTACCGATCGGCCTTGTCGCGGGGGCTGGTCAGTACCGCGAGTCCTTCGAGGTAACTGCGCATCAGCGGAACGTTGCGGGGTGCCCGGCCCGGCGGCGTGTAGTACGTCGCGGAATCTTCGTTGTTGTTCAGGCCGCGGTAGCCGTAGTCGCCTGTATCATCGCCATCACCTTTCTGATAGAGACTGAACAAGCCGGCCACGCCTCCGTAGTTGTACTGGCCGGAGAGGTACAGCCTGCGGTCGAGCGCGTTCTGATCAGTGGGGACCAGCGGCATGACCGGGAACCAACTCTTCCAATCGTTGGCGTAGAGCGTCATGGAATAGCCCATGCCCTTGAGATTGGCCAGGTTCTTGCCGTCCTGCGCGGCACGCCGAGCATTGCCGAGGGCCGGGAGCAGGATGCCGATCAGCAACGCGATGATGGCGATGACGACGAGGAGTTCGATGAGCGTGAAGGCTCGGTCTCGGCGCTGTGTGGGGGCCATGAATGTTCCTCGTGAACGGGGACGCGGAAGAAAGGAAGTCTCGCGGTTCGGCGCTGGCGATGCCCAGAAGTGGCTCGATCGGCTCAGTTTGATTATCTGTACGCTACAGCGCATCGGGTGGCTTTGTCAAGATTTTGTTTTCGGAACGTACTCAGAATTTGCATGAGATTCGCCGGTGCACTCAGCCGGGATGTGCCACAGTTGTCGAGGAGTGGAACATCGGGAGGAAGGTAACTGACCGGGGTTTCCCCCGCGCGTGAACGAGTTATTCGGCGGTGTCAAAGCGGCTGAATCCGTCATGAAACGGTTACAAGCCGAGCGAACCGCCCTCGGATTGAAAAACCGGCGTGAAATGGACCCAAAAACGCGAAATTTCATTCGCGGGATGGGGGTCAACTACGGTAAAGTAGTGGTCGAGGAGACAGGTTTTATCTTGGGCGGACCTTTCACGGCGGGCGTGCGTTTCACGGCTGCCATCGGGGTCTGTGTCGAGGATGAAACAGAGGGCGTGCCGTTCCATTGAATCTGAACCGTTGTCGGTTCTGAAGTTCATGGGTAAGCGCGTCCGGTCGTGTGTCCGGTGTGTGTATTCACAGGTTCGGATTCTGGAGATCAACCAATGATGAAGAAAATGACGGTGTGCGGATCGGCGGCTCTGCTGTGTGCGCTCTCGGGCGCGGCGATGGGTCAGGCGACGGACGGCGCGATCACGAATGCAACGGAGCAGGGGCTTTACGGAGCCCCCAAGTGGATCAATGCCACCACCACAGGCTTCGGCAACGCGAATACGAACAACGACCCCTGCGACCCCAACACCACAGGAGGCGATCCCGCCCTGGTGAACAAGGGCATCGAGATGATGATCCCGCTGGCGAGCATCGGCAACCCCAGCGGCCCCATCGGCTTCTGCATCTTCATCAACGGACAGGGCCACGATTACGCGAGCAACCAGTTTCTTCCGCCGCTGCCGCCGCTCTCCGCGAACCTGGGCGGCGACGGCAACGGCAACTACAACGGGACCGTCTCGCTGATCAACCTCAACAACTTCGCGGGAACCCAGCACGTCTTCGCCACGCCCGCGGCGGGGACTCCTGCGGTTGACGGAACACTCGATTCCGCGTACGGCACGGCCATCGCGCTCCAGAACAACAGAACCCGCTTCGGCAACGCGAACAACGGCCTGCAGTCGGCGAACGGTTCGGAACTCAATGCGCTGTACGTGCTGAAGGACGCGACGAACCTGTACATCTTCATCGCGGGAAACATGGAGAACAACTTCAACAAGATCGAGATCTTCATCGACTCCGAGCCGGGCGGCGAGAACACCATCCTCGGCGACAACGCCGACATCGACTTCAACGCCATCAACGGAAAACTCGCCGGATTCACCTTTGATGCCGGCTTCGAGCCTGACCACTATTACACCTGGGGAGTCGGCAACGGCGTCACGTACTACCCCAACTCGGCGGATTTGAACCTCAACACCGGCGGCTTCCTGGGCTGCAACGATGCCGGCACCGGCGAGGGCGTGCTCGACGGCTGTGGCGATCCCCCTCCGGTCCAGATTGCGATTGATAACAGCAATACCGGCGGTGTGGACGGTCCCTGCCCCGCGCGCGGCGCTGATGTGGCGAACGGGTCTGAACTGAACGGCCTCTACGCCTATGTGGCGGATGGTCGGCTGCACGTGCTGGTCACGGGCAACCTCGAGAACGGCGGCGGCAGCGCCTGCGATGCGGGCGGTAACAAGTTCAACATCTTCTTCGACATCGGCTCCGACGCCGACGGCGACCCCGGTCAGAACCCGCTCCTGGGCGACCAGAATAACGTGGACATTTCCTACGGCAACCTGAATCGACTGGGCGGCCTGCGTTTCGACGACTGCTTCGTACCCAACTACTGGATGTCCTACAAGATCGGCGGCGATCCCGTCTACCACGTGGTGGATGCCGCGGTTCTCCGGCAGGACGGCAAGCGTCGAAACGGCATCGGCTCGGCCCTCGATTACGGCGCGTACGACGGTGGCACCAAGGCGGATTACAACCCCATTACCTTCCGGGGCAACTTCTCCCCCTGCAACCCCAATGCCGGCATCAACGATCCGCAGGCCCAGAGCGGTTTCGACCAGAACCTTTTCACCAACTACGCTCCCCGCGCCGCTGCGGAGTCGCTCATCCCCGATCCCCAGGCCCCCTTCGGCACGCCCGGCCTGATCGAGGCGAGCATCAACAACAGCAACATCGGCGGTGTGGAAGGCACCGGCGGCAGTGTCAGCGACGCCGTGAACGTGACAACCGGATTCGAGTTCAGCATCGATCTTGATGAACTCGGCTGGGACGGTCAGTCCTGCATCAAGGTGGCGGGGTTCATCACCAGCGGCGATGTCAACTACGGCTCGAACCAGGTGATCGGCGGGTTGCCGGGTCAGGATTTCCCGAACCTGGGGACTTTCGGGAATATGAGCACGATCGATTTCAACACGATCGAGGGTGAGCAGTTTGCCGTCGTTGCCGGCACCTGCGACTGTGCGCCTCCCTGCCCCATCTGTCCCGCAGACTACAACCAGGACGGCGGCGTCGATGGCGGCGACGTTGAAGCGTTCTTCACAGACTGGGAAGCCAGCACCGGGTGTGCTGATACCAACCAGGACGGTGGCGTCGACGGCGGCGATGTCGAGGCGTTCTTCAACGCCTGGGAGGGCGGCGACCCCACGTGCGGCGGGTGATGTCCGTGGTTGATTGACATCTCTGTAGATATTCCAAGCCCCCGGTGAGTCAAGTCGCCGGGGGCTTTTTCGTGGTCTGGTCGGGCTGGTGGCGGGAGATCGGCAGCGGTAATAGCATCGGGCCTCGGGGCGTGTCGTTTCGCCCTCTTTCGCAACCGACGGAGGGCCGCGGCGTGACGATCACCAATCGGGACTGGATTATTTCGTATATGACAAAGCGGATCGATGCCTGCCTGGCGCAGAATCCCGCGGTCTTTCCGACCGTCAACAACTGGCTCCGCGCAACACCCGGAATCGTCAGCGATACCAACAGCGGCGCGCCTCCGGTCTTCATCGGATGGCTCAACCAGGTGCTGTATGATGCAAAGTTGGCGACATCTGAGAAAGCGGCGCAAAAACTGGGGGACTCGATCGTTTCCATGGTGAAGAACTCGGGAACGGTTGTCGGGGTGGTGAACCCGCCGGTGGGCTCGGCGGGACTGAACCCCGCCGGGGATTGATCCAGCGGGCAAGACGATCCCCGCTACCATTGGCCCCAGACAGGACCACGCATGACAAGATTGCTCTCTCTCTCTCTCGCTCTTCTTGCCGCGGCTCTCCCGGGCTGTCAGTCGCAGTACACCAACTATCCAGAGGTGCCGTCAGCGCGCGGGTTGAGCGAAGACCCGAACAGCCCCGGCTGCGAATCGGCCATGATTGCGGCGGTGCGGTATGTTGCCATGCGGTACCCTCCGGGTTCGTTGCCGTACACCGCCGCCAACGCGACCGAGGCGGGGCGGGTGACGGTGAACTATCCCATGGTTGTGGCCGCGCCGCTGGGGACGAGGAAGAGTTTCTACGAGCGGATGGCCAGGCAGATCGGACCTGAAGTTGTTCCGTTGACGCCTGAGAATGTCGGCGGAACGGCGCCGGTGTTTTATGTTACACGGGCGTGGCTCCGCGGGGTGGATGGCCAGGTCGATGTCATGCGTCCCATGCCCGAACTGCCGCCCGGGCCCGACGGCAAGCCTGTGTATCAGACGGTCACGGTGCGGCTGAAGGGGTCCATCGAGCCCTGGTATGTGGTTCACGCGCGAGCTTGGGAACCGGGGATCGATCCCTTGCCGACCCCGTACTTCCTGCCCGATGTGGAACGAGTCAACCAGTTCCGCTATTCAACCGGTCCCAAGCCCGTCTCGAGTGAAAGACAGTTTTGGCGTTCGTCACAACCCGAGTCCGAGGGATCACCCGCGGCGAACGATCAGTTGAACCAACCGAACGAGCCGCCGCCCGTTGACACCGTGAACGAATCCGGGCCTGAGATTGTGCCTGCAGAACCGAAGTGAACAACAGGTTGGAACAGACCCTGGCCCGGCTCAGCGATGATCGAACCGGCGTTCGACGAATCGCCGCCCTTGATTTGTGCAACGCCATCGGCCACCCCGAGGCTGTCGAAGCGGGTATCGCACGTCTGAAAGTCGAAGACGATCCCTCGGTCATGATGTCTCTCATCCGCGCTCTCGCGGCCTCGGCGGATCCGCGAGCCGGGCCGGCACTCGCCGCGGTTCGTGATGACCGTCAGCGCCACGCCGCCGTGAGTCACGCGGCGCTGCTGGCATACGACGCGGTCGAGTTGGCTACCCGCGAGAGATGAACTGCTCCGACCAGACGCGGTGCTGAATCAGCGCCCTTGTGACCTGCGCCGCGGTGTCGGCGTTGTGATCGACCAGTTCGCAGCGCCACCCCAGCCGCTCCGCCGCCGCGATGTTGTCCGGCAGATCATCGAAGAACAGGATTTCCTGCGGGGAGGCTCCGACAAGTTCGCCGAAGCGCCGGTAGATTGTCTCATCAGGCTTGGCGAGGCCCAGGATGTGACTCGCGTGGCGATGCTGGAGCAGAAGGGCGGTGGGGTAGTCGGGCGGATCACCGTTGACAGGAAGGTGCCTTCGCCAATGTTCCTCGTTGGTGTTCGAGAGCAGCGCCGTCTCGATGCGCGGTGTTTGATTGAGCCGATGGATCACGTCTGACATGCCTTCGTACTCGGTCAGCAGCCAGCAGTGATGAAGTCGGCGGAGTTCGTCGATGGTGTAGAGATGGCGATTGGCCGCGGCGAGTCGATGGAAAAACTCATCGGGCGTGAGCAGCCCCCGCTGAAACTCCGCGGTGAGGGCCCGCCTCGCCGCGATGAGAGCCGGATCGAGTGAGCCATCACGGACGGGCAGGCCGGCCGCGGCGCATCCCTCCTCCCAGCCGCGGCAATGCCGGAGGATGACGCCGCCCCAATCGAAACAGACGATGCGGATGCTGGGCATACGGCTTCAGGGTATGAGAGAAGTTGACGGGCCACTATCATTTGAGTTGAATGACGACACCAACCCCCATCACCCTGGTCATCGGTTCATTCCGCTCCGAGTTCGCCAGGTACAGGCATCTGGCGGAGGGCGCGGCGGGTCAGGTGTCGTGGGAGGGGTTGAGGCGCACCGCGGATCCGGCGATCAACTCGATCGCGGTGGTGATGAAGCACATCGCCGGGAACCTGCGTTCGCGCTGGACCGATCCGTTCACGACCGATGGTGAAAAGCCGTGGCGAGACCGTGACCGTGAGTTCATCGACGAGTTCGCGGATCGGGCATCTCTCGATGCGTGGTGGAAAGCGGGTTGGGAGGCCATCGAGGGCGTGCTCGTCGGCGTGAGCGATTCGGACCTGCCGCGGACACTGCTCATCCGGGGTGAGCCTCACACGCTGGCGCTCGCGCTGGCTCGCTCGTTGGCGCATACGTCGTATCACTGCGGCCAGGTTGTTCTCCTCTCCCGTCACGCGGCGGCGATGGACGGTGCCCCGTGGCAGACGCTGACGATCCCTCGCGGCGGCTCCGCGGCCTTCAACGCGGGGATACGGGGAGTGCAATAACGCGGCGTGTGTGCTCGGATCGGCAGTGAGGTTCCATCCACGAACCTTCACCGCTGCGTAACGCGACGCCGCGGCCCTTTCACAATAGAATGAGTTCTTTGCACCCGCCGCCGCTCTCCGATCGAATATTGCCCGCTCGCCCGTCATGGCCGTACTTCTCACCACTCAGAATCTTTCCAAGACCTATGGAACCCGCACGCTCTTCGAGGGGGTGGCGCTTTCCCTGGAAGACCGCGAACGTCTCGCGCTGATCGGTCCCAACGGCGCAGGCAAGTCCACCTTGCTGCGAATCTTGGCCGGTGCCGAGCATCACGACAGCGGCCGGGTCACGCTGCGCAAAGGAGCACGGTGTGCGTACGTGGCCCAGCGAGACGAGTTCCCGGCGGGGGTCACGGTGTTGAGCGCGGTCAGCGAACCGCTGCTCACCGATGGTCCCGCGAGCATCCACGACCGGCACGAGGCGGAACTCACGGCGGAGTTGGTCCTGGCCCGCGTCGGACTGGAAGACACGGCCCGTCCGGCCGCGTCGTTGTCCGGCGGGCAGCGCAAACGTCTCGCGGTGGCCCGTGAGATCGCCAAGGAGCCGGACATCCTGTTGCTGGACGAGCCGACGAATCACCTCGATGTCGAAGGGATCGCCTGGCTTGAGGACCTGCTCCGCGGTTCATCGTTCGCCAGCATCATCGTGACGCACGACCGCGAGTTTCTCGAGGGAACGGCCACAAGGATCGTCGAGTTGGCTCCGTGGTACCCGCAGGGCACCTTCAGTGTAGTGGGAAACTACACCGAGTTTCTCCGCCGAAAGCAGGAGTATCTCGACGGGGAAGCACGCCGCCAGCAAAGCTTGGCCAACCAGGTGCGAGAGGACCTGCGGTGGCTCAGCCGCGGCGCGCAGGCCAGACGCACCAAGAGCAAGAGCCGGATCGACGCGAGTTTCGATCGCATGGATGAACTCGCGACGCTCAAGGCCAGAAACGCGCCGCAGCAGGCGGCGCGGATCGACTGGGGCGCGACAGGTCGGCAGACGCGCAAACTGCTGGTGGCCCGATCGATCACGAAATCACTGGGCGGCAAAAGGCTGTTCACCGATGTGGACTTGGTGCTCTCTCCCGGTCAGCGGGTCGGGCTGCTGGGGCCTAACGGCTCGGGCAAGTCAACGCTCATCCGCGTGCTGACCGGCGACCTCGAACCCGATCCGCCTACGTCCGAGGCCCTGGCCGCGGCGGCACGGGCCGTGGATGTGCCGCCGGGCACCCCGCCCCCGGGCACGATCCGCCGGGCCGATGGCCTGCGGATCGTGTACTTCTCGCAGACGCGCGATGAGATCGACCCCTCGGTCACGCTCCGCGATGCGCTCAGTCCGCAGACCGACAGCGTGGTGTTCCAGGGTCGTCTGATCCACATCAACACGTGGGCCCGTCGCTTTTTGTTCACCGATGAGCAGTTGAAGCAACCTGTGAGGGCCTTGTCGGGAGGGGAGCGGGCTCGCATCCACATTGCCCGGTTGATGCTGGAACCAGCCGACATCCTCATCCTCGACGAACCTACAAACGACCTCGATATCCCTTCCCTTGAAGTGCTCGAAACGAGCCTCGAGGAGTTTCCGGGGGCGGTGGTCCTGGTCACGCATGATCGGGCGATGCTGGCGGATCTGGCCACCATGATCCTGGCCCTCGACGGCGCGGGCGGCGCGCGCGCGTTCACGGATTACGAGCAATGGAGGGCGTGGGAGGAATCTCAGAAACGAACGGCGACAAGGCCTCCCGTGGTCGCCCGAGCGCCGGAGCCTCCCGCTCCGGCTCCGATGAGGCGGAAGTTGGCGTACAAGGAGCAGCGCGAACTGGCGGGGATGGAGGCCGCGATCGAGGCCGCCGAGGCACGTGTGCGGGGCTTGGAGTTGGAACTGACCAAGCCGGAGGTCATGGCGGATGGACGAAGGATGCAGGCGGCGTGCGCTGCGCTGAGCGAAGCGCAGGCGGAAGTGGCGGGCATGTACACTCGATGGCAGGAGTTGGAGGGCGCGTGACCGGTGTTACCTCGCCCGACCGTCCTGCGCATCGAGCGTGAGCAGATCGGCATAGCCGCAATCGATTGCTTCACCGAGGATGGGCGCGAAGGCTTCACGCAACACCGCGACCGCTCCTCGTGCCGACTCGACCGGGTTGGCGGCTGAAACCAGAGACTCGAACTCGAGAAACGTACCCAGGCCTTGCACCTGGTCGAGGTGAATCCGAGTGTGACCGTGCAAGTAGAGTTCCCGATGCTTGCGCACGACGGTCCACACAGGGAGGGAGTCGAGACCGAAACGGGCGGCGGCCTGGGCCTCGCTCATGATGGTGAAATCGCTGAGTTTGGGCGAGGCGAGCGCGGGACGTTCGTACTGAATGAACTCCGTCTCCTCACCTTCTGTCTCGCGCTTCTTCAGTTTCCCCCCGGCGATGCGGTAGTAGGTGTCGGTCTGGTGGAGTGTGCAGATGAACGAGGCCCGCAGCGCTTCACAGGTCGCGCGCGCGGCGATCAGGTCTCTCAGTTCGGCCTTGAACTCGACGTTCTGCATCAGGTCGTCATTTGTCTTAGGGAGAGGTTATCGGGAACTCATCAAACCGGTATCGTTCCACGTCATTCATCGGCGATCAGCATCGCGTCTCCGTAACTGAAGAATCGGTACCCGCGAGTCATGGCATCGGCATATACCGACTTCAACCGCCCGACACCCCCGTCGATCAGCGCCCCGCACATCGCCAGCAGAGTAGACCGCGGCAGGTGAAAGTTGGTCAGCAGCCCGTCGGTCCAGCGCCAGTCGTAGCCGGGTGTGATGAGCAGACGCGTCTCGACCTCGGTTCGTGTGTCGCCCCGCTCGTGCAACGCCGCAAAGGTCTCGACAGTCCTGGCCGCGGTGGTGCCGATGCAGATGACGCGGCGGCCTTCGCGCCTCGCTCGGAGGATCGCTCCGCGTGTTTCCGCGTTCATCGAGCACCATTCGGCGTGGATCGGGTGCTGCTCGACGTACTCGGTCTCGACGGGTTTGAACGTGCCGATCCCGACGTGCAGCACCACGTCTGCTCTGAGCACCCCTCGATCCGTCAGCGCATCGAGCACGGTGGGAGTAAGGTGCAGCCCGGCGGTGGGGGCAGCAACCGAGCCGGCCTGATCCGCGTACACGGTCTGGTAACGCGCGCGGTCGTACGCATCGGGCATATCGATCTGACCGTGCCGTCTCGCCGCGAGGATGTACGGCGGCAGCGGCGTGGCCCCGATGCGTGAAAGAATCGCGTGGTCAGGCTGGTCATCGGCATCGACCCGGGCGACCCAGGCTCCCGGTTCGGCGACGGATCGATGGAGCAGTGTGAGCGCGATTCCTTCCCCCAACGCGGCATCACACCGAACGGTCAATCCTTCACGCGGCTTTTTCGCCTTGAGTAGCAGGACCCAGCGTCGTTCACTCACCGCGGCATCGGCGTTCGCCGCGGCGTGAAGATATAACCCTTCGACCCGTGCGCCAGTGTCGGTACGGGTGCCTTCCAGGCGTGCCGGTAGCACGCGCGTGGTGTTCAGGATCAGCAGATCACCCGGCCGCAGCATCCCGGGCAGGTCACGGATGACCGCGTGTCTTGTCAGTCCGCCTTCACGCCGCTCGATCCGCATGAGCCGCGCGGCATCCCGTGGTTCGGCGGGTGTTGTGGCGATAGCGTGTTCAGGGAGGTCGTAGTCGAGTTCGTCGGTTCGCAGCACGGGTCGGTATCGTTGCACGCATTCGACATCCGGGCGTTGACAGGCCGCCACAAGCCCGCACAGACGGATCGCGCGGCGAGATGTGTCCGGGAATGTCCTCATCCGCGGCCCAACCAGGCCACCGCAGCAATCGGGTACACGCCACGCACGGTTGATCGGCGTGAGCATCGGTCCAATTGCATACTCGTCGTACCTCGCGGTGCTTCCACAGCGCTCCGCTGCGAAAGTCGTTCCGCCTGTCGCCGCTTGTGAAGCCGTAGAGACCGGCAATCCGGACACCCTGCCCCGCAAGCAGTTCTGGCAGTTCCTGGAAGTCGAGAACACCAGGCGGCCCGGCGCGGTCGTGGTAGGCCGGTTGATCGATCTGTGGGCGTGAGCACCGGCTCTATCGTGTCGGCGGTTCCGCGTCTTCGGGGGAGCGGGTGACTGTCGGCGTGAAACGAGCGAGCACATACGCCGCGATCACCAGGCCGATCACGGCAAAAATCGCGCTGAGATAGAACGACGCACCCGGTATCTGCACGGGGGCGAGGTCTGAAATGAAAAAGGCGAACGCGCCCGCACCCAGGATCGGCCCGATGATCTGGGCCGCGCTCTGAAGAGGCACCATCGCCCCTTGCATGGTTCCCTGCTCATCGGGCCGCACGGTCTTGGTGATGATGGCCATCGCCGCGGGCTGTGCTATGCCGCCGAGCGACGCCACGGCGATCGAGGCGTAGATCATCCACCCCTCGGTCGAGGCCCCATAGGCAACGTAGGCCGCGGCACCGATGGCGATGCCGATCAGCACACTGCGGGCCTCGCCCAGCGCGGGGATCAGTTTCCGTGCCAGGCCGCCCTGCACGACCGCAGCGCCGATCCCAACGAGGGCCAAGGACAGCCCCACCTGAAAAGAAGTCCACTGATACCGGTGCGTGGTGTACAGCACCCACGTCGCGTGCAGCCCGAACATCGCCATCTGGAGGAAGAAGAACGACACCGAAAGACCCGCTACGAGCGGGTACTTCGCCAGGTTTTTCACCGCGCCCACGGGGTTGGCGCGAGACAAATGAAATCGTGTTCGCAGTTCCTTCGGCAGGGATTCGGGCAGAACGATCAACCCGTAGAGCCAGTTGATGAGCGTCACGCCACCGGCAACGTAAAACGGAAGCCGAACGTCGATGCCCCCGAGAAGCCCGCCCGCCAACGGTCCGAGCACGAAGCCGATGCCGAAGACCGCGCCCACCATGCCGAACGCCGCTGCCCGCTTTTCAGGCGGTGTGATATCGGCGATGTAGGCGTTGCAGACGCTCATGCTCGCGCCGCTGATGCCGTTGATGGCCCGGGTGATGAAAAAGAACCAGAGCGTTGGCGCCAGCGCCATGGCGAAATAATCCAGCCCGGACCCGAAGAGAGCCAACAGCAGGACCGGCCGTCGCCCGAATCGGTCGGAGAGTGCTCCCAGCAGCGGGCCAAACAGGAACTGCATCGCGGCGTACATCGCGGCCAAGCCGCCGACGATCGCCGCGGCGCGTTCGTCGGTGGCCCCCCCCTCGGACGCGAGCAAGGACTTGATGAGGATCGGCCCGACAGGGATCAGCAGCCCGAAACCGAGCACATCGAGCAGGAGCGTGATCAGGATGAAGCCGACTGCGGGCGAACGATTCTGCACGGGCGGAGAATAGGAATGCTTTCCGCGTGAGCAGCAGCCGCGAATGACGTTTCATGAGGGAACGCGGCACGTCGCCGCAACCCATGGATCTGTTGATAAGGGTTGACTCATGAATCTCCGCCACATGACCGTTTCGTTCGCCCTGATGCTCTCCGCCGCCTCGGGTGCGGCGACCTATAACCGGATCGTGGTCTTCGGCGACAGCCTTTCTGACACTGGCAACGTGCTGGAACGCACCACGGCGTTTAGAAACAGAGTGACGCCGCGCCCGGCGGCCCCGTGGTACGCTGAGGCACGGTGGACCAACAGCAGTGCCAACTCCCGGGCGATGGGCCTGACACCTTCTTCCGCTGAGTACAACGGTGTGTGGCACGAGCATCTTGCGCGGATCAAGGGAATCCCCGCGGCAACAAACTCATTGGGCGGCGGTGTCACAGGGCGTAACTACGCCTACGGGGGAGCCGTGACTGGTGATGGTTTGTTTGGAAACGATACAGTTTTCCAAACCGTAGCGCTGAACCTCAAGAACATGGGAGAGCAGATCAAGGAATACCGAGCGACTCCCCTCGCACCAAATCAACTGGAGAACACCCTGTTTGTCTTCTGGGGCGGCGGCAACGACATCCGCGATGCCGGGCGAGCCTGGCGGCCGACGCGCGAGGGGATCACACAGGCAGCGGAGCGGGCGGTGACCAATGTGCAAGGGCACATTACCACACTCCTGCGGGATATCCACCCGACCGGCGGGTACGGGGTGCTCTGGCTGACCGTGCCCCCGATGGGCATGATCCCGGATTTCGCGCGGGCAACGGATCAGACGAAAAGTGCCTTGAACTCCGCCTCCGCCCTGTTCAGTGACATGCAGGCTTCCGCGGTTCGTGGCTTTCAACGCGACTATCCGGCGCTCGACATCATGCGTCTGGATGTCTATGACCTTTTTCAGGATCTGGTGGCCGGGCGGCTGGATTGGCGTCCGTTGGACGCGGCCAACAACATCGTGCAGGCCAACAGTTTTTCAACGATGGGCTTCGACGTCAAGCTGAACAACAAAGTGCCCAAAAGGGCGAACCCGGACGACTACGTCTTCTGGGATCAGGTGCACCCAACCTCCCGCGTTCACGCCCTGATCGGGGAGTACGCCGCGAGGGTCGTGCCCGCACCCGGCCTGACGGGCCTCGCGGCGATGGGCTGGAGCCTCTTCGCCATTCGGCGTCGTCGCGCGGCTTGAAGGTCTGTCGGCATGGGCGAATAGCATTGCACATGCCTCAAGCAACTCTGACCGCTCCTCCGAAGTTGCCCCCGTGCTCACACACGCCGGCCCCGTACACCGGCCCGAGCAAGGCCGAGGTGCTGGCGATGCGGCGGGAGTACTGCACCCCCGCGCTCGTCACCTACTACCGCGATCCGGTGATGATCGTGGAAGGGAAGATGCAGTACCTGTACGACGAGACGGGCAAGCGCTACCTGGACGCCTTCGGCGGCATTGTCACGGTGAGCATCGGGCACTGCCATCCGAGAGTGATCGCCGCGGTGGACCGTCAGAACCACCTGCTCCAGCACACCACGACGATCTATCTTCATCCCAACATCGCGCTCTACGCGAAGAAACTCGCTTCGACGTTCCCGAAGGAGTCGGGCCTGTCGTGCGTCTATTTCGTCAACTCCGGGAGCGAGGCCAACGACCTCGCGGTCCTGATGGCACGCGCCGCCACCGGAAACCACGATGTCATCGCGCTGCGAAACGGCTACCACGGGGGGAGCGCCACGCCCATGGCGCTGACAGCGCACAGCACCTGGAAGTTCAATATCGCCCACACGATCGGCGTTCAGCACGCGCTGTTGCCCGACCGCTACCGCGGCCCGTACGGCTACGACGACCCGAAGGCGGGCGAGAAGTACGCCGCGGATGTGCTCGACCTGATCCGCCAGGGCACCAGCGGACGTATCGCGGGCTTCATCGCCGAGCCGATGCAGGGTGTGGGCGGTGTCGTCGAGATGCCGCCCGGCTACTTGGGGAGCGTGTACAGGCACGTCCGAGAGGCGGGCGGATTGTGCATCGCCGATGAAGTGCAGACGGGCTTCGGCCGCACGGGTGAGAAGTTCTGGGGCTTCGAGGCGGTGGGTGGGCCTGGGGTCTACCCGGATATCGTGACGATGGCCAAGGGGATCGGCAACGGCTGCCCGCTCGCGGCGGTGGTGACGCGGCCTGAAATCGCCAAGGCCCTGACCAGCCGGATCCACTTCAACACCTTCGGCGGCAATCCCGTGTCGATGGCGCAGGGCCTGGCCACGCTCGAAGTCATGCTCGAGGAGAACACGATGGGCCGTGCCGCGGCATTGGGAGCAAGGCTGTTCGTGGGGTTGCACGAACTGCGCTCGCGCCGTCCGTTGATCGGTGACATCCGGGGGCGTGGGTTGATGTGCGGTGTGGAACTCGTCTCGGATCGGGCCACCAAGGCCCCGGCGAGCGCGGCGTGCGCGCAGGTCTTCGAGCGGTGCAAGGACATGGGGCTTCTGATCGGCAAGGGTGGGTACGCGGGCAACGTACTGCGGATCAAGCCGCCGATGTGCCTCTCCGAGGCGGACATCGACTTCATGCTCGCGGTCTTGGATGTCGCCCTTGCGGAGTGCGGCGCATGAACCGTGAACCCGCACCGATCCCGAATGCAAGCCCCGCGCACGTACCCTTCGGCACCGCTCACGAATGGAACGTTCTGGGAGATCGGACCAGCCTCCTGGTGGGACGCGCGCAATCCGGCGGGCGTTTCTCGCTCTTCGAGACCGTGACACCCCCGGGGCTTGGGCCGCCGATGCACGTCCACACGCGGGAGGACGAGACCTTCCGGATCCTCGAGGGGCGGTACGAGTTCGTCGTCGGGGATCAGCGCCTCATCGCCAGCCCCGGCGACACGCTCTTCGCGCCCCGCGATGTGCCCCATCGGTTCGGCGCGTTCGCCGGCGTGCCGGGCCGGATGCTGATCTTTATCACGCCATCGGGAATCGAGGATTTCTTCGACGCGGTCCACCGCGAGATCGGCGACCGACTCCCGCCGGACGAGGCGGTCCTGAGCGCCCTTTTCGACCGTGCGGGGATTCGGCTGGTGTAAAGCGGGGCCATGCGGAGTGGGCTTCGTGCCGCGGTGTCGCTCTGGTCTCTTCGCGTCCAAGTTCCTATACTCTGCCCTGCTTGCCGAGGTAGCTCAGCTGGTTTAGAGCGCTGGATTCATAACCCGGAGGTCGGCGGTTCGAGTCCGCCCCTCGGCACTTCGTTTCGCACATGCAGCCGATCGCGGCATTTACCGCGAGACTTTTTTTTATGGGTAGATGAGGTTCCGAAGCACGGAGTCCTGTACTGGTACAGGACTTCGGCTAGGAAACTCGCGCCTGGCATTTCTTCCTAAAATCGGCGTCCCCACGAACAGGGTTCAGACGCGTACGTTTCTTTCTGTTGTCGCTTTTATCGCATGTGACCACGGTTCGAAATCTATGGATATTAAGGCTCGCCCAGATGTCGCGCTGGGAATTATCCACTCAACTCCCTGGGGATGAACGGATGTTGTCGGCTTCCAGTTTCGGTGCTGTTGTACGCACAACAGTAGATAATTAAATCGTTTCGCTATAGTTTCGGTGGTTCTTTCAGATCGTCAGCAGAGAACTTCTGCGTCCCTTCGACGAACCTCATTACGTCGGCGTAAATCTTGTATTCGAACGAGACCCCTCCGCCGGGAGACGGTTCAAGTCCAAACTTCGACACTTCGAGCGTGCTTTCCGGGTGGATCACTTCGTTCGCAGAACCGACGAAGTGATAGTCATTTGATCCGGGCGAGCGAGGACTACGCGGAAGCCCGGTCCTCCCATTCCCGTCGATCCCGTACTCCCACGGTTCGACAGTCCCTTCGGTAGGGACGATGACGAGTTTGGGGAACCTCGCGACCGCGCGACCCGTGTTCCGAAGTCCTACGAGGATCGTTGTCACTCGAGGGCGTCCGGGTCCGAAGAACTGATTGAACTGCATTCCTGCCGTGACGAGTTCAAGGCGCGGCTGGGCCCGACGCCCGAACATGTCCGCGATCTCGTGGTGCTGCATTGGGCGGAAGGCGTCCGCATACCGACGGAAATACTGCCCTTTCTCTTCGTTCGTGCGGTGAGGACCGCCGTCGCTCGCGGGGACGAACGTCTTCACCACGAACCCGCCTGCGACGGCAATCGCCTTGTGGACAACTCCGCTCACCGGCGGTTGTGTCGCGGTCGCGGTCAACTCCTGGAAGCGGACGACGGCGCGATCCCCGTCCGTCAGCGGGATGAGGCTTTGGAACCGGCTTCGGTCGCGGCGGTCCTCGGGTGCTTTCGACTCGACGCCCCACAGGATGATCCCACCCGCAGCGTTGGCGTACCCGGAGATCGCCTCGCGGAGGTTCTTCTTGTCGTCGGCGGTCGGTTCGCCAGAGGGATCCATCCGTTTGAAATCGAGGTTGAGGGATTCTTCCTCGCGGCGATCCTTCATTGCGCCGAGTGCGTTGGCGTCGATTTTGTCGAAGAGTTCGCGGAGCGGTTGATTCACGTCATCCATGCCGGACCTCCACAGTAAAGTAGTCTTGTTCGCGAAGCCGACAGACTCGGGTCGAACTGGTGGTGTACTTGGTGTAACCCGGTCTATCCCGGATTCGTAGCGGAAACCCCTCGGGAACCCTTCGCAGAGTGCAGTACCGTACCGGCATGAACGGAGTTGCGATCTCCACGATAGTTCGATATTCTGTGGGGGATCAAGGCGTTATGGTGTGAAACGGCAACGCAAACGGTACGGAATAATTGCCCGGATGTCGGTTGTGAGTGCTATACCCCCGGCACTTCTCGGAATTGAACCTGCGGCAACTCGTTGGCTGTTCCGAGAAAGTGTCTTTCTCCGCGTCATACCCTCCCCGCGATGCGCATTATCGCCGGAGAGTTTCGCAGCCGACGCCTGTATACACCCGCTGATGCCGAGACGACCCGCCCGATGCCCGACCGTGTGCGTGAGTCGCTCTTTGGCTTGTTGCGAGGGCACTGTGAAGGTGCCGCGGTCTTCGACGGGTTTGCGGGGACGGGGTCGATCGGGCTAGAGGCGGTGAGCCGAGGAGCGGCTTCCTGCGTGCTGGTGGAGCAGGACAAGCACATCGTGCAACTGCTGCGTCACAATGTCGAAATGCTCGGGTGCGGCGATCGGTGCGAGGTCTTCGCGGGTGATGCCCTCGGTGCGGGGGCGCTGGCCCGTGCGCCCCGGCCTTTGAAACTGGCGTTCCTGGATCCCCCGTACCCGCTCATCAGGGAGCCGCTGGGATTCCGGCGGGTCATGTCGCAGTTGGCGGCGCTGGTCGATCTTCTGCTGCCGGACGGTTTCGCCGTGCTTCGCACGCCCTGGCCCATGTTTTTGGAGGCGGCCGCATCGCCGGGCCACCCGGATGCGAGAGAAGTGACCCGCAAGGACAAGCGCAGCCGCGTGAAGAAGGGGCGGAGTTGGCGGCGATACGCCGACGCCATGGACCCTCGCAGAGCGGCGGAACATCTCGGAGACGAAGAAGCGGACATGGAGGATTCGGTGGCGCAGCCGGAGCCGGAGGCTCCCCGGCCCCAACCCGTGCCGGCGGACCTCACCCTGCCCAACGCGGTGGGGCCGGAGACCCATGAATACAAGACCATGGCGCTGCACCTGTACGCACGCCGGGTCAATCGTTGAGTATTCACCGTGCGGGTCCTCATCACCACCATCGGTTCCTCGGGGGACATCCATCCGTACATCGCGGTGGGGCGTGAACTGCTGCGGCGGGGTCACGCGGTGGAGATGCTGGTGAACCCGCACTACGAGCAGCGCGTGCGGGCCGAGGGCCTGGGCTACCGGCCGCTCGGGACCGAGGAGCAGTTCCTTCGCGTGCTGCACCACCCCGACCTGGCGAACCAGAGCCGCAGCCCCGGCCTCATCATCCGCGAGTTGATCGGCGAAACGGTAAGGCCCACGTTCGATGCGACACTCGCGGCCATCCGCGAGTTCAGGCCCGATGTCGTGCTCCGCCATCACATCAGCCTCGGCAGCAGGTGGGTCTGCGAGCGAGAAGGGGTCCCCTGCATCACCGGCGTGCTGGCGCCGATCTTCTGGCTGAACCCACGCGACAGGGTCGTGTACAGGAGTTGGCAGTGGGAGCAACCCCCGCTCTGGGTAGCGAGGCTGCGGATTCGACTGGGGCGCTGGGTGATGCGCTTCATGTTCGACCGCGCCCTCAACCGGGAACGGCGAGCCCTCGGCCTGCCGCCCGCGTCGGATCAGTTCAAGGCCGAGACCCTTCCCGCATCTCGTGTGCTGGGTCTGTGGTCCGCGCACTTTCGAGGCCCGCAGGAGGGCGACCCAGCATCCGGGCGGATCTGCGGCTTTGCGTTCTTCGATGCCGCGGCAGGGCACAAAGCCGGGCACGATAAGTTGGGGGCCTTTCTCGATGACTGCGGATCATCAGGAGAGTCTCCACTGGTGTTCACACTCGGCACCAGCGTGGTGCATCATCACGCCGGGTTCTATGACACCGCGGCGGAGGTGTGCCGGCGTCTCGGACGTCGCGGACTGCTGTTGACGGGAAAGGCCGAGTACGCGCCCCGCCGCCTGCCGCCGGAAGTCCAGGCGGTGCCCTACGCGCCCTTCTCGCTCGTGCTGCAACGTGCCGCGGCGGTGGTGCATCATGGAGGGGTGGGAACAACGGGTCAGTGCCTTCGGGCTGGGGTTCCCACGGTCATCGTGCCCTTTGCCAACGATGAGTTCGATAACGCCCGGCGGGCGAAACTGCTGGGCACATCGGTGACGCTCCACACGCACAGGCTGAGCATCGAAGGGCTGTGCGCGGCGATGCGGCGGGTGCTGGAGTCTGACGCCATCGCGGAACGGGCAGAGGCGTTGGGGCGACGGATCCGTGCCGAGGACGGGGCCGCCGCCGCGGCGGACGAGGTCGAGGCGGTCGCCTCATCTCAACACGCGCCGCAGTTCATCGAGTAACCGATCGATTTCTTCGTGCGAGTTGTAATGGATCGGGCTGGCGCGGATGACCCCGTCGTCGGGATCGAGTCCGATGTCTTCGATGAGGCGCTTGCTGTAGAAGTGTCCGTAGCGAACGCCCAATCCGCGGGCGTTGAGGGCGACGGCGATATCGCGTGATGCGAGTCCTTGAAGTGTGAAACTGACGGTGGGGACACGCTCGGGGCCGGAGGAGGTCCGCCCCCAGAGTCGCAGCCCGTTGATCCGCAGCAGGTTGCCGATCAGGTGCGCCTGGAGTTCGGTTTCGAGTCGCTCGACAACCGCGAACGCGCGCGAGAAGATGTCGCGCGGGGGCGTTCCGGCCACGGCGGGCTGCTCTGCGAGAAATCGGTAATAGTCCGCGGCCCCGACGATCATCGCCGCGCCCTCGTGATTGACGCCGCCGAGTTCAAACTTGTACGGGACATCGTCGTTGCGGATGAAGTAGTGGTTGGGGCCTTGGAGCTCTGCGAAGGCCTCGTGCGAGCCGTAGAGCGCCGCCATGTGCGGGCCGAAGACTTTGTAGAGTGAATAGACGTACCAATCACACCCGAGGGCCGCGACATCGGGCGCACGGTGGGGCGCGTAGGCCACACCGTCGATCAGCGTGCGAGCACCCGCGGCCTTCGCCAGCCTGACGGCTTCCGCCGCGTCCCAGATGTCGCCCAGGATATTGGAGACGTGGGGGAACGCGACGAGCAGCGTTTGATCATCGAGCATTGCCCGCAGGCCGGACAGGTTCAGATCCCAATCGCCGTTGCCGTTCTGGGCAGGCTTCCAGGGGATTACCTCGAAGCCTCGGGCCGCAAGGCGCATCCACGGCCCGATGTTCGATTCGTGCCCCGCCGTGCTGACGAAGATGCGGTTCCTTCGTCCTTGGGGGTGGGCGGCGCGTGATTCGGCGTAGGCCCACGCGAGGATGTGGCAGAGCAATGAAGTGGACGATGCAAGGACGACGCGGCCGAGATCGTGGGTGGGGCCGCGTGCGTTCAGGAATGTCTCGACGAAGACATGGGCGGAAGTAACGATTGATGTGGCTCTTCGAGAGACTTCGTAATCCGCGCCGAGTTGCACGTACGACTCACGAAGGTACGCCCCCGCCGCGTCGATAACGCAGCCGGGCAGTTGAGACCCGCCCGCGTTATCGAGAAAAACTGTTGACCCGGAGAGCGATGGAAAACGTGAACGAATGTCCGCGAGCGATGGCATCAGAATCTCAGGGTTGTACCGCGGCGAGTTGCTTGGCGAGCCGTGAGAGGATGGCGCTGTAGCCCCGTCCGTACGCCGCGGCGATGTCGGGCGGATCGGGTGACAACAGCGGCTCGGCGCTCTCGAGCGACCAATCGCCGAGCACGGTGGTGGTGCCGGGTGTATCGCGGAGCAGCATGAAACGGGCACGGATGATGGCCAGGTTCCGCCCCGGGCGAAGATCGGCGTACAGGTCGGTGATATGAACCTCGAGCCGCAAGGCGCAACCCGCTGTGGATGACGGTTCAAGGACGGTCGTTGCGGAGGACCGTCGTGCCAGTCCTTCGACCGTTGCGCCGGTCAGGAGACGATTCGGTGGCGAAATAAACTGGTTGTAGTAATCGGTCTGAAACTGGTTGTCGCCGACGCGGTACACGAACGACTGCTGCCCGTACGGCGGTGCCACACTCACCGGGTCGATCTGGATGCACTCAGGCGCGGAGTCCGGCTTCGATGAGCCGGTCGGTGACGGAGGATTGATGGTGAAATTACCCTTCGCCGGGTAGGGCTGGCTCAGAGAGCAGGCGGCGGATACAAACCCACACGCGATCAAAGCACAGACCGCGCGAGCGTTCGCGACTCGCGGGGTTGTCGGGCGGTTGAAAGTCTGGGTGTTCACTTCTTACCTCCCTTTGTGGGCGCGGCGTCTCGGGCGGGCGGACGGCCGAAGAGGATGCGCGATGGGTTCTCTTTCGCGTCCTCGGAGAGTTCCTGGATATTCTGCGCCGCATCGCGCAGCGATGAGAGGAGCCCCTCGATATCGGCCTGTTGCTGGGCGATGAGCCTGTCGATGCGTGTCAGCAGCAGCCGGAGCTGGTCCGTCGCGGGGGCCGCAGCCTGCATGGTGGTACCGAGGTTGGCGATCATCGCCTTGGTGTCGTCGGAGTTGATGATCTGGTCGATGCCCGCCGCGGCCCGACGGATGTGCTCGACGGTTTCGGGCATCTGCTTCAGTCCGCCGGCACCCGCGATGGCTTCATCGATCGCCGGATTGCTTAGGATGGCCTGCACGCGTTCGCTGTTCTGACGCAAACCCTTCAAGAGCTGGTCGGCGTCCTTCTGAAGCGTGCCGATGTCCAACTCGCCGACTTTGCGGTCGAGATTGGCGGCCAACGAACCAATGCCTTTGATCGTGGCGGCGATATCCGCTTCCTCGAGTTGCCTGGCGATCCGCTCGGCGGCGCTGGTGATCTGACCACGGATGCTCTGCGATGAGGGGACATAGAACGATTCAGGCGTCCAGGAGAGAGTCATCGGTTCTCCCGCATCATCGCCGAGAAACACAAACTCCAGGAATGTTTGGCCGACAAGCCCCGACGAGGTCAGCCGCAGACGCAGACCGCTTTCGATGGCTCTGGCGAGCGAGGCTTCGGGATCTGAAGCAAACTCCAAGTCAAACTGATCATGCTTCATCTCGACAACGATCCGAACGTAGCCACGTTCCATCCGCTGGTCCGGAGGCACCTTGTACACCGCGCCGGCAAAGCCGATGCTGCTCACCCGGCCCACCCGAACGCCGCGGAACTTGACGGGAGCACCTACATCCAGGCCGTCCACGGACTCGGTGAGGTAGGTCTCGATGGGGATGGTCCGCTCAAAGTACGCGCCCGCGCCAAGCACGGTAACGCCGGTCAGGATGAGGCCCGACGCGACCACGGTGAACAGTCCGATTTTGAACGTGTTGGCGTGCTCGCTCACGCGGGGGTCTCCGCGTTGGTGGCGGCGCGCGAGAGAAAGTCGCGAACCCAGGGATCGGGGCAGGCGTCGCGCAGTTCGGCGGGCGGGCCGTTGGCGACCACGGTCTTCTTGTCGGCGTTGAGCACGACGCACCGATCGGCGACGGCGAAGATACTGGGCAGTTCGTGGGTCACGATGATGAACGTTACGCCGAGCGATTCTCTCAGGTCCAGGATCAGGCGGTCCAGATCGGCGGACATGATGGGATCCAGACCCGCCGACGGTTCATCCAGGAACAGGATGGGCGGGTCGAGCGCGATGGCGCGGGCGATGGCGGCACGCTTCTGCATCCCGCCCGAGATCTGGCTGGGGAGCAAGTCCAGCGCATGACCGAGTCCGACGAGGCGGAGTTTGGCCCGTGCGATCTCGGTCTTGGCCTCCTCCGGCAGGGATGTGAACTCATCCAGCGGGAGGCGGACATTCTCCTCGAGCGTCATGGAACCGAAGAGCGCTCCCAACTGGTACATTACGCCGAAGGTTCGCAGGAGTCTCCTTCGATCCTCGCCGGTGGCGGTCGAGACGTTGATGCCGGAAATCTCGATCCGGCCGCCGGCGGGCTTGTACAGGCCGATCATGTGTCTCAGAAGAGTGCTCTTGCCGCAGCCGGAGTTTCCGGCGATGACGACGATCTCACCCTTTTCAACGGAGAACGAGACGTCCTTGAGTACGGTTCGCCCTTGAAAAGCAGCGTGAAACGATTCGACGCGGATGATGGGGTGCGTCTGCGTCATGACGGGTAGGGCAGCGGGAAGCGGGCGATGACGCTCGTGTTCATGGGCGGGTAGCGCTGGACCAGGCGGAATGCATCGTACTCTCGGACGGAACCACCAACCTGCGCGAGCACCTCGAAGACCAGTTCCTCGTATCGGGGCATCAGCGCCGTCGCCAGGGAGAGCGGGTATCCCCGGAGAATCGTCATGCGGTCTTCGAGCGGCAGCCGGTATCCGTTCCACTCCGCCTGACCGTCCGCGGCATGGGCGATCTGCACCACCTCGGGTGTGGTCCCGAAGTTCAGGGACTTATGGAGCAGCACGTCGAACTGCAGTGACTCCACCGGTGCTGTGCAAGGTGTCGATATGTCCGCGTGCGACTCCCGGGGTGTTCGCCATCGATCCGCGACCGCTCGGACCACGCTGCCGGAGAAGACATCGAACAGGCCGGCATTGCCGACCGGGCCATCGTCGAAAACGTAGACGAGACCCGCTCGGGTGGCCCGCGATTGAATACGCGGCATGGTTGGTGTGCAGAAGCCGCGGATCAGGCCCAACTCGTCGCCCTCAACAGCGCCGCCGATGCGTTCAACGCCCTCGGTCGGTGCGATCGATGCGCCCGCCGCGTCGACGATCGTGCGTTGAGCGAACGGCCAGGCGACGCCGGGGCGAAGCCGACGAAAACCGATGAAGCCGCCCACCAACCCGATGTCCACCTTGCTCGGGTTGTTCCGGCTGGGGGCGAGAATGTGCAGCGCGATGCGGGCCTTGGCTTGCATGCCCCATACGGCGCTGCCGCCGCGGAAAAGAGTCTTTCGGCTGGCTTCAAGTCGATCGACGGACCCGGCACCGGCCAGACTGTCGAGAAAAAGTTCAAGCGCGGATCGGTCGCCGATGTGCGCCTGAACGACTGTTTCAAAGTCGGCGTAGGCCGAGACGAGCGACTCCACGAGTGTGCCTGGTACAGAGACTCTGCGGAGCGAAGCCGCGAGAATCTGCAGTCCTTCCCCGCTCGGAAGATGCTGCATCGCCTGGTACGGATCATCGACCGTCACAACCCTGGAGAATCTCCAGCCTACGCTCCGGCTGAGGCCCAGGCGTCGTGTCAGTCCCTGAGACTCGGACGGGTTGATGCCGGCGGACGCCAGACACTCATGCAGTCGTGCACGAACGCGCCCGAACGAAGCGTTGATCGCCGATTCAAAGGTCGATCCGGTCTCGTCGTTAGGCAAGTTTGGTGAGTACACCTGTTGCATGATGAGAACGAAGCGCCTTGACTGTCCGTTGATCGCTGAACAGAACCCCGCCGAGAGAAGGTAAGTGAGTGATCCTTCGAGTTATTCTTTCGGAGAGCCGTCTCATGAATCCGGTGTTCGAATGAGGGCGACGGCCGCGGACTGCCCGTGCACGAAACTGTTGCCCGAAACGGGGCCGATCTCTCCGGATGCAAAGAACCCCGCCAGCGGCACATCGGGGGCGGGGGAGCCTCCGTAGTACGGCGTGCCGGGCTTGCTGAGTTCTTCTCCCGCGACGGGTCCGCGGAACGCCCGCACGACCGCCGCGGCATCGTGGTGTCGCTCCTTGAACATGCGACGCCCCCGGCTGTTGCAGGTGATCAGCAGCGCGCCCTTGGGCTTGGAGTAGAGTTTCTGCTGGTCCAGGAGCATACCCAGGTCTTCGTCCGCCGCGACCGCATCGCGAGTGAAAAGTCGGATCGTCTGCCCCACACGGACAAAGTCGGCGATCGCGATGGCCCCTTCCTCGGGGCGCACGCCGATGACCTTGCGGATGAGAAAATCGTCACGCCCGAAGCGGCTCTTGTATTCGTCGATGACCCGCCCGATGAACAGACCACCGGCGAGCAGACGGTGGCGGGCATCGCCCTGTTCGTTGAGCGAGTTCTGCACCGCCTCGATCGCGGGCTTGCCTCCCAACTCAAAGATCAGGTTGCCCTTGCAACGGGTGATGATGTGGGTTGAGCCGAAGGGTTTGCACCCCTGCGACACCACGGCATCGACTCGCAGCGGACCGGCGAGTGAAACGCCGACCGCGCCGGACTTCACGATCATGTCCTGGTAGAACAGGGCGTTCCCTCCGGGTGTGGCCGCGGCGGAGGCCAGGCCGCCGAACACGAGGCCGTTGCCGCCGACCCTGGCCCTGTTGAGGTCGGGGATCAGCCTCACCAGCGGGATGCTGAACGGATCGGCGAAGAGCAGGGTGAAGCGAAGGTCCTCACTCGCGCCGATCACGTCGCGGAGCATGAAGAGGCTCTCCGCGGAGTCGTCGCTGGCAGGAAACTGTTCGCTCGTGAACGGTTTGATCGTCACGCCCGGCAGGCGCAATGCCATGATCGACACGCCGGGCGCTCGTTCATACTCGGTGGATCCCGCGATGACGCTCTCCGCACCAACCCCGATCACATGCCTCGGCGAAAGCCGACGCCGTATCGTGGCGGAAAGTTGCGACACGCTGGTCAGGTGGTGTGGAGAAAAAAAGACCAGCGCGAGGTCGATCTCACTCTGGCCTCCCAACCCCTCAACGCACTGTTCGCAGGCCGTTCGTGCGGCGTGGACTGTATCCGGATTTCCCGAGACGCCCACGGCGGTGCGGATTTCGAGTTGTGACGAACTGGCCTGCATCGGGTGATGGTATGGGCGCAGACGATGATGACCTCCCGCTGGTACCTAACCACTTCCTGTCATGGGTGGCGCCTCTCCACTCCGAAGGACGAGCCAGTAGAGATGCGCCGAACACCTGATTTGAGCACGGCACAGTGTTTCGTTGCTTGCGTCACCATTCTGACCACGGCGTTATTCCCTACTATCCGCCACGCATGGAGGCGGCTACCCCGAGCGAAGATTCACAAGGCTCAGATCCGAGACCGACCGATCCTGCCGCACCCCCGCGGCCTTCATCAGCGAGTTCCCGCTGGGGAGTGCTCAGACATCGGCATTACAGAAACGTCTGGCTTGGTGCTTTCGGATCCTATATCGGGACATGGATGGAGATGGTGGGGGTCCAGTGGGTGATGGCGCAGGCCTGCCTCGCCGCGTCGTGGATCGAGTCTGGGCGGCCCGGCGCGCCGGTCATGATGGGCTACCTCGCGGTGGCGCAGACGGGTCCGATGCTCGTACTGGGGCTGCTGGGCGGCGTGGTCGCGGACCGGGTGAACCGGCGGAAGCTGCTGCTCTTTACGCAGTTTCTGCTCATGCTGGTCGCCGCTGTCCTGACGTGGGAGACCTTTGCCGGGCGGTCTACTCCGTGGATGTTGATGGCGGTCTCCGCGGCGACCGGGATCATCATGGTCTTCAACGTGCCGGCATGGCAGGTGCTCACGCCCCGGCTGGTTCCGAGGGACGAACTGACCAACGCGATCACACTCAACGGCGTTGCGTTCAATATGGCCCGGGTGATCGGGCCGGCGCTCGCCGGGCTGCTCCTTGATCGATTCGGCGCTGTGACTCTGTTTCTACTGAACACGCTCAGTTTTCTCGGCTGCCTGGCCGGCATCTGGACCACGCCCGATGCGCCCGCCCCGCCGCGAGATAAGGAACGCCACGCCGCCGCGGAGATGTGGGAGGGGTGCCGTTATGTTTTCGGTGATGTGGCCTTGCGCCGGCTCATCCTGAGTGTTGTACTCTTCTCGGCGCTGGGCACACCGATGCTGCGGATGATGCCGATCCTGGTCAGTGAGGTCTACCACGCCACGGAAAAGACGTTCGGAATCCTGTTGGCGGTCATGGGCATCGGTGCCGTCGTCGGGGGGTTATCGCTGCGACTGGTTCCCGCGTGGTACCCCAAGCACCACCTGATCCCGCTCTCGATCACGCTGGGAGGGGTGTGCATCGGGCTGTACAGCATGTCGCCCGACACTCTTACGGCGGGCATCACGGTGTTTCTGTCCGGCTTCTTCTGGATGTGGAGTTTCAACTCGGCCTTCGCGGCGTTGCAACTGCTGGTGGAGGATCAGATGCGGGGCCGTGCCCTGGCGCTGTGCAACGTGCTGAGTTTCGGGTCGATGCCGCTGGGGGCGCTCGCGGCCGGGTACATCGGTGAGTTCGTTTCCGGGCGAGAGAACGACGGGTTCGGCACGCAGGTGGGACTTGGACTTCTCGCCGTCGTCCTGACAGTCAGCGGCCTCGTCATGCTCATCTGGCGCACTCCGGAGATCGACGGAGTGAAGCCGGGTGAGCCGCTGCACGAACGCCGCCGGAGCCTGATCGCGGGAATCACCGCATCGGCCCACAAGCCGCCTCGACCACAGAGATGAGCCGGGATCACCCCCGAGCGATCAGGATCGCCACGATACCGGCAAGCACCAGCCCCGCCAGGACCGCGAAGGAGATCTTCCACGGGCTGTAGGGCCGTTCGCCGCTGAGGCGGCCCGTCGCTCCGTTGATGAGGAATCGGAAAACCCGCCCGTTGTAGCGGTACGCACTCACCCACACCGGCAACAGGATGTGCTTGAACGTCACGTTCGTGTATGTAGGGCTGAGGCTGGCGATGCGCTGGTGGTCACCCCCGATGTCCCGGCGGATGGTCATCTCGATCGTGTGGCGCATGATCCCCTGGGCCGCCGAGAACCCTTCGGGAAGGCCCAGGGTGTACGACTCGGCCCGGAAACCGGCCAGGTAATCAGGGCGGAAAGGGATCAGTTCCTTGGTGTTCCAATCGCCGATCTCGCGGATGCGCGAAGGAGGCAGAGAGTGGGTCGCCGTCACCAGGACATCATCAAAGCTGTTGCTGACCGACCCGCTCACCCACCTCCAGCGGGTGCGGCGCTGCTGCACCATACGCACCGTCGGCTTGCCATTGACCATGACCGTCATGGGGACGGACACGAAATAATCATCACCGCGCTGGCCTGTGTACGTTGTGTGCACCGCGCAATCGAATGTCCAATGCGGAAGGTAGACACCCGCGAGGCCCGAGCCGTGCTTGACCTTTGCATCGCCTTCGACGAACGCCGCGGACTTGAGGGCATTGGGCGCGAACCAGAGTCCGCCCAGCCAGGATCGAAAGGAAGTACGCGCCTTCTGACGGTCGATGCGGAAGGGGATCAGGCTCCGCGGCTTGATGACGCGAACGCTTTTTTCGGTCGCCACGATGTGGCTGCCGCAGAAGGGGCACGACTGGCTCGTGACGTTCTGCTCGAGCGTGACGTTCGCCCCGCAGGAGTCGCAGTGCACCGCCGGGGCGTCAACATGGTCCGCCTTCTCGTCGAGGTCGGCGAGCATCGCACGGTAGTCGAGTTCCTCGACCGGTTCCGCATCCTTCGGGATCTCATTGAGCGATCCGCAGGAAGCGCACTGGAGCGATGTGGTGCCGGGCTTGAACTCCAGTTCAGCCCCGCAGGATGTGCAGGGGAAGGTGGCGACGGGCATGGGGCTTGAGGCCTTCGTCGTGGTCGATCATCACTGCGGCGGAAGCGGAGGGGGAGTGGAGGCGAAGAAGCTCGCCAAATCGGTCATGCTTCCGGCGGCGACCCAGTTCGCCATGCCCTGCTTCCACACCAACGTGTCGCGGGTGATCTCACCGGCACGAACCTTCGCGGCCAGTGTGCCGGAATCGAACGGGCCGGCCTGGGTTCCATTGATGCCGACAAAGAAGGCCGCCGCCGCGTTGGGAAGAGGCGGCGGCGCGGCCGCGTTGTGGCCACCGGGAGCGGCCGCCTGCTGAGCCTGGCCCAGGCTCTGCGCCATCTGCTGTGCCATGGCGAAGCCCATCCCCGCGCCCATGCCCGCGGCGGCGTTGCCGCCGGGGTTCTTCGCCGCATCGCGGAGGGCTTCTGCCGTCTGGAACTGGGTGTAGCGCGAGAGGTCGCCGATGACACCCATCTTGGTGCGGGCGTCGAGGGCCTGCTCCACCTCGGGCGGAAGGGAGATGTTCTCGACCAGCAGCGTGGTGAGTTCGATCCCGTACTGGCCCACCGCGGGCTTCATGTGCCCGGCGATGATGCCGCCCAGTTCGCTGTAGTTCGCGGCAAGGTCGAGCGCCGGAATCTTGGACTCCGCGAGCGACTCGCTGAACCGGGAGACGATGAAGTTGCGGATCTGGTCCGTGAGGCCGTCGATGGTCAGTCGGCCGTTGGTCCCCGCGATCTCTTTGACCAGTGTCCCCGCATCGCTGACACGCATGGCGTAGGTGCCGTACGCCCGCAATCGCACCGGGCCGAACTCGGGATCGCGGAGCATGATCGGGTTCGCCGTGCCCCACTTGAGGTCGGTGAACTGCCGCGTGTTGACAAAGTACACCTCGGCCTTGAAGGGCGAGGTGAAGCCGTACTTCCAGCCCCGGAGCGTGGCCAGGATGGGCAGGTTTTTCGTGTCGAGCGTGTAGGTGCCGGGCCTGAACACGTCGGCGATCTGGCCTTCGTTTACGAAGACGGCGGTCTGACCTTCGCGGACGATGAGTTTCGCCCCGTTCTTGATCTCGTTCTGGTACCGCTGAAAGCGGTACACGAGCGTGTCGCGCGAATCGTCGAGCCACTCGACGATGTCGATCAGCTCGTTCATCAGCTTCTCTTTGACCTTGCCGAAGATATCCATGGAGGGCCTCCCTTTCGTGTCACACAGTGTATCGGAGAATCCCGGGGCCGGTTTCAAATGATGCCGTGGGAGTCCCCGGCCGGTCGAGGGTTCCCTTGCGCGGCGGGCGTCGGCGAGCTTCACTACCGCACAGTGTCGCTGACCACTCTCCCCTCGATGACCACGCCGGTGCAATGCGTCGTGTACTCGAACGGGTCGCCGTCAAAGATCGCCACATCGCCGTCCTTGCCCACGGCGATGCTGCCAACGCGGTCGGCGATGCCGAGAATTGTGGCGGGGGCTGTGGTGATCGCGGCCAGGGCCTGATCAAAGGTCATCCCGTGAGCCGCTGTCTGGGCCGCTTCAAAGAGCACCACCCGGCTCTTTGGCACGTAACTCTCGTACCCGCTCTGGATCGCGACCGGGATGCCGGCCCCGGTGAGCGTCGCGGCGGTCTCGCGGCTCGCGTTCTCCATGTCTCCCACGGCGCGGGCCATGCTCGCGTGGAGGATCACGGGCACGCCCGCGGCCCTCAGATCATCGATCAGGAGATACGACTCGGCCCCGCTGTCGAGGATGATGTGGATGTTGAACTCCTTGGCGAGTCGGAGGGCGCTACCGATGTCCTGGGCGCGGTTGGCGGTGATCAGCAGAGGCACCTCGCGGTTCAATACGCGGAGCATCGCTTCGCTGCGCAGGTTTCGATCGGCGGGCGGCCGGTCCTTTTCTTCATCTCCGGCGTTTGCGGGAGTGGCCCGTTCTCGGCGTTTCGCATAATCCTGGGTTTTCAGGAGTTCCTCACGGAGCATGGAGATCTGCTTCGCGCGGGTTCCGGGAGACGCGCTTCCTCCTTTCTCCGACCACGGCCCCAGCGTGGCCGATACCGTCGCCACCGCCAGCACCGTGCATTCCTCGATCGGCCTGCCCGTGGTCTTGACGACACAGGTTTGGCCGGAGATGAGTTCTCCCGGCGCGTGCCCGGTGTGGATCGTGGTGACACCGAACGACCGCACCCACTCCACCAGTCGATCGGCCGGGTTGAAGGCGTCGATGGCACGCAGTTCCGGCTGAATCGGTGAAGACCGCTCCAGCTGATCCTGATCCTGCTTCTGATTCAAGATCCCCGATACTCCCACTGTCCCTCGGGAGTCGATCAGCCCCGGAGTCGCTACAGCGCCTTCGATCACGGTATAGCCCGCCGGGATGGGCGTTTCAGCGGACTTGCCCACCGCGGCGATCTTGCCGTTGGTGATGACGACCACGCCATCGGAGATCGTTCCCGAAGGGGACATCGTGTGCAGGGTTGCGGCCTTGATTGCAACCTGCGCAGTTGCAGGCAAGGCAAGTTGCAGCGACAACGCGGCGACCGATGCGAGCATCACGTGTTTCATTGTCCGAACTCCTCGCCGCGTGCGTGCTCGGCGCAGCACATGTACGGAACGACCGCGTTCCCGGCCCCGAAGCCGCCGGTGGCAAAGAGGCGGTCGGCGGGATCGGCGAGATCGAAGACCTTGACCCCCTCGATCCACGTCTGTTCGACTTTGGTGTACAGACTGAACGGGTCGCCGGAGAGGATGACGAAGTCCGCATCCTTCCCCGCCTCCAGCGTGCCGATGCGGTCGGCCAGGTCCAACATTTTCGCTCCCTCGATCGTGAGCGACCGCAGGGCGCCCTCCCGCGAGAAGCCCGCACGCACCGCCGTCGCCGCCGAACGCAGAAAGAGCCTTGAGTCGGTTATCCAGTCATCGGTGTGAATCGCCACCGATGCCCCGGCCTTCTCCAGCACGGCGCAGGTCGTCCACGACAACTCCGCCGCTTCCAGTTTGCCGCCCGGGCTATCCACGACAATGACCGAGCAGGGCACCTTGGCCGCGGCGATCTCCGGGGCCACTTTCCACGCTTCACTGACATGGTGCAGCACCACGCGGAAGCCGAACTCCTTCTGGAGCCGCAGCACGGTCATGATGTCATCGGCCCGGTGGGTGTGGTGATGGACCATTCGCGTTCCGTCGAGCACCTCGACCAGCGCCTCCAATCCCAGATCGCGGGGCGGCGCATCCTCGGGCTTCTTCGCCGCCGCGAGCTTGGCCTTGTATTCCTGCGCCCGGATGAAGTTCTCCCGCACCAACGCGGCGGACTTCGCCCGCGTGCCGGGGAAGGGTGCTTCGCGGATGGAGTTGGTGCCGTTGGCCATCTTGATCCCGCCCATCGGCTTTCCCGCGGCGTCTCGGATGAAGAGGGCCTCGATGGTGGGGCCCGCGGTATTCGGGTCCTTGCCGCGGCTGATGGGCCGCGGCTTGACATAGACCGTTTGCCCGCTCAGCAGGTGCCCCGAGCCGGGCATGATGTTCATCGCGGTCAGCCCGCCCGCACGGGCACGACCGAATCCCGGATCAAAAGGATTGAGCGAGTCGTACACGCGCACCGAAGGCTGGATCGGCCCTGATCCGTCCGCTCCCGAGATGCCGCCGATGTGGCTGTGCGTGTCCACCAGCCCGGGCATGATCGTCTTGCCCGCCGCGTCGATGCGCTCCGCATCGGGCGGGATCGTCACCGTCGCACCCGCGGCGATGATTTTCCCCTTGTGTACCAACAATGTACCACTCGGCACTTCCGCGCCGGCGATCGGGATCAACCGGGCGTTGATGACGGCGATGGGGCGGTCCTGAGCCACCGCTGCGGCGGCCAGGAGGAAAGCGATAAAGGGTGCAGTAGGCTTCAATCGAATCTCCGGGTGCGGCGAGTGTAGCGGGGGCGGGGTTGTTTGCCTTCCACGCGGAATGAGCGTCGAACATGCGTTTCCCGTGTCTCCAGCACCCGAGACTCGAGTCTTTTGCGGCTCGAAGTCCATCGGAGGATGTATCGCCAACAAAGTTCGAGATCCGGTTTTCACCATCGACTGAGCATACTGGGTGTTGTTTTGAAGGCCGCGCGGATACGGAACGCTTTCACCGCTAACCATCAGGCCGCTGACATCGTTCTGCACGGGTGCATAGATTACCCGTCGCGAGCCACTTCTTCATTCTCGACAAACATCCGGTCCAACGCCGCGGCGTAAATCCTTCGGGCGGTCGTTTCCCCGTCGGGCAGGCCGCGGATCACGAACTCCATCATGACGCCCGCGTTGATCTCGAGCACGCGTGGGCCATCGCCGGTGAGGAGGATGTCCACACTCCCGAACTCAAGGTTCAGAGCCGCCGCCGCGGCGAGTGCCAGGCGTGTGACTTCGGGCTGCGTTGCGGGATCGATGGGGGTGCCGACCGCCCCCTGGCCCAGGTTGTGCCGCCAGTTGAGGAGGAACTCCGTCCCTTCAGGTGGCACCGCGGCTAACGCGTGGGCGGCGTCCTCTTCGAGGTTCTCGACGAGGCGGCGGATATCACCGGTCAGTCCTCCCGTTGTGATACGGCGTGCGAGCAGTTCGAGAGCGGTGGAGCGTCCGTCGCCTGTGACGGTCGGTCGTACTTTCGAGAAGGCGAGTTCGCAGCGGCCCCCGAGCACGATGAAGCGACACTCGGTGCGAGCCTCGCAATAGGGCGAGAGCGCGATGGAGTTGGTGCGGGCGAAGAGCGCGTAGACGGCTTGCTCCAGTTCGACGGGGTTGCGGACTCGCAGAACTCCCCGCCCGCCTGTTCCCGTGTTCTCCTTGACCACGACATCCCACGCCGCGGCTTCGCAGTAGGCCAGCATCTCCGCCCAGTTCCCCTTGTGCTGGACGAAACGGGCCATCGAGGGGTGCAGGAACAGGCGGTGGGGGATCTGCGAAAGTCCGCGGGCCTTCAGGACTTCGGAGGTCGCCGCCTTGTCGCAGGCGATCTGGTGCGTCGCCGCGGCGTTGAGATCAAAGGCATATCCGTAGATATGACGCACGGTCTTACCGCGCGAGAGTTGCAGAATCCAACCATCGCCGATGGCGTGGATGCGGATACCCCGTTGCGCCGCAAGGTCGCGGAGGATGCGGAGAAGAGCACGGTCGGTGTTCTGCACGGCAGCGGATCGTACCACGATCCACGCGGATCGCTCAAGAGTTGTCGCCGTCAAGGAGCCGCCCGATCCCGCCCAGCACACTCCCTTCGCCGACGCTCTTCCCGCCCGCGCTGGGGGCGGCGGCGATGATGCGGTCGGCCAGGCGGGAGAAGGGCAATGTCTGGAGGATGACTCTGCCCGGCCCTGTCAGTTTGACGAAGAACAGCCCTTCACCGCCGAAGAGTTTGTTCCTGATGCCGGGCACCATCTGGATGTCGTAGTCCACGGTCCGTTCGAACCCGACCAGGCATCCCGTGTCCGCGCGGAGTATCTCGCCGGGGCCGAGCGTGCGCTCGACGAGCGTGCCCCCGGCGTGCAGAAAGGCCATGCCGCGGCCGCTGGGTGAACTGAGTTTCTGGAGAATGAATCCTTCCCCGCCGAAGAGGCCCGCGCCGATGCGCTTGTTGAACGCGATATCGACCTCCACGCCCCGGGCCGCGCAGAGGAACGAGTCTTTCTGGCAGGTGATCTGACCGCCGTAATCAGCGAGTTCGATCGGCATGACCCGCCCGGGGTAGGGCGCGGCGAACGCCACATCGCGGCGGTCGCGGGTGTTGTTGGTGAAGAACGTGACAAAGAACGAGTCGCCGGTCAGGACGCGCTTCCCGGCCTCGAAGAGACGGCCGAGGATACCCCCCGCGTCTTTCTTCATGGAGAGATGCGTGCCCATCTCGATCCCGTCTTGGGAATAGAGGAAGGCGCCCGCCTCGGCGACAGCAGCCTCGCCCGGGTCGAGCGTGACCACAACAGCCTGGAGGTCTTCGCCGATGATGTTGAAATCGATGGTGTCCGCGGGCATGGTGAGTTCCGGAGAAAAGATTGAAAAGAAGGCTCTGAGCGTACATCTGATTCCGATTCGGCGGGCACGAGTTTCGCCGGTTGCTGCCCCCTGTTCACCCGCTGTTTCCTTGTCGCGACCTTCTACTCCCGCGAGTCCATCGTAAACGCCACCGGGCTTCGGAAGCCGTCGGTGTCGTACGCGCGGACGCCGAAAAAAACGTTGTCCTTGCTGAGCGGGAGGATCAGTTCGGTCGAGTTTCCAGCATCCTTGACGTGCCGCCATTGCCAGTCGGTGGTATCGCGCCAAACCACTTCGTACCCGGCGGTGTCGGTCTCGGGGCTTCTCTCCCAGCGGATGGTCGTGCCGGTTTCCAGTTGTTTGGTGTTGATCCTGGCGTTGGCCGGCGTTGACGGGGCGTTGGCCATGTGGATAAGCGCCGCCAGGTTGAGCCGCGTGACGCCCGCAAGGTACTCCGCATCGACGAAGGACGCGAGATCGCCGTACGGCACGCCGTCGCGCTCCGTCACGCCCACGTGCTGGCGGGAGTAGTCCTCGTGCGGCACCGTGAAACGCACCCCCGCGAACCCGGCCTCGTTGAAAGCCGAGTGGTCCCCGCCCCGAAGAAAGCGGTCGGGCCTGTAGATGATGCGGGGCTGAACGTCTGTCCTTTCGAGTTCCGCGATCGACGCGATATACCGTGCGATCTGCCGGCTCGGCGAGTCGTACTCCGCAGAGTTCGAGCGGATGCGGGACAGCGCCTGTGGGTCGGAGGTGCGTGGAAGACCTTCGGAAAACACTCTCACCACGCGACGGGCCTCTTTCGCGGACGCGACCAACTCGTCCTCTTCTGCGGTAAGAGGTTTGCCCGCATGCTTCTTGGCCATCACCCTCGCCGCGGGGATCGCCAGTTCTCCCAACGGGTCGCCCACGATGTCGTTGCTCAGCACACCCCATACGCGAGGTCCATTCCTTGCGGCCAGATTTTCCGCGTGCCCCTTGGCACCGAGCAAGCCCTGCTCCTCGCCCGCCGTGCAGAGGAACACAATCGTCGACTCGAGCGGGTGCGCGGCCAGCACCCGGGCCGCCTCCAGCACCGCCGCGGTGCCGCTGGCATCGTCGTTCGCGCCGGGCGCATCACCCGAAGCGTCGAGGGCTTCGTGATTTCGGCTGTCGTAGTGACCCACGATGTAGTAGAGCCTGCGAACGGACTCCGGGCGTGTGCCGGGCAATGTGGCCACGACATTCACCACCGTGGCCCCGTTGGGCACGCGAATACCCGGCGGCACCTTCAGTTCCTCGAACTCGACACGCAGCGACCCGCCCGGAGGGTTGTATGACTCGAACCGCGTCTTGATCCACTCTCTCGCGGCCCCGATGCCCCGCGTCGGGGACGTCGTGTCGGAGAGAGTGTGACGCGTGCCGAAGTTCGACAAGGCCTCGACGTTCGCACGTAGTTCATCGGGCGATACGGCTCGGAGTCGCTCTCCAACCTTCGCTGGCTGCAGCACGATACACGCGGCGACGAGTGCGAGCGGGATCATGGCCCAGTGTAGTTGCTGTCGGGCCAACACCGTTGGGGATTAGCGTGCCCCGGCGGAGACCGCCGCGAGGTACAGACTTTTCCCCATGCCGACGGTGAAGACCAGACAACCGAACAGCGCGTGCTGGAAGGAAACCAGCAGCCCGGAGCGATAGCGTTCATAGGTATGCGCGAAGATCAGCCCGCCGACGAGGGTGAGGATCAACGCCAGCGGGTTCAAAAAGATGATGTGCCCGAAGCAGAAAGCCAGGGCCGATGCCCACACGATACCGGCCCGCGTTCGGAAGAGCGGTGCGTAGCGGTGAAAGACAAAGACCCGGTACACGATGTTCTGCGGATAGACCGATACCAGCGGGTACAAGATCATCACAGCCAGCCACAGCCCCGGCCGTTGTCGAGGAAAGTCGAGGAACTTATCCGGAGCAACCAGCAGCACCCCCGCCGCCAGCACCGCGGCACCGGCCAGCCACAGGGCGATTACTCCCGGCAGGCCGCGGAGAAAGCCCGGCACGTTCCAGAGTGGTGTCCGGTCGAACGTGGGATCACGACGGAGCATGATCCAGCACGTCAGCCCGGCGGAAAGGAGCAAGACCGGTAGCGGGATGTGGAACGAACGGAAGCAGAAGAGCGCCGGAAGCACTCCAAACAAAGTGAGAAACTCAACCCAGCGATAGACCCGTTCTGCCCGCGTGAAATCGGGCAAGGATGTACGGTAATCGTGCGGCTGTACGTCACTCATCAGCGCACTTGGTTCGGAACGTCGCCCGGCGGATTTCGGTTGGTTCTTGGCATGTCCAGCGAGCCTTGGTCCCGGCAGACAAGGCGGATAACCCGCCTATTCAATCCGTGGCACTAATGAATCGGCAATCTGCTACATGTTGAAGAAGGCTTTGACACGCTCTTTCAGGGTCAACTCGCTCAAGTCCTTGAGTTCGCCCGCATCGAGCATGATCCCCCCGCACACGGTGCAGGAGTGGAACTTCACATGGGCCTGCCGGGCATCGGTCATGAGAATGAGGTCGGAGTGATCTCTCGGGCATTTGTACTTCGCCCCCGCGTGGGCACGCTCGCCCGTGCGCCGTGGAGATGTGTCCACCTCATCAGCGGGAAGTCCGTGCGCGATAAACCGCTGCAACTCGGCCATATCAAACCACAAGCCGCCGCACGAAGCGCAACGGTCGATGGTGAACGTCCCCGCTTCCACTTTCTCCATCCGTTGGCCGTCGTACGGACAGGTCAGGCTGAAGTCGTCGGTCGATTCGTCGAGTCGATCACTGGGCATGGAAAAGCATAGCGGGCGTAACATCCTTCATGCCCACCCGTTGGTTCGACGCCCACCTCGACCTCGCATGCTTGGCGTGCGTCGGTCGAGACATGCGCTGCGCCGATCTCTCCGGCTGCGGCGGGGATTTTCTGCCCGCCGCAGTCACGCTCCCCAGCCTCGCGGCGGGCGGGATTTCGGCCTGCCTGGCCACCATATTTACCGAAGCCGATGGCGCCGATGCCGTGGGTTATCCGGGGGGAGATGCGGCCGCGGCGGGGCGGAGGGGGCGAGAGCAGCTGGAGGTCTACGACCAATGGGAGCGCGAGGGGTTGGTTCGGCGGTGGGTAAGCGGGTGTCTCCCGTCCGGACCCGGCCCGTTAGCCATCGGCATCCTGATCGAAGGCGCCGATCCGATCGCGTCCCCCGATGAACTTCCCTGGTGGGTTGAGCGGGGTGTGGTGGCCATCGGTATGGCTTGGGCGAAGTCCTCCCGCTACGCCGGAGGGAACACCACCGATGAACCACTGACCAGTCTGGGTCGAGCACTTGTAAGAGCCATGGACCGCCTCGGCGTTGTGCATGATGCAAGCCATCTGAGCGATGCCGCGTTCGCGCAACTCCTCGCGGCGACCGATCGGCCGATCATCGCGTCGCACAGCAACTGCCGGGCCTTGATCGATACCGATGGAGAGCGTCGCCAGCGTCACCTGACCGATGACGCCATCCGCGAGATATCGCGTCGCGGGGGGATCATCGGGCTGAACGTGTTTTCACCGTTCATCATCGCGGGCGCGCGGCGCGACCGCCGCGCCACGCTGGATGAATGGGCCGCGCACGCCGACCATGTCTGCGACATCATCGGCGACCGCGCGCACATCGGCCTGGGCAGCGATATGGACGGCGGGTTCTCCGCCGCCATGATGCCCGAAGGCATCAACTCGCCCCGGGACCTCGGTCTGCTGTGCGAAACACTCTCCGCACGCCGTTGGACCGATGCCGAGGTCGAGGCGTTCGCGTGGGGCAACTGGGCGCGTTTCTGGACGCGGTGCCCGCCGGTGTGAGAGCCGGCGTCATCGTGCCAAGCGCCTCAGCGCTTCGCCGCGAGCAGGTCGCGGATCTCGGTCAGCAGTTTCTGATCCGGTGTTGGTCCGGCGGGCGCAGCGGAAGGCTGCTCCTTCTCGAACTTACGGCGGGCCGTGTTGAACATCTTGACGACGAGGAAGATGCACGCCGCGAGGATCAGAAAGTTGATGAGGATGGTGATAAAACTTCCGTACGCGATAACCGGCCCGAACCTGCGGGCGTCGGCCAATCCCAGCGGCGTGCCCGCCTGAGCCGCGGCGTCGATGGCGTTGCGCACACGCTCGTTGAGGCCGAAGTATTTGTTGGTGAAGTCGACCTGGCCCCGCATATTCACGATCGGCATGATGATGTCATCGATCATGGACGAGACGATCTTGCCGAACGCCCCGCCGATAATGACACCTACAGCGAGGTCGAGCACGTTGCCTTTGAGTGCGAACTCCCTGAACTCTTTCAGAAGACCCATCGGTATTCTCCCGTTTGCGGGCGGAACCGGAGAATCCGGCCGCCTGATGAAGGGCGAGGATATCAGTCACCGGCCCGCCGGGCCAGAGGGACATGCCGAGGATTTCCGGGCATTCCGTTTCCGGTTTGCTCCTCGCAATCAACCGCGGAGTCATCCGTTTATGCTTGAGGTACGGAGAAGCAACATGCCGAGCACCACGCGCACCATTTTCCTGTTCTCGCCGATACTGGCTCTTGCCGCGACCGCCTCGCAGCCCTCCAGAACCGAACCGCAGGAGCGATCCGCGTTGGCAGGCCCGCGCGTCGAGATCGAACAGGCCCGTGTGTCCCTGGTCAAGCGAGGATTCAACGGTCGAGTGGAACGGCTCGAAACTTCCCCAGAAGAGGCGGCCTTGGCTGTTCTTGTTCTGAGTGAGAATGAGAAAAAACTCACTGGCCAGGTCCTGTCGGAACGGGCCGCCATCATCGATCAGGCAGTCGCCTCGAACATCCCGTTGCTGCTGAAACTTCAAGGGTTCCGCGATGCGGACCGCTCGGAAAGACTCGCGCTGCTCCGAGAGTGGTCCGAGGCGCTGCGGCCGTTGCGAGCGCACGGTTCGCTCGCCGATGAACTGGCCGCGTGCCTCTCACCAGCCAACGCGGCTTCGATGAAAACGCTCGCGAAGGAATACAACGAGGCGCTGCTCGAAGAAGCGTCCCGATCCCCGGGGAACGCCGCTGGCAAGATCGGATCGGGCCCGCGGTCTACTCGAGCGCAGGCACTCGCCGCGGAGCGGCTTCTGGGCCTCGGTCTGGAGTTGAAGCGCTCGTACGACCGGATCGTCGCTGCGCGGGCCGCGAGGCTTGACGAGACCATCAAACTCATCGAGGCAACACCGGAGCAGGAGGAACGCATCCGCGCGATTGCGCTCGAGTTCGCTCAACAGTCCTTGGGTCAACCAACGCCGGCCCTTCAACGCGATTTTGTCCGCAGGTTGACGGATGTTCTGACGCCCCCGCAACGGGTGAAACTCTTGACCGCCGGGTTCGGGAAGTAGAGGGGGGCGTCGGCGTCCGCGGGGCGCACGCCCCGCCGATCCGCTACTATCCGCCCCCATGTCCATTGAATCAATCATTCGGCTTGTCATTCGGGCTGCCCTGCTGGTCGGCATCGCGGTTCATTGCTGCGCTTGCGGGGGTCAACGGCCGCTCCACGTCATCCTGAAGGACGGCGAGTTCGCCTCCAAAACCGGCCAGTACGACAAGGCCATCGCCGATCTGGGCGAGTATGTCGCCAGAAAACCCGAGGAGCACAGGGTGCGCTACGAACTGGCCCTTGCGTACATCGGGGCGGGGCAGCCGAGGAAGGCGGTCGAGGAGCTCAATATCTGCCTCGATGTCAAGCCGCTCAATGACGACTACCTCAATGCGTACGCCCAGGCTCTGTACGATTCGGGGGAGCGGGACGCCCTCCTGCTCATCCTCCGCCGCTACGCCGCGGAGCGTGGCCGTGTCAGCGATTACATCCGACTCGGAGAATGGTCCTCCAGGATCGGCAACCCCGATGAGGCCAAGGAAGCGCTCCTCACCGCCGCCAAGATTGATCAGGGGCTGAACATCGGGCCACAGTTGGCGCTCGCGAACTTCTATGCGTCTGTGGGCGACAAGCGGCAGGAAGTGCGGCGTGTTCGCATGGCTTATTTCATCGATCCGACGAGTAAAGCCGTTCTGGACTACGCCAGAAGACTCGGCGAAGTTCCCGGCCCCACATTCCCCCTCAAACCCGAGGAATACGAGATTAAGTAATCGGCGATAGGGTGCCTTCGGGCGGGGTCCATGCTCCCCTCCCCTACCATCCGTCCCCTGTTTTACCCTGGAATGAATTTATGATTCTTCGCACGCACACTTGCGGCCAACTCCGCGAGGCAGATGTTGGTCTGACCGTCCGCCTGAATGGGTGGGTGAACTCCTATCGCGACCATGGCGGATTGGTCTTCATCGATCTCCGCGATCGTTTCGGCATCACCCAACTCGTCTTCGATCCCGAAGACGGGATCGATGCCGCGACCATGGAGGCGGCGCGTAAACTCCGCAACGAGGACGTGATCGCCGTCGAAGGCAGCGTGCGAATCCGTATCGGCGGTGAGAACCCCAAACTGCCGACCGGCAAGGTCGAGATCGTCGTGACGCGGCTGGAGGTCCTGAACAAGACCGACAATCCGCCATTCCTTCCGGATGATTTCGGCAAACTGCCCGCCGAAGAGTTCCGGATGAACTATCGCTATGTGGACCTCCGCCGTCCCGCGATGCAGCGGGTGCTGGCGGCCCGGCACAAGTTGTACCAGGTGACCCGTCGGTACTTCGACGAGAATGGTTTTCTCGAGATCGAGACGCCGATCCTGTACAAGAGCACGCCCGAAGGAGCGCGTGAGTTCCTCGTGCCCAACCGGCACCTGCCCGGCACGTTCTACGCGCTCCCGCAATCGCCGCAGCTCTTCAAGCAGATCCTGATGGTCAGCGGCTGCGACCGGTATATGCAGATCTGCCGCTGCTTCCGCGATGAGGACCCCCGTGCCGACCGCCAGGCGGAGTTCACCCAGATCGACCTTGAGATGTCCTTCGTGCGGCGCGATCAGGTCATGGAGATGATGGAGGGCTTCGTCCGCCGCCTCTGGGGCGAGATGACCGGCTACACCGTGCCCCCCATGCAGCGGATGACGTACCGCGAAGCGATGGAGAACTACGGCATCGACCGTCCAGACACCCGCTACGACCTTCGGATCAGGGACATCAGCGACATCGCCGCCAGGACCGAGATCACGTTCTTCAAGGAGGCACTCTCGAAAGGCGCGGATCGACCCCGTTACAGCAGCAAGCGGGGCGTGGTCAAAGCGCTCGTCGTACCCGGCGGCGCGGAGAAACTCTCTCGGAAAATGACAGACGGATACACACCGTTCGTCGCCGGTTTCGGCGCGGGCGGCGTTGCCGTGGTCAAGGTCAACGCCCAGGGAGTCTTCGAGACGGGCATCGCCAAGCACCTCGAACCCGTCAGGGCGGAGTTATTCGATGCTCTGGGCCTGAAGCCTGGCGACACCGTCCTGTTCATCGCCGACACCTACGCCGTCGCCACCAAGGCCTTCGGCGAACTGCGCCAGAAGGTCGCCCGCGACATGGGGCTTGTACCCAAGCCGGGCGCCGAGGGCGGTCCCTGGAACTTTCTCTGGGTGGTCGACTTCCCGATGTTC